>JBJXGM010000140.1:0-83923 GCA_046155985.1 Myxococcaceae bacterium | reverse complement strand
GGCAACAGCCGCTTAGACCTTCCGGATAACGATCTCGTGATTCGAGGTCCTTCCAACCGACAGGCGCGGCAACATACTGGGGCAACCAGTCAAGCGCGGGCTCTTCAAGCCAGCGCGCCCCACGTGGCCCCCACGAGCGATTTGAGGCGCGCAGAGTCGGCTTATGGGGCGCTGTGTAGCCGGAGGTCCTCTATAGGGAGGACAAACCTTTTTCGCTTGGTTTCACAGCCCGGTCACGAGCCACTTGAGGCGGAACTGGGACCCGATCTCGCCGCTGGTGACACCTTTGCGCTCTGCACCGACGGCCTAGCCGAGCACTGCCTCGAAACCGCGCCAGAGCGCTACTTCCGCGAGCGACGGAATCTGCTCCGCTCTCTCGAGCCAACCGCCCGCATTTCGCCAACGGCTCGTCGTCTTCTTCGACCGAGAGGTTCGTGATGAAACCTGGGCCATCTTCAATGAGGCGCGCATCGCCCATAACGTTGGGAAGCGCCCGGACTTCATCTCAGACGAAGACTGGCCTGTACTCTTACAATTGGTCCAGCGCGAAGATCAGTCAGCCGCATTGGAAGAACTCCGGCGCGGTTTTCGAGAAGGAAGGTTCCGCGGCGCCGGCTATCTCCCACGCTTCAATCAGAACTGGTCTTACCGCCAGGTCATGCGCTCCCCGCCTGATCCTGTAGTCGATCGATAGCTTCAGCACTCCAATCGGTCCATGAAGTTTTTATCCAATGAATACAGTATATTAGTATTTTGATATTCCGCTATTCGTGAACAAGTTGCACCATAATGCAACTTTCTACTACAAATACCTTCCTTGTCGCCGCTGTGTGCCTGGCGGCATGGAGAGCGGGTTCTTTCGTGAAGTTGATCAATGTCGGTGAACAGGTTTCGTCGGAGGCGACTCGATGAGCGCTTCTATTGGTCGAATCGCCCCCGGGCGTATTGGCCGCTGGAATCTGTTGTTGGATTTGGCCTTGGTCGCATTTGCGGTGGAGTCGCCGTGGCTGTTTGGCATCAGCGACATCCCGGCGCTCGTCCATGCGCACGCAGCACTCGGCGTTCTCGTGTGGCTGATTACCGCAGCGGCGCTTCACCACTATGACCCCTGGGCACACGAACGAGACGCTGTCGACGACTTGCTCATGGTCACCGTGCTCGTGGCGGCAACAGCGACCACTTATTTGGTCGTTGACCGTACGACCGAAGCGCTCTGGGGGCTGCGCGTCAATGAGTCGACCACCGGGTTCGTCGCGCTTTGGGGCGTTTCCATCGCCTTGCGCCTGTTCGCGTTTCGTCCCGTTGCTCGAAACGATGGCGCCGTTGAAGAAGTCCTGGTCGTGGGCTGTGGTCCTTTGGGCCGCGTCACGGGTGAAGAGCTCGACAAACCTCAAAACCGCCGGCACGTCCTGGGGTACCTGAGCTTCCCCAACGAAACCCCGCAGCGTTTGGCTCGCACCAAGCTTTTGGGTCCACACACCGAGCTCGAGCAGCTTTTGGCCACCATGCCGGTCAACGAGGTGTACATCGCTGGCAACACCATCCGCTCCGCAGAGGCCATCCAGGAAGTTGTTCGCGTCTGCGAGCGTCAAGGCGTCCCGTTCGCTTTGCCGGCAGTGAGCTTCCGCCTGGAGCGCGCTGAACCGACCTCGCAAGTGGGTTCCTCGGATGGGTTCGTCCACTACCTGCCCTTCCCCGTGAAGCCGCATCAGATGGCGCTCAAGCGATTGTTCGACATCGCCGCCTCCGGCCTGGCGCTCTGGCTGCTCTTGCCCTTGCTCGGCGCTATCGCCCTGGGCATCCGGCTCACCTCGCGTGGACCCATTTTTTTCCGGCAAAAGCGTGTCGGCCTGCATGGCAAGCCGTTTCACATGCTGAAGTTCCGGTCGATGGTCGTCGACGCAGAAAAGCTTCTCGCGGACCTCGCGGCGCGCAACGAACAGTCAGGCCCTGTGTTCAAGATAAAACACGACCCGCGCATCACACCGTTAGGGCGAGTCCTCCGAAAGTTCAGCCTGGACGAACTTCCCCAGCTTCTGAACGTCCTGCGTGGCGACATGAGCGTGGTGGGACCCCGCCCGCCGCTCGCCAGCGAGGTCGCGAAATACGAGGCCTGGCAGCGAAGGCGCCTGTGCATGCGGCCGGGGCTCACCTGCATCTGGCAGGTCAGTGGGCGCAACCAGATTTCCTTCGAGCAGTGGATGTACTTGGACATGCAGTACATCGACCATTGGAGCTTTGGGCTCGACATCAACCTCATCTTCCGAACCTTCCCTGTCGTACTCACCGGTCGCGGAGCGAGTTGAGCTAAGTTAAGTAGGGTTTCTTGGCCCAAACTGTCCCGCACAGCGAGTCTCAAAAAGACAGCCTCGACGCGGTACGCAACGCGCTGAAGCTGGGGGCGTCGCTTGTCGTCACGTTGGCGATGGCGTTCGGCGTCCGGCTCTTTTTGCCCCGCTACTTCGGCCCCGACCTCTTTGGCCCGCTGAAGTTCGCGGAAGCCTACGCCGCCGCGTTTTTCGTGTTTCTGGGGCTGGGGCTCGACATCTACATCCGCCGAGAAGTCGCCGTCCGTCCGGAACATGCGACGGATTTCTTGGGTGGCATTCTGCTCGCCCGCGTGTTCTTGGCCGTGCTGCTGTTTGCCGGGATGGACTTCTTGCTGGCCCGGGGCGGCGGTCCACAGGCCTCCCGCGCCCTGGTTTTCGTTTTTGGCGGGGCTCAATTTCTGCTCGTCACCAACACCAGCCTCGCCGCCCTGCTTCAAGCACGGGGCAAAGTCGACGGCCTTTCGTGGAGCAACATCGCGACCAAAGCCCTTTGGGGGGGACTGATTGCGCTGGCCATCGGCATGGGGGTCGGAACGTTGGGCGTCGCCACCGCGCTTTTGGTGTCAGAAGTCGTCAAGAGTGTTGTCTTGGTGGCGCTGGTTCAAAAGCACCTGGGCTGGCGCCTGCAAGTCAATTGGGCAGCCACCTGGGCCGTCATCGCCGCGAGTTTCCCCTTCTACCTCAACACCGTCGCACACACGGTTTACGCCAAAGTCGGTGTCAGTTTTCTGGCGTTCCTCTCGAAAAACGCAGCTGAGGTCGGCCGGTACGGCGCCGCGTCGGATCTCGCGGGCCTCACGCTGACGATTACACCGCTCATCAACTGGGTGCTCTTGCCACTCTATGCGCGCGCACGCGCGCGGTCGGATGATGAGTTCAATGCCACCCTGCGACGGTCGCTTGAGTTCATTCTCTCCCTGGGCATTCCCGTTTCCCTCATGCTGGGCCTGGGTGCCGAACTGTGGATGCGTGTGGCATTTGGCGCGGAATACGTCGCCGGCGCAGGCGCGTTGCGCATCCTCGCGCCGTTGTTTGCGCTGACCTACGTCGCGATGGTCTGTGCGACCTGCCTGACAAACCTCAACCGCGCCTGGACACTCACGCTGGTCTCCGTCTTGGGACTTTTGCTGAACCCTTTGTTGAACTGGGTCCTCATTCGGCTCGCCATCCACTCAGGCCAACCCGATGCTGCGGGCGCCGCATGCGCATGGGCCGACGTCATCACCGAGGTCGCCGTCACCGGGGCGATGCTGCTGTGGGTGGGTCGGCGGGCTTTCGATCGACGCAGCGCCATCGCGTTGTGCAAAACACTCGGGGTCACCGGCGGCGTCGTCGTGCTGCACGTCCTTCTGGCCCCTCTTGGACATGTTCGACTTCTTCTCGACGCCGCGGCGTATAGTATCGGCGTCCTTGCCTCAGGAGCACTGCGCTTCAATGAATCCGTCACCCTTGTTCGCACCGCCCTTGCCAACCGCCACAAACAGGTTCCGGCTTAGTCGACTGGGGGCGCTTGTCCTTGGGATCGCCTCCGCCTGCGGCGCGGGCCAACACGTCTGGATCGATGACTACAAGCCCCCGGCGTCGAACACGCCCACGGCCTATGTGATCGCCTCGGGCGATTTGATTTCCGTTCGCGTGTTCAACCAGGACCAAATGTCGGCACGCGAGCGTGTCCGGCCAGATGGCAAGGTGTCGCTGCCCTTCTTGGGCGACGTCCTCGTTGCCGGTTACTCGCCACAGACACTTGGCGCGCAGCTGCAAACACGTCTGAAAGACTTCATCAACAACCCCGTGGTCACCGTCGCCGTCGACGAGCCGCGCGGTGTCCCAGTGTCTGTTGCGGGTGAGGTGTCCAAGCCGGGCCTGTACACGATGGAGGCAGGCTCCGGAGTGCTTCAAGCGCTCTTGGCAGCCGGGGGCCTCACTGACTTTGCCGGGCGTGACCGGATTTTCGTCTTGCGTCCGTCGGGTTCCGAAAATGCGCCGATTCGATTGCGCTTTCGCTACTGGGCGCTCGTTCGCGGCGAAGGTGCTGCGCCGCTTTTCAAGCTCTCTCCTGGTGACACGGTCGTCGCCGAGTGACTGTGCGCGGGCTGGTTTGGCTTCTTCTCCCGGCTGCAGCCTTGGCGGCTGACTCCCGGGAGTTTGAGGTCTCACTTCGAACGGAACAGCAAGCGCGCTTTTTCGCGAGCCAGTTTGGCGGCTCGCCCGACGTGCCCTTCTTTTTGCTCCCTACTGCGACGTTCCGGCGGCACTTCCCCGCGACCACCTTTGCGCTCACCTACAACCCCCAGTTGCTTTTGGGAGCCGGTCGTTCCGCACGCCCGGTGTTCTCACATCAGGGGCGGGTGGGGCTCACCCACCGCGCGGGGCAGAACCAGTACTCGCTTCAAGAAGGCCTCAGCTACGGAACCATCGATTTCTTTCTCCTGAGCGCACTCGCGGGACCCAACGCGGACGGCACGCCGCCTTTGCTGCAACCCCTTCCTGCGCTGACGCCTCTGGCGTTCATCAACTCCGCTACGGATGGCAGCGCAAATTGGGTGTTTGACCGACGAAACCGCGGCGGACTTCGAGGCAGCTACCTCTACAGTGGCGGCCTCGATGACGAAGCGCGCACACAACTTCCCCTTCAAAGGCGTGGGACCGTCGCAGCCTATTTTGAACACGACGCTTCGCGGACACACACCGTGTGGACACAGGCGAGCGCGTCTCGGGCGATTTTCTCCAATGGCCCCTCTGCTGTGCTCGGCGTCTTGCTTCAGGGCTGGAGAGGTCGTTTGAGCCCAGTCACAGACTTGAGCCTCGCCATTGGCCCCAGCGCCATCTCCTCCACACCGTCTCGAGGCGCACCGTACACGTGGCTCATTCTGCCGGCTGTCAGCGCCACTTGGCGCCATTCGACCAACTTCCGGCACCATCGCCTCGCTTTGGATGCCCAGGCCCAGCTTGCACCTTTTCTGGATTGGATCACCGGCATCGCCTCTCAAAGGCTCGACCTGACCGCCGGGCTCACCTGGGCCGGAACGCAACAGTGGTCTGGCAAGGCGCGGGCACGCGGCGCGCTCAACGTGGCCACCAGTCAACCGATAGCGCCACAAAGCCTCGCTTCCTTAGAGTTATCAGCAACTTACGCGCCACGACCTACTTTCCAGGTGGAGATTGGCAGCCGTTTGCTTTGGCAACAAACACCGTTCTTTGGTGCGACCCCATTTTGGCAAGTGCTCACGTATGTCGCCTTGACGGTGTCTGAGCGGGGTATCCTCTAAGCCATGGCGAAGGCGTTGGTGCTTTCTGTGCTGGTGGCGCTCCTGGGTATTCCCCTGTGGGCGTCCAAGGAGGCTTCCCCGCGTCGCGCGCTCAAGCGCGCGATTGTGATGACGCTGGCATTCAACGTCGTTTACACATTGGCCACGCTTTTCATTTACCCGAAGATCGCCCTTCGCTAGCGCCATGCCCCCTCCATCCAAACTTGTCGTGGTGGTGGATGACGATCCCGACGTTCGCAAAGTCGTCGCGGCTTACCTGTCAGACGTCGGCGTGGAATTGGCCTTCTTTGCCGAGGGCAAAAGCGCCATCGCAGCGATGGGCGTACGCCCGCCGGACCTCGTTTGTCTCGACCTTTTGCTGCCTGATGTCAGCGGCTTTTCGATTTCCGAGCAGATGAAGAAGAACGCCACCCTCGCCAACGTGCCCATCTTGATGATGAGCGCACGGGGATCGGTGGCCGACCGCGCCCATGCCGAAGAGCTCGGCGTCACCCAGTTCCTCCAAAAGCCTTTTCGTCGTGCCCCATTTCAAAAGCTGATTCGTGCCCTCTTGGAGTTACCCTCGGTCCCATGAACGCTTCGAACCCAAGCCCCATGCCGGGCGACAATGTTCCCCAAGAAGCTGACTTGCTCGACTACGCCCAGCTGTGGCGCCAGGTGGGGTTTGTCGCCCGCGCGCTTTCCCGCCACCGCACGCTTTTTGTCTGCGTCGTCTTGGCCATCATCTCCGTCACGAGTCTTCTGCTCGCGGTGTGGCCTCGCACCTACAAGGTCAGCACAACAATCCTCGCCCAAAGGAACCAAGTCCTCGCCTCCATCGGCAACCCGCGTCGGGCGATTCCCCTGGACGCTGACGCCCCCACGCGCGCCGTCACAGAGACCGTCATGCGCCGTGACAACCTCGTCGCACTCGTGAAACAGACCAACCTGCTCGACACGTGGGACGCGACGCGCGCACCCCTGACCCGCGCCCGGGACACGTTCGAACGCCTCCTGTTCGGCAAGCCGTCCGACGAGGACCGCCTGGATGGGTTCGTCAAAATGTTGGAGAAGCGCCTGGTCGTCACGACCAACGAGGGACTGGTCACCATTGACCTGGAATGGCCGAATGGAGCCCTCGCCTATCGGATGGCCGAAGCCGCGCAGCAAAACTTCTTGGAAGCGCGCCACGTCACCGAAGTTTCCTCTATCGAAGATGCGATCTCCATCCTCGAAGCGCGCACTGAAAACGTTCAACAGTGGATTCAGACCGCTTTGGAGGAAGTCTTGCGGCAGCAGGCCGGCAGTCCCCGACCCACGCCAACACCGTCCAAGCCGGAGAGGCCGGCAGGCGTCAGCTTGGGCATGAGCGAATCCGCGCCTGACCAAGAGCTCGCACAAATTCGTTTCTTGCTCCGCGCCAAGCGACGCGCCATGGCGGACCTGGAGGACTTTCGCAACAAGAAAGCCAGCGAACTGCAAGCGCAGTTGGCCGAACAAAAAGTGGTCTACTCAGACCAGCACCCGGTCATTTTGGACACCGTCCAACGTCTGCGCGCGTTGGAGCAAGCTTCCCCTCAGTTGATGGCGCTCAAGCAAGAAGAACAGGACCTCCTCTCTGAGTTCCGGCGTCGCGGTGGCAAGGACCCTGAAGCCATTTCTGAGCCCGCGCGGTCCGTGTTGCGACCGACCGAGTCCTTCTCCCGTCCCAATGCAGAAAGCCCCCACCTCGCCTATGCGCAACACCAGGTGCGCATTGCACAAGACACCCAGCAAGACCTGGTGCTTCGCATTGATGCCGCGCGAATCGAACTCGACACCGCCCGGGCGGCCTTCAAATACCGCTACAGCATCGTCAATCCGCCTCAGATGCCCAAACGACCGGAAAAGCCGAACGTGCCACTGGTGCTGTTTGCCAGCGTCATTGCCGCTCTGGCGCTGGGCGTCTTGGCGGTTGTGCTGGAAGACATGCGCCACGGCCGTCTTCATGAGGCCTGGCAGATCGAACAAACCCTGAAGCTTCCGCTCTTGGGCGAGGTGACTTCGCCTTGAACGCAGGGGCGCTCGCCCTCGCGGCACTGGTGGGCATCGCGACGGTTCTGGCCGTCTTGGCAGGCGATGGCCACGTGCTCTTGGCGTTTGTCCCGCTCATCGTCGCCGGCCTGATGTGGTTCACCGCGAAGACTCCCCTTCGCTATCCGACATTGGGTCTGGTGGCGTTGATTCTGTGTCTCAACAATCCTTTCGAAGTCCCGTTCTCGGGCCTGTGGACCTCACCCCTGCACGCGCTGGAGCAGGTTTGGTTTGAGAACCTGCACAAGTTCACCGGCGTTGCGGTGTTGCGCTTTTCGCTTTTGACAGTCTCCATCGTCGCGCTGACGTTGCTGGGCACATTGCGCCAGCTGCGCACAGGACGCCGAGAGCAGGGCAGCGCTCCCCTGCCCCTTGCGCTGAAAGTGTCGCTCGGGCTCTCTTTTGCAACGTGCGTGATTTGGGCAGGCCTGGGGCTTGCGCGTGGGGGTGACTTCAAGCAGTCGCTTTGGCAGTTTCAGCAGCTGCTGTTCATCCCCATTCTGTGCGCCCTCTTCGCGTATGCGCTCCGCGGCCCTCTCGATCTTCCTGCCATCGCTCGCATCATCGTCGCCAGCGCAGCATTCAAGGTCTTCACCGGCGCCGTGTTCCTGTACGGCTTCGCGAAACCACGGGGACTCCAGCCCGCATACGTGACGACACACACCGACTCATTGCTCTTTGTCGTGGCGTTCATGGTCGCGGCCTGCGCGTGGTTCGAGGACCCTTCGCGCCGCAACGTTCGGCGATGTCTGTGGGTGCTTCCGTTGATGACTTTTGGCATTGCCATCAACGACCGGCGCCTGGCCTACGTGAGTCTCGGCGCATGTCTTGCCCTCGTCTTCTGGATTGCCCCTTGGAACCGTGCCAAGCGCTTTGTGGGGAGACTTCTCTTGTGGGGACTGCCGCTGATTTTGTCGTACACCGCAGTCGGTTGGACCGCGCGAAGCCGCGTGTTCAAGCCCGTGCAGGTCTTCAAATCCATTGTCGCAGCAGAAGAGCTTCCCGGCACGGTCGCCGCGAGTTCGACAAACTTCCGCGAGCTCGAGAACTTCAACCTGGCACTCACCTGGCGCAAGTCGCCGTTTGTCGGCTCCGGCTTTGGTCATGAGTACGACGAAGTCATCCGGCTTCCCGACATCTCGCGCTATTTCCCGGCTTACCGTTACATCCCTCACAACAGCGTGCTTTGGCTTTGGGGCATCGGAGGTTGGGTGGGGTTCACGGGGCTGACTGCTTTTCTTGTCGTTGCGGTCTTGCTCATCGCACGCGCATATCGGGCCTCCCGTGCGCCGCAGGATCGTGCCGCAGCCCTCGTCGCACTGTGCATCGTCGTCGCCTACTTGAACCAAGCGTTCGGCGATATGGGCGCGCAGAGTTGGGCGGGCACGGTGCTGTTGTCATTGGCCGTCGTGATGGGAGGAAAACTCGCCGTCGTGTCTGGCGCGTGGCCCGCACACGAACTCCCGCGTGCTTTGCGGGTACCCGCGCACAGCGGGAGCGTCGCGGAGGCCGCGTGACGTTCGCTGTTCTCTCATTCCTGCTCTGCATTGCGGGCATTCCGTTGGCCTTTGTGTCGCTGTATCTCGCCCTTGTGGGTGGCCTTGGCGCGCGACGCCCCAAGGCACACGTTTCTGCTGAGCCGCCCCATTTCAAGTTCGACGTCATCGTTCCCGCACACAATGAGTCCTTAGGGATTGCGAGCACTGTGCAGAGCCTGCTTTCCATGGACTACCCGGCTGCGCTGCGCCAAGTCTGGGTCATCGCGGACAACTGCAGCGACGACACCGCAGAGCGCGCCCGCGTTTCCGGAGCCAATGTCAGCGCCCGTCACGACACGCAGAAACGCGGGAAGGGTTACGCGCTGGAATACGCCTTTGGCGAAAGCCTGGCGCGCGGCTTCGCCGACGCAGTCGTCGTTGTCGACGCCGACACTGCCGTGTCCCCAAATCTCCTTCACGCCTTCGCGGCGCGTCTGGACCAAGGCGCCATGGCGCTGCAGGCGAGCTACGGCGTTCGAAATCCCGAAGCGTCCTGGCGCACGCGCCTGATGCAACTCGCGCTGGCATTGTTCAACGACGTCCGCTCCTTGGGGCGTGAGCGTCTGGGTGGCACAGCGGGCCTTCGGGGCAACGGCATGTGCTTCACCCAAAGTGTGCTGCGTCGGGTGCCGCACACTTCGTTTTCACTTGTCGAAGATCTCGAATACGGCATTCGGCTGGGGCGCGAAGGCGTTGGGGTTCATTATGTCGGCGAGGCCCAGGTTTGGGGCGAGATGGTCTCAACGGAAAGTGCCTCGCGCTCACAGCGCCATCGCTGGGAAGCGGGCCGTCGCGCACTGGCCAAAGCACAGGCGTGGCCGCTTCTCTCGGAGTCCATTCGCCGGCGAAATGCTTTGCTCTTTGACCTGGGCATGGACTTGGCGATTCCCCCACTCAGTCGGGTCGTGGTGGCCGTCACCCTCGGGCTTGGCCTTTCGTGGGTCACCGCACGCTGGGCCGGCGAAAACCTCGTTGCTGGGGCACTGCTCACCAGTGCCCTGGTGATGTTTGGACTTTCCGCAGCAGGGTTGGCGCTCTATGTCGCTTGTGGCTGGTGGCGGTCTCAAACAGGCCTGCGCGGATTAATGGCGCTGGCCTGGGCACCTGTGTTCATGATGTGGAAGCTCGTCTTGCACTTCTCCAAACCCGGAGCTCGGAACAGCGAATGGGTCCGCACGCGACGAGAACAGGAGTCCGCCTCACATGACCGCTGACAGCCAAACCTCCCAACGCATCGCCGACGACATTCAGCGTCTGTGGTTCAACGTCACGCGGAATGCTTGGACGGTGTTGGCCGTGATGTCGGCCGACGGAGAAAGCAGCAGCGAAGGCGTCGCCCGTGCCCTTGCGCAGGCGGGCAGTCGAGCGCGCCTGCGACCGGTCCGCTTCGTCAACGGTCATGGTGTCGAGCTGCTTGAAGCGGCGAATCTGATATCGCGCGTGATGGAGTCCTCCGACGAATACAGCGCCACCATCGTCGGTTTGGACTCGCCGCTTCGTTCGCCAGCCAGTATTCCCGTCGCCATGGCTGCAGACGCCGTCGTGCTGACCGTCTCTTTGGGCCACACGCGAGGACAGGACGCAAAGAAGACCCTGGACCTCTTGGGCAGCGCAAGAGTTCTTGGCACCGTCGCCATTGGGCCCAAGCCGCTGCATCCATGAACCCCCTTCAGCTGAGCGTCGTCATCGCCACATACAACCGGCGAGCGCTCTTGGAACGCTTGCTGCTGCAGCTTGCCGAGCAAACGCTTTCGAAGGAGCACTTCGAGGTGGTTGTTGTCGATGACGGTTCAAAGGTTCCGGTGTCCGACACCCTTGCCTCCCTTCGACTCCCCTACGCACTGCGTGTCGAGACGCAGGAAAATCTCGGCGCTGCCGCCGCGAGACATCGCGGCGCCCTCGCTGCGCGCGGCGAGATTCTGGTGATCACCGACGATGACATGCAGGTGCCACCCGAATGGCTCGCCGAACACCTGCGCCAGCACCAAGACCGCCGACGCGTCGTCCTCGGAAAGATTCGGCCCGACCCGCAGTTGAAAGCGATGCCCCTTTTCGAGCGCTGGTACGCATATCGCCTGGCAAAAATGGCGACTGCCATGGAATCCGGGACGCTTGTTCCTCGGGGCGGTCACTTTTTCACCGGCAACGTTTCGCTTCGGCGCGCAGACTACGTCGGTGTCGGGGGCTTCAACCCCACGCTGAAACGCTCGGAGGATTTGGAACTCGGCCTCAAACTCGAGAAGTCAGGCGCGCAAGTGGTCTTCGCGCCGAGCGCCTACACGCTTCATGGTTCTGACCACACCGATTTTGAAACGTGGCGCCGACGCGCGTTTCTGTATGGCGTCTTCGATTCCAAAATCCGTGACCTTCACCCTGACCTGCCCCAAGCCGACCCCTGGCGCTTCGTGTTTCGACTGCCCTTCCCGGCTCGCCCACTGCTCTTTGGGGCCGCGACGTTTCCAACGTTGTCGCGCGCCATCTCATGGACCTTGTGCGCGTGCGTTGTCGTTGCTGATGCGGTCGGCGCTGAGAAACTTGCCTTCGCCGGCGCATCCGTCGTGTACCAAATGGAGTATTACCGCGGCGTGCGAAGCGAGGCCGGATCGCTTCGCAAAGCTCTTGCCGACTTCCAGCGCTACGCCCGAAACAGAGTTTTGCCGTCCACTGGAGGCCCCGCATGAGAATGAATGCCCGTTCCACGTTGGTTATTCTGGCCGTCAGCGTTTCGGGGTTTCAGTGTCGCGCCGCACCCCCCACTGCCAAGGCCACCCGGCCAGCAGCAAACGTCTCCGCACCGCAGCCCCTGGCGGAACGCATCTGGAGCAGGGGCCTCCAACCGGGTTGGAATGACTTTGGATGGGCCCCCCATGACGAACACACCCAGGGGCCGGTCCAGATGAGTTTCGCAGGCTACGGCGGCTGGATTCTCGCGCATGCGCCGCTCGAAGCAGCATTCGGCGGTGTCCGGTTTCGCGCGAAGATTCCTGCGTCGGTCGCCGACGCACTGGAGCTTCGTTTTGACTCCCGAACTTCGGACGTCTTCCCCCGCGTGCGTGTTTCTGCACGGCATCGTCTCTCCACCCAAGACGGCTGGACAGACGTTTTCGTCCCCATGGAGGAACTCAATCCGGAGGGCCTAAAGTTCGATCGCATCGTCATCCGTGCCGCAGGCAACGTTCCCAACGAGCCTTTGACCTTTGACGACGTCGGCTTAACAGCTCCGGACCCCAAGAGGCCGCTGCGCAATGGACGCGTGCTCGCGATGGCAGGACCGACCCAGCCCGCGCGCCTTTCCATCGACTGCGCGGCGCCGTCGCATCCCATCAGCCCGATGGTTTACGGCATTGCCTTCGCACCGCTGCGCGACAACAAGTCGCGCCATCAGTGGACGCTGGGCGCCACAGCCCGGCGCTGGGGCGGTAACCCCACCTCGCGTTACAACTGGGAGCTCGGGAACGCTTGGAACACTGCGAGCGACTACTTCTACCGAAACGTCAACTACACGGGTGACCCCTCCTTCACCTACGAACGCTTTTTGAACGACAACCTGACGGCAAGAATGCAGACCGCGCTGACGGTGCCGCTGATTGGGTGGGTCGCCAAAGACACCCGCTCCGTGGGCTTCCCGCGCGCCGCATTCGGCCCTCAGCGCGAAATGGACCCAGACCACGGTGAAGCAGGCAACGGCATCGGACAGGACGGCAAGCCGCTTCAGCCTGGGCCACCGACCCTGACGAGCGTGGCGGCGCCGCCCGAGTTCGTCGAACGCTGGCTGAGAACGATTCAAAAAGCGGACGAGAAGCGAGGGCGAAGCGTTCACGTGTACATGCTCGACAACGAGCCGATGCTTTGGAACGACACGCACCGCGACGTTCACCCCCAACCCACGTCGTACGATGAACTTTTGTCCCGGACGCTGGCGTACGCCGCTGCGGTGCGACGGGCCGACCCGGACGGCCTTATCGCGGGTCCGGCACTCTGGGGCTGGCCGGCCTACTTTGGCTCGGCCGTGGACCACGCCGCTGGCGCTTCGGCGCCCGACCGACGCGCCCATGGGAACGTTCCGTTGCTGGCTTGGTATTTGAGACAACTGCGCGCCCACGAAAAGAAAACGGGCGAGCGCCTGTTGGATTTGGTTGACGTTCATTTCTATCCGCAAGCCAAAGGTGTGGGCATCAACGAGACGGGTCGCACCGACGAAGCCACCAGCGCGCTGCGCATCCGCAGTACGCGCGCGCTTTGGGATCCCACCTACAAGGACGAATCCTGGATTGCCGAGCCCATCATGCTCATTCCCCGCTTGAAGCAATGGATTGCCGAAAATTACCCAGGGCGAGGCATCGTCATCGGCGAGTACAACTTTGGCGCAGAAACGCACATGAGCGGCGGCATCGCTCTTGCTGAAGCACTTGGACGATTGGGTGAGCACGGTGTCACGGGTGCTTTCTACTGGACCTACCCAGCGGAGACTTCTCCGGCCGCCTGGGCTTTTCGCGCGTTCAGAAACTACGATGGCAAAGGCGCGCAGTTCCTCGACCAGTCGGTGCCCGCCAGGTCCTCGGTTGACAGCGTTTCCGTGTTCGCCTCGACGAACAGCGACCGAGACAGCGTTGTCTTGGTCATCTTGAACAAAGAGTCTCGGCAGGCCTATGCGCCTGCGCTCGAGCTCAACGCGTGCAGCGCGACCAGCGTCAAGCGTGTTTTTTCGTATCAGGGCGAGGCCAAGGGGCTTGCCGCGCGCCCGAACGGGACATCGCTCGAGGAATTGCCACCTTACTCCATCACTGTGATGGAACTTCGCGCGAACAAGAACTGATCGGGTCTACCTGACCCACTTGCTCCAAAGAACGCGCGCCACGAACAGCGGGTTGCCCAACACATAGCGACGCCAAAGCCGGCTGGGCTCCAAAACAAGCCGATAGAGCCACTCCACCCCAAAACGTCTGACCCAAAGCGGCGCGCGCGAGACGCGTCCGGCCGCAAAGTCGAACAGCGCACCGACACCAAAACCCACGCGAGCCCCCGTTTCGGGAAGCCACCGTGCCAGCCACTCTTCTTGAAGGGGATTACCCATCGCCACCAACAACACGCTGGCACCCGAAGCACGAATGCTGTGCGCAATCCCCGCCGACTGTTCTGGCGTGAAGTAGCCGTCGCAAACACCGACCACGCGAAGTCCCGGAAAGCGCGCGGTCAACGCCGAAGCCGCCTCTTGCGCCACGCGAGGCCGTCCTCCCAAGAAAAACACAGGCCATCCCCGCTCGGCGCACAGCGCCAATACGCGAGGCGTGAAATCTGTGCCGTTCAGGTTTTCCGGGAAGGGTGCGCCGGCGAGTCGGCCAGCCAAGGCCAGTCCGGAGCCATCGTTGAGCACGAGTGCGAACTCATTCAGCAACTGTCGGAAACTGGGCGAAGACGCCGCAAGGTTCAGCGTGTGCGCGTTCACGAACGCCACCGCGGCATGGCTTTTCCCGGTGTGCAGCCGTTCAACTTCTTGCAGCGCCTGTGTCCGCGTCATTTGGGCAACGCGTACGCCAAGAACGTGGATGAACGCCGGTTCTGCTCCCATCACGCTTCGTTTTGGCACAACTGCTTCCCTGGTGCTTGGAAGTGAGCGGTGTACACTCACGCCACATGTTTCGGGCTTTTCTCGAGGACGCACGTGAGCTGGCACGCACCGCCACGGGCGATACCCGTCCCAAGGACATGTGGCGATTGGCGCTCACCACCGACAGCTACGCCATCCTCGCCCTCACGCGAATGCGCGAGTGGGCGCGACGGTGGCATGTGCCTCTGCTCAACGCGCTTTTGCGCCGGCTTCAGACGATTTTGTTTGGCATCGAAATCGGCAAGCATGTCTCCCTTGGGCGCGGCGTGAACTTCATTCACTCCGTCGGTGTCGTCGTGGGGGGCGACGCGCGCATTGGTGACCGCGTGCGTTTCTTTGGCAGCAATACCGTGGGCACAGCGAAAGAGAACGGCTACCCGCACATCGAGGAAGACGTGTGGGTTGGAGCCGGCGCGCGTGTTCTCGGTCCTGTGCGCGTCGGAGCGCGCGCCCGCATTGGCGCGAACGCCGTCGTCCTCACGGATGTCGCGCCAGACACTGTCGTTGCAGGCGTTCCCGCAAAAGAGGTCTCGTCCTCGCGATGAACTTCTTTTCGACCGATGTTTTTCTGCACGCGCTGGCGCAGGCGCGTTTTGCAAACGCGACTTGGGAATGTGCGCTGCGGAACGTCGGTCCGCATGCCTACCGCCTGCTGATTGTGGACGGTGAGCCGATTTCCCGCTGGCCGTACCTGGACTTTGTTGAGCCTTTTGGCCCGGCGCAAGCAGGCCAGCCCAACGCGCGCTTCTTGCCCTATGCGTCCACAGAGCGCATCGCTTGCACTCGCGCGGCGCCCCCTCTGCCACCGCAGCATCAGGTTGCACCCACCTTAGATTGGTCCCAGTTCGCCAATTGGGAGGCCTTTGAACAGCATGTCATCGCGCTGCGCAGCTCGATTTGGACCGACTCCGCGCGCCGCGAACGAAAGATGACAAAGGCCTTGGGCGACCTGTCCTTCGCGTTTCACGACCCCAGCGACGACGCCTTCGTCGCGTGCCGCGAATGGAAGTCGGCGCAGTACATCGCAACGGGCGGAACCGATGCGTTCTTCCAGGCCAATATCGGCCTCTTTGAGCATCTCCGAAAGAGCAAGTCTTTCGTCGTCTCCTCGCTTCGAGCGAGCGGAAAACCTGTGGCGGTTTCCTGGTCGAACCTGTCGGAGGGGCGACTCGGGTACTGGGTCGTCGCGTATGACACTGCAGCAGCGGAATACTCCCCTGGCCGGCTGCTGCTGCACCGGATGTTCGAAGAGAGCTTTCGGCGTGGGCACCGGGAGTTCGATTTTCTCATCGGTAATGAGCCCTACAAGTGGCACTACGCCACGCACACGCGCATTGTTGGACCGGTCGGTTCGGCGCCCCTGAGTCTTCGTTTGGCAAACGCCTTTCGGCAGGGAGCAAAGACGGTATTGCAGCGCAACCCGCGCGCTTTGGATTTTGCGCGGCGGCTCAAGCGCTCGCTGCAGCGCTAGACCGGAATGGGTCCAAAGCGATGCTGCGTTCCTCGCCACCGAAACACCCAGGCGCGAAACGCTATCCAGAACAGCAGTTGCTTCGCCGACCACGTCCCGTTGATGGGAAACCTTGGAAGAACAGCGCCCGGAGCGCGCTCGTCCTCGCGAAAAGGCCTTCTTTCGGTCGACCAGATAAAGAAATTCCCCAGCGCCCTAAGCTGAGCAACGTGCCGCGCATCGAATTCCTGACCCGGCGTTCCAAACGGAAACGCAAAGTGCGTTTGCGGGCCGAAGAGATGTTCGAAGTCCCTCTTCGACGTCGACAGTTCCTTTTCAGAATCCTCGAGAGCCAAGGCCGTGTGGCGAAAATGGCCGTTGGTGTGGTTGCCCAGCGACACATTGTCGAATCGTGCCAGCGCCTGACAGGACGCCACCGTCGCGAGAGTCACGCCTGGCGCATCGGCGCGTCCGAGAAGTGCGACGTCCCGGTTCTCTAACTCGGGAGATGGCGAGACACCTTCCTGCATTGCGCTCGGCGCAAGGTCCCATCGAAATCCTGCGCGCGTTGCAACCTTTTGTGGACATACGAAAAAAAGCCACTCGACCATGGGCCAACGTGATGCGCGGTCCGCGACATAGTGAGCCGCCTCTTGGTAGCCATCATCGAACGTCACCGTCACCCTGGGCACGCCATGGGGGCTTCCAGAAGCCAGCAGTGTTGAAATCAGTTCGTCGAGAACGTGACGTGGAATGGTCATGGCGGCTTGCGGCCCCGCGACGGGTCGGTCGGACACCCGGTGCAAACACAACGCGACGTGCAGTCGTCCGAGCGCAAGCCGTACGGCAGGGCGTACGAATGCCCTGGGAATCCAACGCGCAATCTTGCCCACCCAGGCGTCGGTCGACACGGCACGGATGCTAGCAGAGCCGCCGACTTGTGCTACGGGCCTCACCATGACCGCGCCTGGCGGCTACCGCATCGAACGCGTCACATCGGTTGAAGCTTTGGGCGCGCTTCGCGACGCCTGGCGGCGCCTTGAAAACGAAGCGGCCAACCGCCTGCCTTTTCGTACCTACGAATGGGCTTCCCTTTGGTGGAAGCACTTCGCCGAAAATCACGCCGGTGTTCGTGACACGCTGGAGGTCCATGCGCTTTGGCACGCGGACGGCACGCTCGCCGCCGCTGCGCCCCTGATGCTGACCGAACGCCCAGGCAAAGGACCCCTTCGGCTGCGCATGCTGCATTTCTTTGGGGCCGACCCCAACATCACAGAGCTGCGGGGGCCGTTGTTTCACCCCGCGCACGCTGCGACAGCGGTCCAAGCGCTGTGGGGCACACTCGTGGAGCGCACCGACTGCGATTGGCTCGACTGGTCAGGTTTCGCGCCCGGCTCTCCGGAAGACCCGTTCGTTGAGAATCCGGCAAGCGCACGCGTGCTGCGCGACATTCCCAACTATGTGCTGTCGCTGAGCGACACTTGGGACACCTTCCGAACAGGGCTGAAGCACAACATCAAGGAGTCGTTGCGCAAGTGTTACAACTCGCTGAAGCGCGATGGCCACGACTTCGTTTTTCGTGCGCTGGACACACCCCAAGACATCCAGCCCGCACTCGAGCGCTTCTTCGAACTGCACGCACTGCGCGCTCAACAAGATGGGACCGTGCTTCACCGCGATGTGTTTCAGGCCGGCGCTTCACGGGCATTTCTGACGGAAGTGTGCAACGCGCTGGCTGAGCGCAATGTCACACGCGTGTTCACCCTGTCTGTGGGCGACGCCATCGTCGCGCTGCGAATTGGGTTTGTCCTGCAAGACTCCGTCTACCTCTACTATTCGGGCTACGACCCCGCATGGGGCAAGTACAGCATCATGACCACAGTGGTCGCCGAAACCCTCAAGTGGGCGATCGCGTCGGGGCTCAAGACCGCAAACCTCTCCACCGGAACGGATGTCTCGAAGACGCGCTGGGGACCCACGGAACATCTCTTTCGGGAAGCGCGTTGGGTGCAACCCAGCCTTCGTGGCCGCCTGGCCCATGGCACCTACCAACGGTTGCAAGCGTTGAAACAAAATCCCCGTTTGCGGTCGCTGCTCGCCCGCCGTCGGTAGGGCAAGCCGTCAACGCGTTTCACGCCGGCGCCGCAGTCTGTGGCTTCCCCAGACTCAAGAAATGCCGCTCGACGAACCAAAAGAAGAGTCGCCCCACACCGTAGCCGGCAGCCACAATCACCCCGATGCCCACCGCATACAGCAAGGGGTTAGCGCTCTTGACCAGCGGCCCGAGGAAGAACTTCAAGACGCCGCGGACGGGGTGATGCACCAGGTATATCGAGTACGAGTACAACCCCGCGCGCTCAAACCACGCCACCACACGCCAAGCGGGCCATCTCTTAGACTGCTCGAGGCGAACCACCCAGCCGAGCACCGCGAAGAAGAAAAGGCCCCAAAGCAGAGGCGCGATGGGCTCAGCCCACAAGTGCGCGGCGTAGGCCGAGGCAGCAGCCAGCATGGCGATGCCGGGGCGAAAAAAGGTCTCCGGCCACTTGGCCAGGCCCATGGCGGATTCAACCGCCACCATGCCGAGCACCCACTGAATCCACAGGGCAATGGCGGACGACACCACCACGCCGCTCCAGGCGTGGCCCGGCGGCACCCATGGCCGCAGCAGAAAAGGAAAACTGACGCTCAATAGCGCAATCGCCACCGCCGTCGGCGCGAGGCCCCACTTCCGGCGAGCCGCGAGCAAGGGAAAGTACAAGAGGTAAAAGTACTCCTCGCGCGCCAAGGTCCAGAACGGCGCGTTCCCACCCGCCCTGTCGAAAACGGGATGCAGCCCATGCAGCATCGTGACGTGTGCGAGAAAATCCAAACCCATCCAGCGCAGCTTGGGCTCTGGATAGGCCTGCACCAGCGGCAACCCAGGCGCCTTCCAGTACTCAAGAAGCACCAGTCCCATGCTCACGACCAACGCCACGAAATAGGGCGGGTAGAGCCGAAAGAAACGCCGTTTCCAAAACGGCACGAAAGGCACATCCGGCGTTTGGCCATCGGCCTTGCGCTGCGCCCAGCGCGCGTGAATGCAGTAGCCCGACAACACGAAAAAGAGCGGGACGCCCATTCGACCGAGTTCGGACACCGCTTCAACTGCCGCAAACCAGGCTGTCCCTTCCGGGGGGCGCCCACCCGCGCTGACGGCGTGATGAACGACGACGGACAGCGCGGCAACACCACGCAGGAAGTCAATCGACCGAAGGCGCGCGCTGCTCAAGCGGGCGTCTCCGCTCGCAGCGCCCGCTTCATCACTTTCCCCGCACTGTTCTTGGGGAGCGCAGACACGACCCGCACCTGCTTGGGCACCAGGGGCGGTGCAAGTTGCTCGCGCGCGAACGCCACGAGGCGCTCAGCGAGCTGTGCGTCGTGACTTGCCGACCGAGGAACAACCCAAACTGCCACCGCTTCACCCAGCGTTTCGTCCGGCATGCCCAACACCGCCGCTTCCACGATGTCGGGGAACTTCAACAGCGTTTCTTCCAGCATCTTCGTGCTTGTTCGGTTTCCCGCGCATTTGATGAAGTCCTTGGCGCGGTCCACGATGTAGAGAAATCCCTCGTCGTCTTCACGGGCCAGGTCGCCTGTGTGCAGCCGACCGCCGCGGAAGGTCGCCGTCGATTCTTCGGGCGCTTCCCAATACCCCAGCGCGATGTTCGGCCCTGAAGCGACGATTTCCCCCACCACTCCCCGAGGGACGGACAGCCCGTTTTCATCCAGCACATCGATGTGAACGCCGGGAATGGGACGTCCGACCGACCCCAACTTGGACAGGGTCAATTCGGGCGCCAAACACGTCAGACGGGCAGTTGCCTCCGTTGCGCCGTACATCACAAACATGCGGACTTTTGGATGCGCGCGCGCAAGTTCCTCAATGAAATGCGGCGCCAGTTTGCCGCCTGCCTGTTGAATCCAACGCAAGTCGGGGAACTGCATGCGCGCAAACTGCGAGCGCCGAAGCAGAATCTGAAAGTGGCTCGGGACGCCGGCAAATCCGGTGCACGCGGTCTCTTGCATCCGGCGCAGCACTTTGTCGGGGAACATCATCCGTCGGTCAAACACCACCGAGCCGCCCACCTTGAGGTGGGTGTGCAAGAGCGAGGCGCCAAAGCTGTAATAGAAAGGCAGCACCATCATCGCGCGGTCGGCCGACTGAAGTCCCAACGCCTGCAAAATGGCGTCGGTGTTCGCCATGAGGTTTCCATGGGTCAACATCACCCCGCGAGGTTGGCTGGTACTTCCCGAGGTGAACAGCAAGACAGCGAGTGCATCGCGCTCCACCTCAGCCGCCGCAGACCCCGCGCTGTCCGTCACCTGTGCAGAAGATGAAGCGCCTTCGCGCACACGCAGCACGGTCGAAGACAAAGCCTCGTCGAAGTCAGGCGACCCCTTCTCCTGCACGAACGCCACTTTCGCGCGCGTCGACACGGCCACCTGGCGAATCTGCTCCACCGATAAATTCGTCGCCAACGGGATTGCGATGGCGCCGTGCCAAAGCGCGCCCAGGTAAGCCGTGACTGCGAAAAAGGAGTTCTCGGAAACAATCAGCACCGCATCGCCCGGCCGAACATGGAGCGCGACGAGGCGGGCCACCTGCGAAGCCACCCCCTGGCGGAGCGCCGCATAGGTGTGAGTGTCCGACGCCGTCAAGAGCGCGGTCGCTTCGGGGGCACCCACCGAAAGGAGCGCCTGTGCAAAGTTCATTCGGTAACGCCTCGGGCGCGCAACAGCTTCTTGATGCTGCCGACGCTGTCGAGCTCGCTCAAGTCACCATCCTGAAAACTCACGCCGAAAGTCGCCTCGAGAGTGTCCACAAGCGTGAGATGGCCCAGGGAGTCCCAGCCTCGAATGTCTCCGGGGGCCATGCCGTCGGACAGCAAAGCGGGGTCTTGCTTGAACAACTCGTGGAAGATTTTCGCGAGCTTCTGTTCCATGAAGAAAGGCCAACGTAGCATGTCGAGCAATGAGTCTCTTCCTTCAAATCCGTGAGCGCGTTCAGCGAGATGGCGCGCTGGGCTTTGGCCAGCTTGTCCGCAAGGGAAGCCGTTACCTTTGGGAAATCGCTACGGCACCCTTCCACTTGAGGGGGGTGACTTCGCGCGGCAGCGGTGTGCGGACGCTTGGCCGACCGCGCATCGACAATTTGGGCGAGCTCCATATTGGAGAAGGCACGCTTCTGCGCTCGGTCAACGTCCCTGTTGAATTGGCCACCGGGCCGGGCGCGAGTCTTCGCATCGGTCGAAACGTTCGCATCAACTACGGCGTGTCGATTGGCGCGATGGGCTCGATCACGCTGGGAGACCGCGTGCGGATCGGCCCCTATGCGATGATTATCGATACCGAATTTCACGACGTCTATGACCGCAACAAGATGCCGCCCCCGCGGCCGGTCGTCTTGGAGGACGACGTGTGGATCGGCGCCAAAGCCACTATTCTCCCGGGCGTCACAATTGGACGCGGCGCCATCGTCGGGATTTCTTCGGTGGTTGGCGCGGACGTGGCCCCTTTTACGGTGGTGATGGGCATCCCCGCCCGTGTCGTCCGAAAACTCGAACCTGAGAAGTTCGTTTCGACTTAGGGACGAACGCGGTTGCGCTTGGCCGCCGTCGCCGCCGGGACTAGAACGATCGGCGTGCGCGTCACGTTCTCGTCTTTTGCGTCACCGATCGGTGACATTCAATTGGCTGAATCTGCGCGGGGACTCTGCGCACTCACTTTCGGCGACCTTGATGCCGCTTTTGCCGGGCGCGCGTCTGATTGGCTCCGGCGAGCAGACACTGAGAACGTCTCCCTCAGCGGCTATTCCGGTGGAACTGGGCGAAAGGCCTGGCTGCTTGAACACGAACGTCGTCACCGCGTTGGAGCCAATGAGTGAATCAGTCGCAAATCGCCCGGGTTCGTGAGTTGGCATTGCAGCTTGGGGTGAAGGGGCTGTGCACGCACCTCGCCCGCCGCGCGATGACATTCGCACCAGGCGGCCGCGCGTTTCGACTCTTTCTTGTCGCGCTGGAACAACCACGGCCGGTCGCTGCCGCCACCGAAGCTGCCAAGACACACACCTTTCGCTTCGCGACTTTGGAGGACATCGAACGATTTCAGCAGGACCCCGCGTCAAACTTGGAGGCGCGTGACGTGGTCTCCTTCAAGGAAGGCAACCGCTGTCTCCTTCAACTCCGGGGCAACACGCTGGTGGGCTACACCTGGATAAGCGATGCGCCGCTCATTGAGCTGATGTGGGGACTGCATTTCAACATGCCAAGCGACATGGTCTACAACTACAACGGCTTTACGGTGCCGTCGTTCCGCGGCGTAGCGTATCAAGGCTTGCGCCATCTCAAGCTTCTCGAGCACATCAAAGGCGAAGGCAAAAAACGCTTGCTCGGTTACGTGGACCATCTCAACTACAAGTCGCTTCACGGCGTTCAAAAGAGCGGCTACGTCCGGATTGGGGTGCTGCGCGGCGTCGAGCGGCGCGGGTGGGTTCACTTTTCGTTGTCGGTCAACGCGGAATGTTGGTCCCAGGTTGTTCGTTTGGGGCCGCGCCAACGTTAGGCACGCCGTTCGGCATCGGGCCCTCCCCAGGCCGCAGAAGGTCTCCTGAAAGTTCACGGACAGCAGCCGCAGGCCCTTTTTCAGCGAGCGCACAGGTCAAGGCAGCCACCAATTCTGCGCGCGTTCGCGGCAGCGCATGGCCTGAGGCCTCATCGAGCCAGAGGACTTCGCCCCCGGAGCCATTTGTGACCACAGCTTCCGGTGCCGCTTGCATCACCTTCGCTTCCGCCTTCGACCACACCACCAGTGTCGGCGCTTGAACCGCGCTCAGCTGTTCAAGCCATGCTTCGCCATAGCTCGACGTGACGCTGGCCGCCTGCAAAGCCATGCTGCGAGGGAACATGGCGCGGTAGAGCCGGGTTTGAGCCAAGGAGAGAGCAACCTCCCTGCCCCAGCCCGGCTGTGTCACGACGC
The DNA here is from genome assembly GCA_046155985.1 of Myxococcaceae bacterium. Taxonomy (GTDB): domain Bacteria; phylum Myxococcota; class Myxococcia; order Myxococcales; family Myxococcaceae; genus JBJXGM01. Next base: position 60,659 of record JBJXGM010000140.1, on the reverse strand, counting down.
CAAACACGCCCGGATACCGAAGCGCGCCGGGCACGCCCGAAGGCGCAAGCAGAAGAAGCGACGTCACGCGCGTTGGGTGGGCAGCCGCAAATGAGACGGCCAGCGACGCCCCCATCGAGTGACCCACAAGAATGGCCTGCGACACTTGGAGTGCATCCAGAAACTCGCGCACACGCTCTATTTGCGCGGCCAATCCAAAATCAAACGTGTCAACAGTCGACTCGCCAAAGCCCGGCAAGTCCAGCCGCAGCTTGCGCCCTGGAGACTTCGCGAGCAGCTGCCAAACGCCTTCCCATTGACCGAGGTCCTGGTTGAAACCGTGGAGAAGCACGACGGTGGGCCCTCCAACACCCGCTTCTGCGTAGCGCACTTGTCCAAACGATTGCGCCAGCGTTCTTGTGCCCACGACGGTTGGGGTCACGTTTCGGGTTGGCGTCCCGACGCCCAAGATAACGAAGGGCGAAAGCAACAAGAGGGCCGCGGCCATCAGCACGGCCACGACTTGCACCACGCCTTGGGCCGTCATTGAACACCTTGGCCAACCGGCGCGCGGGGCATCTCGAAAATCGTGCCGTACCGAACCCGGCGGTTCGCAGCAAAGACGGTGTAAGGCTCTGCGCCATAGGGATAGCGCCACCACGGAAAGGGAATATGAAATCGGGAGTATTGGTGAATCTCTCTGACACGATGCGAAAGCGGGACAAGGCCCGTCTCGCGCACGAAAGCCACGCGCTGATCGAGGTCCATGCCTTCGAGCAACAACACCGACCCGGGACGAAGCAGCTGCCGAATACGCTGCAGCGCTCGGCCGGAGAGCTCGGGCGGCATGTGAAACAACACGTTTTGCACCGCGACCACGTCTGCGCCCGCAAACCGCTCTGCGAGCGCAGGGTCAAGCAGGTCTGCCTGCTCGAAGCTCACCCGCTCGCGAATGCTCGCCTTCACGGTGTACGCGTCACCCGTCCGATCGAAAGTTCGTGCGATGAAGGCCTCGGGAACTGCCACGCCTTGAGTGATTTCTTGCCGTGTGTAGGTGGCGCTGCGTGCCTTTTCGATGTTCTGCGGGTGAAGGTCCGACGCACGAATGTGAAAGCGCAGCCCAGGTCGCCGAAAAATCAGTTCTGAAGCGAACGTGTAGGGTTCAGCCCCATTCGAAGCGGCAAACACCACGAAGCGGAGTTCGCGCGCATCGCCCCCCAGGCGTTGAACGACCGGCCCAGTCAACACATCCAGCTGCGGCGGCGAACGAAAGAAGCAGGTGTAGCAGTGGCTGTTGCTGGGCGTCGTCTTGGCTCGCGTCTGCCGGTGTCGGACGCGCCCGTAGGCCAGAAGAAACATGCCCTCAAAGACATCCCACTTTAGAAAACGGTACACGCGGCGCAGCGCACCGACGAGGGTCCTCGATACCGCCATCACCGAAGCTCCAGCCGCGCTTGCCCAACCGCCACGGTGTGTCCCCCCGCCTTCGTTAGCGCGAGCGCACAACGTAGAAACTGCGCATCGCCTTCCACTTCACGGGCAACACACTCCCCCCCGCACCGAAGCGTGTCGTTGGGATACGCGCTGCTCTGCACGCGCCACTGGATTTCTCGAATCTCTCCCTGCCCGCCAAGAAATCCTTGAAGCATTCGAACCAAAAAATTGCCGAGCAAAGCGCGCTGCACCACCACGCCCGAGTGCCCCTCGGCCAACGCGGCATCCTTGTCGAAGTGAATGTGATGGCGATTCCATGTCACCGCACTGAACATGAACACCTGTGCCGCTGTAGGGGTCACGACAAGCTCTGGAAGTGTGGCGGGCAACGCGAGCGTCCAAAGCGGATGTTCCCGAGCAGACATGGCGCGCGTCACACTTTCTTGATGAACGACGCGACCTCGCGCGCCAGCGGCTCTCCCGCGTCGCTCGCGAAGGAAGTTTCGACCTGGACAACGAACAATTCCCCGCTGCGCGCCTGCTTTCGCTCTACGGCGCGGAGCTTTGAGGCCACAGTCACCGTTTCTCCCTCGCGAACCCGGCGGTAGAGCGTGTATTCGCTTCCACCCCCCACCGTGCGTCGTGCAGGAAGGGGCACGTCGAGTTCAGTGGGCGATCCATCCGCCGGAAGTTTTTCGTGCGGAACCTCTTCAAACGCCATCGACTGAAAGAACAAGGGGGGAGCCAACAGCGTGCCGTCCGGCAAAGTCTCTACGGCACAGCCTGTCGCTTGGGCGAAACGCTGGATGTCACGCGCCGTGACCACAACCCGACGCTGTCGAAGCACGCCAAGGCTCTCTTGAGACCCATCGGTCACGTGAGCAGACATTTGCCCAAGTGTGCAGGATCCGGGCAACAAATCGCAAAGAATGAACAGTATGGGGTGTCAACTGGCGCAAAATCCACAGCTTCGCTACACGACGGAGATGGCCACGATGCCCATCGCCCGTGCCCGCGCCCTCGTGAAGCAAGTCGGCCCGGGAGGAATACTCCGGCATGTCGCGCGCCGTGCACTCACGACGGCGCCCGATGGCGATGCTTTTCGCCTGTTTCTCATGGTGCTGAATCGCCCACGGGCGCTGATCGAGGTTCGGACTGGCGCTTCGAACCACACGTTCCGATTCGCGACGCTCGAGGACATCGAGACACTGCGTCAAGCCCCCGAAACGCAGCTCGCCGAACGGGACATGCGCTCGCTCAGCGCGGGAAGCCGTTGCCTGCTCCAATGGGATGGCGTCAAGTTGGTGGGCTACACCTGGGTCAGCGGAACACCGTTGGTCGAACTCATGTGGGGGCTGCATTTCAACATGCCCGACGACATGGTCTACACCCACAACGCGTTCACCATGCCCGAGTACCGAGGGCGCGGGTTTCAAGCCCTGCGCGACGTCAAAGTGTTCGAAGACGCCCATGCACATGGCAAAACGCGTCTCCTCGCATACGTCGACCACCTGAACTACAAGTCACTTCACGGCATCGTCAAAGGTGGATACCAGCGCGTCGGGGTGCTGCGCGGCGTGCGACGAAAAGGTCGGATTGAGTTTTCGATGTCGGTCGATGACACAGCGTGGGCACGATTGACCCGCTCAGGGCCACACCAAACCGATTGAGTCCCCGGAAGCGAATTTGAACCTTGCCGGTTTTGCCGGTCCAGGCGCTTAACGCTTCCCGAACATCGCTTCGAGACCCTCGGCCAACAGCCGCTTCTCCTCCGGCGACAAACGCGCTTCGGGGTGAACCAGCAAATACGGCGGAAGCGGCATCTCGCCTTCTCGAACGACTTCACCCGCCTCGTCGGCGTCTTTGTAGGTCCGCCCAGCCTCCGAGAAGTTCAGGTGCTCTCGACCCTCGTTCACGTGGTGACGCACCATCCAGGAAATGGGCGCCACGTGCGAATACCAAGGCCAGCGCGTCTGATTGCTGTGGCAGTCAAAGCACGCGCGCGCGGCAAGCTCGCGCGTCTTCGGTGAATTCCAGGCCGAATCCTGGAGCACGGGAGGATTCGTGTGGTTTCGCCCAAAGGGAACAAATTGGATTCCGACGAAGGCAAAGGCCAACGCCCAAAGAACGCGCTTCATTCTGGTTGGTGTATCAAACGACAGCGATTGTCCCAACTGGACCGCAGGAGACACCAGGCGGGTGAAACGGAGTTGTCAAGCACATCGTTACTGGGTTCGAAGCGAAGGGTCGAGCTCGGCAACCATGTCATCAAGCGTTCCGCCCGCCTTCACTGGAGGTGACCAATGAACTTCACATCCGCTCCGGCGTCCGCTCGCGGCCCGAAGACCGTCACCCGGACTTCTTCGCGCCCTCGCCAATGCACCGCCATGGGCGACGCCATGAGCCCCAAGCCACCGACAACGCCAACGCGCAAGCGGGTCACCATCGAGTCCTAAGCCTGTTCACTTTTGTGAAGTCTCCGACAAGTCACCCAAGGGGGCAGCTCTCGGTTTGAGCGACGCAATCGCGCGCTCTGCAACTGAGCGCCAGTACGTCAGCTCCGTCAGGGGAAGGTAAAACAAAATCGAGAACGCCTGCTTCCCATCACACGCGAAAAAAGTCTGGGTGAGCATTGTTTGCTCGGCATTTGCGCTGCGGTCCCATGATTCCAAACGCGCGCCCGGCCAAACCCCAACTTGTCGTCTTGCTTGGGTATGGACCGGAAGTTTTGCAAGGACACGTTCAAGGCACTCCTCGGAACTCAGTCCTTTGGTCTCTACTTGGCTGATATCAATCAGCAAGAAGGCACGTCCCCCGGACGCGTCAAAACGGAAGCTGTCGCCTTGTCGACTTGCTCGCCATGTCACCGGCAGTTCTAGAGCGAGCGGGCCCGCGTCGAAGCTGCGAACCGGGGCAGGCGCCGGCGCCCTTTGGTGAAGAAGTACAGCAGTGAGAAGCACGAGCATCATGAGCAGAAAGCCTCATGAAGTATAGTCAGGTTTCCCCCGTCGGCGCCCTGCTCACCGTCGGGGTGAATCGGACATCTGGCCGCGGGACTGCCCCAAGGGCGCGAGTGCGTCGTCTCGCCAAATGAACCTGTCTGGTTTTGGGCGTTTAGGCGCTTTTCAGGAGCAGCGCCTCGCCGGAGTCGCCGTAACGCCCGGCCAGCCTCAGCGCACCGCCTTCGACTTGGGCGAGAAAATGCTCGCCGAATTCGTTCTTCGGGCCGGCGGCGAAAATGGTGACGGGCTTAACGCACGCAAGCTTGCCCAGCGCTGTCGCGACATCTCGCGCGACGTGTCCATGAAACGGATAGTACAAGTAGAAAATCGACCCGCCAGAGAGGTCGACTGCTCTGACGTCTGCCTGGACAAAGTTCACGTTGCAAAGACCAAACAAAGCGGCGGTGCTTCGGGCAGCGGTGACATACGACTCACCCAGCTCCACCCCAAAAACGCGCGCAGAGGTACTCGCTGCAAACGTCAGCGCTGCTTTCCCGTTTCCAGACCCCAAGTCGTAGACAACATCGTTCGCGCCAGGACGAGTGGATGACAAGAAGTCGTCCAACTGACGCGCGCGCGAAGACATGTTGGGCATGCCTAACTCCGGACGACGCTCGCCCAATGTGAGCCTGGCCACATGGAACGCGCCCTCGAGAAAGTCGTCCGCCGCTGTGCCCCCGCTCTCCGGATGCGCTGTCCACCCCAGTCGCGCCCACAGGGCTCGAAACGCCATCGGAGTGAGTTCGCCGCTGCGCATCGCCATAGCCAACGCACCTGCAACATTCACGAGGGCGCGGTCGATGCAGGGTTCCAGCGCCTCGAAGGCCGTCCACAGCGCTTCGCCGTCTTGAACGTGGGTGAAGTCTTCTTGCAGATGTACCGTTTCGACGTTTTCGCGAATGAACTGAACGCGCTCACGCAATCGCCACAGCTCGCCCAAGGGCAGTTCACCCAGCTGCGAAGCCTGGGGCAGCTCGCGCACGTGCGCCGTCCACCAAGGCTTTCGGCGGGGCTTCCGGCAGGGTGTTCGAATCCCGACCAAGCCTCGACTGTCGTCGAAACGCCGTCTGGGCCATCAAGGCCCGATGTGGCCTGTGGGCGGACATAAGGCATCCACGGACGACCGTGGCGCGAGGAAGGCTGTGGCGGCGCGTCCGGCTCGCGCTTTCGACTAGACTGCAGAGACGGCCATACCTCGCCGAATACGCCTTGCCCGGGACCCGGCGGATGCGCGACCCTGCCTATCCACATGAAGCCCTTTCAGAAGATTCTGGTCCCCACGGACTTCTCCAAACATTCAGATGATGCCGTGGCTCGAGCGGCCGACATCGGGCACCGTTATGGCGCGTCGTTGACACTGCTTCACACGTTTCAGCCCGTCGCTTACCCGGTGCTGGAGGGCGCCGTCATTTTCACGCCCAACCAGCTCGCCGACGCCATGACGCAAAGTGCGAATGAGCTCGAACGCGAAAAAGCGAGCGCTATTGAAGCAGGCATGAAGCGCGTCGAGACGCACGTCCTCCAGGGCCTGCCCGGCGAAGAGATTGTGCGCTTTGCCAAGAAAGGCGCTTTCGACCTCATCGTCATGGGCTCGCACGGACGAACTGGCCTCGCCCGCGTGCTGGTGGGTTCAGTCGCAGAGTCGGTCGTGCGCAACGCCCCCTGCGCCGTGCTCTTGGTTCGGGGCTGAGGAATCCGCCTTAGGCAGAACTACCCGCTGGCCAGTGATGCACGGCAAACCGAATGCGTGGTTGATCGGCTTCGGTTCCCCAGTTGTCCGCCCGAAAGGCAAAGCCCGCATGCCAACGCTGGGCGCACGTTGGATTTCAGGAGCGAGCTTTCTGGGCGAGGAAGATCAACAATTTGCGGGACAGGTCGACAACAACGCCTGCACCTTGACCAAGAACACACGCAGGGTGAAGAACAAGAGGGAGCTGTCGGCGCGCAGTATTGGCCCCCACACTCATCACGAACGTCGGGTTCGCGCAGCGGCGGCCCATCTCGAGCAATCTCCGGAGTTGGTGGACGCGCTGTGCGCGCCCGCACGCAACAAGGGCGCAACATGGAGTGCTTAATCAGCGATGGCTCTGCGCTTCAGCCGATGAGGTGGAACCCGTCGTCGAAATTCTGAGCAAGCATTCCTTACAAGGTAGAAACGACGATGCCGGAAAGGGCGAAGGAGCAATCCCATGGGCGCGGAGTTCGTGATCTTCCCTATCGTCGCAACATTGTGGGTGCTTGGGCTGATCCTCGCCGTGCGTTCGTGGCGACTTCGCTCATTGCCACATTTTCTCGCCGGCCTCGTGCTCATGGCACCGATACTTGCCGTCTGGATCTTGCGCAACTAGGGCTTGCAATGGGTCGCCTCCCCCTGGCCTGCTCGGTCCTGCTAGAGACGAGCGCTTGCCTTGGGTGAATCGCCAGCGTGCGGTGAAGGCCATCGAGTCGCTCTATGCAAAGCTTTTCGCTCGAATCTGTAGCCCTGAGGCCAGAACCGAAGGCGCGGCTCACTTGATATGCTACATGTTCTGGGACCTTTTCCCATTGAGTCCCACCGCGCTCCCTCGCCCTGACCAGGAACGCGTTGAACCCACCGTCCCGATGGACATTCTCTGCTTGAAGGTCATGGAACGCTGCCTGACGATTCCGCACTCGGCTTGCCGGCGTGGGGCGCTGCACGGACTCGGACACTGGCAAGCTTGCTACCCTCAGCGGGTGACCGACATCATCGACCGGTTTCTCGAGAACACATCAGACCTTCCGAGCGACTTGCAGGCCTACGCTGAGAGCGCACGGGTCGGGGAAGTTCAATAGGGCGCGACTCATCCTGGATGAGCCTGCGTTCGAGGTACTTCATCAGCCACGAGTCGAGCATGACAGCGCCGAAAGCGGTGACATCACGTGGTCCGCCGTGCAGAGGAAGTCGAGCACGTCAGCAAGCTCGGCCGTAGGGTCGCCTGACAGAGTCAGCCAGGACGAACAGAAACATGAAAAAGCCCCCTCGTCACAAGGACTTGGGGGCTAGAAGAATGGAGCGGGAAAAGGGATTTGAACCCTCGACCCTCGCCTTGGCAAGGCGATGCTCTACCGCTGAGCTATTCCCGCGTGAGGACTTGGGTAGATAGCGGCGCGCTGTTGCAGCGTCAAGGTTGTAGCGAGGTCGAACGGTTCGGCGACGGCTCCATCGCGTCAAGCACTTCGGCGTTCTTGCCTCCAACAACGTACAAAGCCCTATCCGTGGGGGAAGGAGCGACTCTCTCCGCCAATGCCACCGCGGCGCTGACGAGCGTCACGACATGGTCAAACGCTTCAGGTCGAACGCGCGGCGTTACGCCCAGAAAGGCGTCTCTGACGACGTGGGTCAACCCGACTTTCGTCAGTCGATGCTTTGAGACAAATGTAGCGAGTTCCTGGCGCAGAACCTCAGGGGACTGAGCCGGGGTCAAGAGCCAGTCGCAAAGAATGCGGTTGGCCGACGCACTTGCGCGATCGATGGCCATTTCCTCTTGCGCTGAATAACCGTAAAGCACGACGGATTGTCGTTGGGCACACGCCAGAGTTGCGTCCCGACAGGTATCCCTTATCCACAAATGCGGTGGTGGTACGTGACATGGCGTGGCGGCACGTCCCGTTTTTCCGGCTTGGGCCGCGACCTACGACGTGGGTCCGGGTCAGGCGTTCGCCAGAGCGTCGCGAATGATGCCCCCAGCGAACAGTACGTTCTCCATTTTGCGACAGAGGCTCGCATCGCCCAATGTGGTCTGGACCCCGGCGCGCGCTCCCGAGTCCTGGCGGACCCGGACGCCAGGCGCCATCAATTTAGTCAAGGTCGCCTTGGCCGTGTCTCGTTCGAAACTGGACGAGTTTGGAATTGGGATCTTGCACAGTCTTCTTAAGCCAATTCGCCAGTCGCACGAGGTCTCGGATCCGAGAAATCTGGTCCCCATGGTACTCGTCACGGGTGAGAGGGCGGCTGGCCTCGGCGATTTCTTTCGAGACCCGCGGCCGGCCAAGCAGGCCACGACGTAAGACTTGACGACGGTGACCTCGACAGCGAGTCCGCCCCTAACCGAGCATCTCCCAGAGCGGACCGGGGGTAGGTTGCCACGAAGTGGCCATCCAGCCTGCGCCCCAGTCGCCGCTGTTTAAGGGCGCTGAACACTCCCTTTAGAAAGTTGATGTTCATCTTGGCGTTCAGGTTTGTCTGCGGTGTCCAACTGTCTCAGAAAGGCACGACGCTCCGATACCAGAGGATTGGGGCGGCCCAGAGCCCCCGTAGCGGATTCCGGACTTCAACTTCTCAACCCCGGCGCTTCGCGGCCGGTGCGGGCGACATATTCAGTATATCCACCGCCGTAGGGGTGCGGGCCTTCGGGGGTGAGTTCCAAAACGCGGTTGGTCAGCGCGCTCAGAAAGTGCCGGTCGTGAGACACCATGAGCAGGGTGCCGTCGAATTCGCGCAGAGCGTCCATCAGCATTTCTTTGGTGCCCAAGTCCAAGTGGTTGGTGGGTTCGTCCAAAACCAAGAAATTGGGCGGGTCGTAAAGCATCAACGCCAGCACCAGGCGTGCCTTCTCGCCACCTGACAGAACACGGACGGACTTCTCAGTTTCATCGCCCGAAAAGCCGAAGCATCCGGCCAGGCTGCGCAGCTGTCCTTCTGAAGCGCGGGGAAACGTTTCAACCAGGGTTTCCCAGACGGTCTTCTTGGCATCCAGCACATCCATCGCGTGCTGCGAAAAGTAGCCAAGCTTCACGCTGGGGCCGAGCGCCGCGGTGCCGGAATCCGGTTCAGTCGCGCCCACCACCATCTTGAGCAACGTGGACTTCCCTGCCCCGTTCACGCCCAAGACACACCAGCGCTCGCGGCGTCGCACCAGAAAATCCAAGTCTCGGTAGACAACTCGTTCGCCATACGCCTTTGACACGCGCGCAAGCTTGGCCACGTCGTCGCCCGAACGCGGCGGGGGCTTGAAGTCGAACCGCATGCGCTCGCGCTTTTTGGGGGCTTCAACTTTTTCGATTTTTTCAAGCTTCTTGACGCGCGACTGCACCTGGGCAGCGTGCGACGCGCGCGCCTTAAAACGTTCGATGAATGCGATTTCCTTCTTCAACATGGCCTGCTGGCGCTCGTAGGTGGCCTGCGCCTGGGTATCGGCAATCGCCCGCTGCTTTTCGTAGAAGTCGTAGTCGCCCGAATACGAATGGATTTCGCCGCTGTCGATTTCCACAATGCTCGTGCAAATGCGGTTCATGAACGCGCGGTCGTGCGACGTCATGAGCAGCGCGCCTTCATACTGTTTCAGAAACCCTTCGAGCCAAATCAGCGATTCCAAGTCCAAGTGGTTGGAAGGTTCATCGAGAAGCATCGCATCGGGCCGCATGAGCAAAATGCGCGCGAGCGACACACGCATCTTCCAACCGCCCGACAGCGCCCCGACGTCTCCGTCGACCATGGCGTCGCTAAAGCCCAGCCCCGCCAGAATCTCGCGCGCTTTGCCTTCGAGCGCGTATCCGCCGAGTTCATCGAAACGGGCTTGGACGACTCCGAAGCGTTCGATGAGTTTCTCCAGCTTATCGGCCTGGTCTGCCTGAGCCGGGTCGGCCATGGCATGTTCAAGCTGCTTGAGCTCGCGACTGACTTCCGACACTGGCCCTGCGCCATCGAGCACTTCTTCGAGCACCGGACGGCCTTTCGCCTCGCCGACATCTTGGCGGAAGTAGCCCAGCGTCACACCGCGGTCGACCGACACGCTGCCTTCATCCGGCAGCTCTTCTTTCATGATGTAGCGAAACAGCGTGGACTTGCCCGAGCCGTTGGGGCCGACCAAGCCCACCTTCTCACCGCGATGAATTGCGGCGCTGGCATCGACGAAGAGAATTTGGTGCCCATGCTGAGCACAGATGTTGTCGAGTCGAATCACGCGCGGCTTCCTTGCACACTTCGCGAAGCGCGCGCCAGTCTGGCGTCAAGATTGGGGCGCCCTAGCGATGGGGTGCAGGGTGCGTCGCCAACCGACTCAAAAAAGCACGGAAGTACACCGCCGCCGACCAAAGCGAAAAAATGCCAGAGATGTACGTCAGCACCTGTCCCACTTTGTTGAAATCAACGGAATAGACCGCTGCGCCGAAGTCAATCGGGTGCACGTAGTGAACGCAAAGACTGACCAAGCCAATGAGCTGAAGCGACGTCTTCCACTTCCCCTCCTGGCCGGCGGCAATGACCATACCTTCCGCCGCAGCGACAGCACGCAGGCCCAGCACAATCAACTCGCGGGCCAGCAGCACAATCACCACCCATGCGGCGATGCGCCCCAAACGCACCATCATCACCAGCGCTGCCATCACAATCAGCTTGTCGGCAAGAGGGTCGAGAAACTTGCCCACCACCGTCACGAGGTTCCAACGCCGGGCCAGAAAACCATCGATGATGTCGGTAATGGCCGCGGCAGCAAACAGCGCGCCCGCGTAAAACGAATGCAGCGGGTCGGCGTCGTAGGTGAGCCAGACGAACAGCGGAATGATGGCAATCCGGCCAAGCGTCAGCAGATTCGGCAAGTTCCCAAATTCACGCAGCAAAACACGCGAACGTGGGGGCGTCATTTCAGCGGCCACGGCTATTCCACGGGCAGGCACAGAAGCACCTGTCCTTCACCCACAAACTCCACCCAACCTGCGCCCAAGCCATCTTCCGGCCCCAAAAGGCGGGGCGTCAGCCGACCTTGCCAACCCACCCACTGCGCCAACGACACGCGGACTGGCGAATCGCCCAATACGGGCAGCGAACGCATCCCGCCGCCTTGGTCGACGAGGACTTCGCCCTCGCCGGTGAGATGCACGAGCGGCACGTCGAGAGAGGCCAGACCACTCAGTCGACCGTTCTCGTAGCGAAGACTCGCCTCAAACGCGATGAGACGTTCTTCACGAATGTAAATCGAACCCTCGCCCAGCCTCATCACCGACAACGCATGCTTGCGCGAGTGAATCCACAGACGCCCTATTCCAGAAACCCGCGACATGCGTGACGTGTGGTCACCAAACACCTCGTCTACAAAACGGCCTTGTACACACCGCGCTGCAAGCTGGATGTCGAGCTCGCCGGACGCGGACAATAGACCCTCAAGCCGCGCGTAGACTTCGCCGTGGACAGGGATGACAGCGACCTCGTGCCCGACTTCAAACCCGCGGGGCGTTCGAAGCCCCTGTCCGCCGAGCACCGGCGCCACGTCTTGCCAGTCCGACGGCTGGCTGGGGGGCGGCATCGCCGGCGGAGACTCTGGCTGAAACGCGTCTGACTGCCGCCAAGCGTCTGCGGGGCGAAGCTCTAGGCTCTCAGGCGGCACTTCGAACGCCCCCAACCCACCGTCGTAGGCGAAAGCGTCATGCGACGATGCAGCCGTGTTCGGCTCGTCCGCGGCCGGAGGAGCGTAAGGCGTCACGTCTCTGGGAGCCGCCATTGGCGGAGCGGCAATTGCCGGGTCAGCAAATGTCGGAGCAGCGGGGGCAGCCTGAGCGCCCACCGGCGAAGAGGAAATGGGCGGGGCGCTAGGGCCTTCGTCTTCGGCGAAGCGAAGCTCTTCATTGTCAGCCACGGCAGAGATTTCTTCGACGCCCTGTTCTGACATCCGCGCTTCGTCTTCCGCCATCAATTCAATCGGCGCTTCGGCGGCCTGCGCATTCGCCTGCTCCGCGAGTGCTTGGGCACGCGCTTCTTCTTCGGCGGCGCGTGACATCTTGTCGGCCATCGCTTGGCTGCCCGCCAAGACGAAATGTTCGCGCGCACGGGCGTAGTCGCGCGCTTGGGCGAGTGCCAGGCCCAGGTAGTTGTGGGCCTTGGTGTGTTCGGGGGCGAGGTCCGTCGCGGTTTCAAACGAACGAACCGCCTTCGGCGTCTCGCCGCTTTTGAGGTACACGAGCCCCAGATTCACGTGCAGCGTTGGATCCGTCGGGTTTTCACGAATCAGCAGGCCGTAGATGCGCGCTGCGTTGTCGAATTCACCCAGCTTGAAATACGTCAGGCCGAGGAGATTCTGAGCCTTCTCATTCTTGGGCGCGAGCTGGTGTGCTTGCTCGAGAGCCGTCTTGGCCTCGGCGAGCTGACCCGCTGCGAGCAGGTTGCTGCCGCGGGCGAGCGGCTCAAGATGTTCGGTGCGTGACGTCGCCATTTTCGTGCTCTAGCGGTTTTCGCGCTGCGCGAGCGCCGCTGAGGAGCGCCGTTTGTACTCGAAATAGAGGTCAATCACCTTACGAACGTACGCCTGCGTCTCCGTGAAGGGAGGAATCTGGCCTCCATAGCGCCGAACGGCATCGGGCCCCGCGTTGTAGGCCGCAACCATTTGCACCATGTCTCCACCAAACTGGTTGGCCAGAACGCGCAGGTAACGTGCTCCGCCTTCAATGTTTTCGCGCACGTCGAAAATGTCGCGAACATACATGTCGCGCGCGGTGTCGGGCATCAGCTGCATCAAACCGGACGCCCCCTTGTGCGACAGGGCCATGGGCTTGAAGTTGCTCTCGGCATGAATCACCGCACGCACCAGCGCAGGAGGCAGGCGATAGCGCGCTGCAGCGGCATCAATGAAAGTGTCGATGTCACGGGTGTCGACTTGCGCGGGACGAGTGCGCGCGGCTTCTGTGGGAGCAGGTGCGCGGCTAAACGTCCCCTTCAAGCGCTTGGCATTCACGCTCTTGGGCGGCGGTACATTCGTGTAGATGACGGTGCCGTCTGACTGCGTATACGTGTAGACGCCGCCCGCAAAGGTCATCGCCGGCAACAAGAGACCAATCGCAGCAATGAGCGCGCGGGGTGAAAACATAGAAGTCCTTGGAAAAACTTAGCTCTCGGGGGTTTTTCCCTCAAGAAAGAGCCTTGTTTGGCGCATTTGTGGGGGCTAAAGCGGCGTAGGTTCAGAAGATGGCGCAGAGGTACGACTTTGTGGTGCTGGGCGGGGGCGTTGCCGGCCTGCGTTTCGCCTTGGATGCCGCGGCCCACGGAACTGTCGCCGTCCTCACCAAACGCGCCGTTTCTGAAAACAACACCGTCTACGCGCAGGGCGGCATCGCCTCGGTGATGTCTGTCAGCGACTCCGTTGATGCGCACGTCCAAGACACCCTGTCGGCCGGTGCGGGCCTGTGCCGACGTGAGACGGTCGAAGTCACGGTGAAAGAAGGCCCTGCACGCATCAAGGAACTCGTTGAATGGGGGGCGGAATTCAATCGACGGCCCAGTGGCGAGTTCGACCTCACCCGTGAAGGTGGTCATTCGGCTCGCCGCATCGTGCATGCCGGCGACGTCACCGGTCGCGAACTCCAGCGGGCACTGTTGTCCGCCTGCGGCGAGCACCGCAACATTCGCTTTTTCCCAGACCATGCCGCGATCGACTTGATTGTCGACCGCACGCCCGGAAACCCCAAGGCCGCCCTGTGCCGTGGCGCTTACGTCTTGCGAAGCGATGGCGTCATCGAAACCTTTTTGGGGCGCGTGACCGTGCTCGCCACCGGCGGTGCCGGAAAAGTTTACCTGTACACCTCCAATCCAGACGTCGCCACCGGCGACGGCGTGGCGATGGCGTACCGGGCCGGTGCGCGAATCGCCAACATGGAGTTCTACCAATTTCACCCGACATGCCTGTTCAGCCCCGAGGCAAAGAGCTTCCTCATTTCAGAAGCGCTTCGGGGTGAAGGCGGCAAGCTGCGCTTGCGAAGCGGTGAGACGTTCATGGAGCGCTATCACCCGCTGGGCGCACTCGCGCCGCGTGACGTGGTGGCACTCGCGATTGACACCGAGCTCAAGCGAACAGGCGACGACTGCGTTTACCTCGACATGACGCACCTGGGTCGTGCCTTTCTGGTTGAACGCTTTCCAAACATCTACAGCACGTGCAAAGCATTTGGCATCGACATGGCCGCTCAGCCGATTCCGGTCGTGCCTGCGGCGCACTATCAATGCGGCGGTGTCGTCACCGACCTCGAAGGGCGCACAGATGTCTTGGGCCTATTTGCTGTCGGCGAGGTCGCCTGCACCGGGCTTCACGGCGCGAATCGTCTGGCCTCCAATTCGTTGCTCGAAGGCTTGGTGTTTGGCCACCGCGCCGCGCAAGCTGCTGCCACCTTTCACAAAGAAAGCAGTTCAAACCCTGGCGACGTGCCGGACTGGGACGCGGGCGCCGCGGTGGATTCGAGCGAAAGCGTCGTCGTCACGCATAACTGGGACGAAATTCGACGGCTGATGTGGAACTACGTTGGCATCGTGCGCACGGACAAGCGGCTGATGCGTGCGCGCCGGAGACTGGACCTGCTGCGTGAAGAGATTCGCGAATACTACTGGCGCTTCAAAGTCACCCGCGACGTCATCGAGCTGCGAAACATTGCGGACGTCGCGCACCTTATTGTCGAATGCGCCACGCGCAGAAAAGAAAGCCGTGGCCTTCACTACACGTTGGATTACCCGAACCGTGACGACCACAATTGGCTTCTAGACACCGTGGTGTCGCGTGAGGTGTAGCGCTTGACGATCAAGAACTCCCGCATTCTGGACCACACCGATGCGCTCGAGGACTCCACCCATCCTTCGCCGCCCCTCCGAGCTTCGGGGGCGCGTGCGGTGTTCTGCTACGCCTTGATGGCCGCATGCGTTGTTTTCATGTTGATGCAAAACCGCTGGGCAGCGCCAGCGCCCGGCACCGAGGGTGAACCCATCCCACTGGGCGCTTTGTTCGGCCCTGCCGTGCAGGCTGGCCAATGGTGGCGGCTTGTTGCCACCGCCCTCGAACATGGCAACGCCATTCACCTCTTGTTCAACCTGTCGGTTGTCTTCACCTTAGGCACGACGCTGGAGCGCGCCATTGGGTCGTGGCGGTTTGCGGCGATTTCATGGGTCACCACGCTGGGCTCATCGACTTTTGCTTTGCTGTTTGCTTTTGAGCATCTCACCGTCGGTGCTTCTGGGATGATTCTGGGCTGGGCCGGGGCTTCGTTGCCCATCGCCACGCAACATGGCCGCCGCACATTGGGCATTTGGCTCGTTCAAGTGGCCGTCATCAGCTTGCTCCCGGGCGTCAGCTGGCAAGGACACCTGGGCGGCTTCTTGTTTGGCCTGCCCTGTGGCCTTTTGCTTCGGTCCGGCGAGTCCCGTTTCGTTGTGTTGATGCCTGTGCTGATGGCCGCGGCAACCGGAGCCGCCGTCCTCGCGGCGTCGGTGGGACATTAGACACACTCGCCCACAGCTTCTCCGAAGCCCTCACGTCGCCGCGCAGCCGTCTCGCAGTCTTAGCGGGCCTGACACAAGAACTCGGCACGCCCAACAGACGACGCAAGTCTCAGTTTCACGGTTTTCACATCTTCGGGCATGAGTGGCGCCCCGCTGGCGTCGTTCACCGGAAAGCGGATTCGGTAAGCATGCCAAAAGGAATCGAGATAGGGGTAGTACGCCCGCAATTCCCATGACGCCCGGCCCAGCCGTTCAATCTCCACGGGGGTGACTTCGCCTTCGGGCAGGACAAGCGCCACGCGCCAAATGCTCGTCGGCTTGTCCAGGTCTTCCCAGCGGTAGTCATTGAAATGCGCGCCCAAGAAGAACTCATGAAACTGCTTCGCTTCGGCCCGCTCGCGCTCAAGGGTGGCCTCAACGTCTGAGGCCGGCGCATGGCGAAACTCGCCCCAACGCCGTGCACGGGCTTCACGAAAGGCCGGGGCTTGGAATGTCGCCGCTGCGAACACACGCGTGTCAAACGTCGCGTACACCTGTGAGTGAGCGGTGAAGCGGTCGAGGGTTTCTCTGTAGGCGCGCTCCGAGGCACCATCGGCCACACGCGGTGGGGCTTCGCCCACGACGGGCGGTCGGTTGAGGGGCGCACAGCCCAGCGCCGCCCCCAGCAACACCCCCTGAACCCAACAAAGAAGGCTCCTCTGCGCTTTCACGACATGAAGTCCTTCTGGGTGAACAAGGAATAAAGGCGCTCGCCCTTGGCTTCGATGGCCTCACGACCGCCTTCCAATCGGTCGACCAGAGCGAAGGCCCCCAAGACTTCGAGTCCTTCGGCGCGCGCACGTTCGATGGCGCGCAGGGTGCTGGCACCGGTGGTCACGACGTCTTCGACAATCACGACGGGCGTCCCGGCTTGCACACTGTGCGGGCGCTCAATCCAGTGGCTGGTGCCGTGTGACTTGGGCTCTTTGCGCACGATGAATGCATCCAGCGGCGTTTTCAGCATCTGGCTAACAGTGCTGACAGCCGATGCAATTGGGTCGGCACCCAACGTGAGGCCACCGACAGCGCGTGCCGCGGGCGCACGTTCGCGAATGAGCGCCAACAGTGCGTGGCCAATGACCCAGTGGCCCTCCGCCGTGAGCGTCGTTCGCTTGCAGTCAATGTAGAAGTCTGACTCGCGCCCGGAACTCAGTGTCACTTTGCGGCGCTCAAACGATTGCTTCGTCAGAAGCTCGAGCAACCGCGTGCGGGATGCGTCCATTCACTTGCCTTCGAGAAACTGCACCAAGTCCGCGCTATAGCGCAGTTGTTCCAGCAGGGCTTCTCTTCTCTCCGGTTCCAACGAACCGAAGACATCCGCCAAGAGCGACAGGTCCTGATTCAAGTTGGCGATGCGCTGCGTGACAGCCAGGGCCAATTCGTCTGCGTCGACTTCTTCCACAGGGCCTTCGGGACCCAGTTCATCGTCTGGGGCGAGCGCTTTGTCGAGCATGTCCCGCGCAGCGACACCCAAGCGCCCTTCGGACTCGAGGCGATCACGAACTGCAACAAGCGCCTCCCGTGTCATGGGCTGACGGTGAATCACCGAGGCAAGCGCGAGTAACAGCGCATCCTCGTCGCTCAAGTCGGTATGAAGTCGTGCAAGGACCCTGTCGCGCTGCAAAAACTTCAAGGCCGCAAGGCGACGAAACCCGGCAATCACTTGAAACCCATGCGGGTGCAGGCGCAATTCCACAGGGAATAGCTGCCCCAGGCGAGCGATGTCTGTCGCGAGCAGCCGCAAATCCCCTTCTGGGCGGAGTTGAAAGCTTCGGTCGTCCACGATTCGGTCCAGCGCTATCAGCGCCGGTGCGCCTTGGCTCCGCGCACGCGCCGCTGCGGGCGCATCCGATACCGTCTGTTCAGTCGTTTCGGCGACGGGGTCCGCAATGGCCGCTACAGCAAGGTTCTGTTCATCTGGCGAATGCATTGTTCAAGTCATATCCGAAAAACGAAACGCGCCGGAGAGGAAGCCTCTCCCGCGCGCTGGCAAGGGGTCGGATGCCCGTCCCCTCCGGACCTACCCCTTCTTCTTGATGATGACCTTTTTCTTGGCCCCGGCGGCAACCACCGGGACAACAGGGCCCTTGGATGGGGGAGCCGGTGGAGGGAGGGGCTTCATGCCCTTCTTCGCCGGCACGGCTGCGGACGCAGATGAAGCAGACCGTGCGGCTGGCGCACTGCTGCGCACCGCAGGCCGAACCGTCGCAGGCCGGCGCTCACCCGCGGGTCTAGCCGGCAAATCACCCATGTCGACCCGCCCCCGAAAGCTGGCGCCGTCGACGATAATCACCCGGGGGGCACGGATGTCGCCCACCATGCGACCATCTTTGGTGAGTTCAACACTCTCTTGGGCGCTGATGTTGCCGACGACGACCCCGCTGACCACCGCATTGCGGACGTCAACGTTGGCTTTCACGACACCGGAGTTTTCGACAATCAGGGTACGTTCGAGGGCCACTTCGCCTTCGACGCGACCCCGAACGATGAGGTCTTCATCCCCAGAAAGCTTTCCGGAGATGAGAATGGAAGGCCCGATAATGGTGTTTTCACCGCTGTGCGTCCCACCCAATGAACTGTCGTTCTTCGCCATGGGTTAGCGTTCCTTCTTCGAGCTCGAGGAAACGTCCATGTCGACGTTACCCTTAAACGAGGCGCCGTCGGCGATGAGAATACGTGGCGCGCGAATGTCTCCGATGACGCGACAGTCGCTGCGAAGCTCAACTTTGTCGGTGGCCATGATGTTGCCGGTCACCCGCCCAGCGACTTCGACGTTCTGCGTCTCAATGTCGGCTTCGACAACGCCAGAGCCTTCAACGAAGAGACTTTCTCGGAGCGAAATCTTCCCCTTGACGGTTCCCTGAACGACCAAGTCTTCGTCGCCCGAAATCTCGCCGTCAATCACCAGGCTTGAACCAATAATCGTGTTTGCCATGTCTTTCCTCAAAGCACCGGGGCGGCGCGTTACACGTCGTCGGGCAGCTTGACTTCCATTTCGATGGAACCGTTGAACACCGCACCGTCCTCGATAACGACGCGAGGTGCCTTAATGTCGCCGGCCACTTTGGCTGAGGCGTTAATCGCCACCCGCGAACCGGCGTCGATGTTCCCGCTCATCTCGCCGTTGATCGTGAGCTCTTCAGCGCGGATGTCCGCCTGAACCTTGCCGCTGCTTTCGATGGTCAGATGGTTCTTAAGCGCCATCTGGCCTTCGACTTGGCCCTCGACGACGAGGTCACCTCCGCCGGACAGGTTGCCTCGGATGGTGATGCCTTTCCCAATAATGTTCGGCTGTTCCTGTGCCATGCGTTCCTCGCGTGTACGTCACAGACGGCTGGAAATCCACTTCACAATGTCGCGTTCGACCTCTGCCCGCCGGAGGTCATGAAAAGTTTCGTGCTTCGCGCCGACGTAGGCTTTCGTTGTCTTATCCTTTGCCGCGAGAGACTCGAAGAAACTTCGCATCGCGCCCACGGCGCTGATGGGGTCTTCGCTTCCGTAGAACAAGAAGGTGGGCAGGTGAATCTGTGCGGCACGGGTTCTCAGCATCGCCTGAGCTTTGCGAACTTGGAAAAACCAGGCCGGTGTCGCGACGCGATGGTACAGGGCGTCCTGCTCCGTTTCGCGCTGAATGTCGGTGTCGCGCGTCAGCTGCCCTACCTCCAGCGCGTTTTGAAAAGGAAAGCTGGGCAGGGCAAGGCCCACAACGCGGGCCCCCAAGACTTTGAGAGGCGGTGGCGTGAAACCGAACTCAAGGAAGGGGGCCGACAGAACGAGTCCCTGAACACCGCCGGGCTTTCGCGAGAGCCAATCCAGCGCCACCAAGACACCGTGACTGTGGGCGAAGAGGAAGGTCTTTCGCCCTGCACTGTTTTCGCGAACCCGAGTCCAAAAGCGCTCCAGGTCGTCTGCGAACTCTGAAAACGCTTTGCAGTGGCCTCTGGCCCCATCCGAGCGCCCATGGCCTCGGTAGTCGAACCCGTGGGCCGCCAAACCTGCCTCCGTCAGGGCACGGCGCAAACGGACATATCGCCCCGAGTGATCGCCGTAGCCGTGCACCATCGCCACGTCAGCCAACGGCTGCGGCGGCATGTCAGACTGCCAATACAGCCGCTTCCCATCTTGGGCACTGAAGAAGCCCTCGTCGTGCGTCGCCCTCACCGGCGCGGCAGGTTAACCCAGAGACCGCTTGAGGTGATCGGATGATTGCGCAGGATTTCGCCAGAGACGCAGGCGCGAGGAGGGAGCTTGCCCCGTGGCAAGTGACTGACGAGCAACGCACGGATCGGGCGAAAGACAAAGCAAGGGACAATCACCTCAAGCGGTCTCTGGGTTAGCGGGCCTGGGCTTCGCTGGACAGCACCTTGAGCTTGTTCTCAAGCGAGTGACGGCGCCGTTCGAGGTCTTCCCGCGTCGGGGATCGGGCCAGAGACTCCAGTGCCCGTCGGTACGTTTTGACGGCCTCTGCGAGGCGAGCAATACCCTGGTAGGCATCTCCCAAGTGCTCGATGATCAGCGGCTCGTAGGGTGCCAATTGAACGGCTCGCTCCAGTGTCCCTACCGCTCGCGCGAAGTCGCCGCGCCGAAAGTAAATCCACCCGAGCGAATCCAAGTACGAACCGTTCTCGGGCTTGAGCTCCAAAGCGCGCAGCAGCAGCTTCTCGGCTTCATCGAAGCGAACCCCTCGCTCGGCCAGCGAGTAGCCCACGAAGTTCATCGCCGCAGAGTGATCGGGGTTAATGGCCAACAGCTCGCGCATGCGTCGCATCGCGGCTTCTGTCTCACCCTTGCGGTCCAAGGCGATGCCCAACGCAAACAAGAGTTGTTCGTCGCGCGGGCGTTCCAAAATCGCAGTGTTGAGCAGGGCCACCGCTTCACTGGGGCGACCCTGGCGTTGGTACAACTCGGAGAGTGCCTCGTAGCCCTCGGACGTGGGTTGTTCACGCAAGGACTTTTGAAGGAGAACTTCAGCGCCCGAGGCATTGCCAGAAAGCTCAAGGGCGCGCGCATACAAGCGCTGCGCCGTCGGGTCCGCTGGCTCGGCTTCCAGCGCCGCCTGCAAAGGAACGCGCGCTTCGGACACGCGACCGGCGAAGAGCAACGCGGCCCCTTGGTGAAGTCTGGCCTGAGAGAACAACTCTGAGCTCGGCGGAATTTCAGCGAAAGCGCTCGCGGCCTCGCCGTACTCGCCTGCGCGTTCGTGAACGAGACCGGCGTAGAACGACAGCCGTGGCTGCGCGATCCAGCGCCGGGCATTGTCCAGGACTTGCGCCGCCAGCAGCGGTCGCTCTGCAGACAAAAGCAAAAAAGCCACTTTGAGAATCAGTTCGGTATCGTCGACCTGCACCAGCAACGCGTCGAAATACGCCATCGCTTCGGCGGTGAAACCCCTTCGCAGGGCCACACGACCGGCCCCCATGAGCGCGTCGCGGGGATCCGCCCGGCGCGCCAGCGCAATCTCGTAGTGTCCTTGGGCTTGGTCCGGCCGTTCCAACGCCTCCCAAATCTGCGCCAACATCAGCTCGGTCTCGCCATCGCCCGGCTCGCGCAAGGCCGCCGCCTCGAGCAGGGGCAGCGCACGACCGGACTCGCCGCGTTCGAACAGCGTGAGCCCCATCCGCTTGAGGGCATAGGTCTCATGCGGTGCGGCACGCGCATGCGCTTCAACCCAACGAATCGCGCCATCCAGGTCGTTCTGTTCGAGAAGGATGTGCGCCAACACAAGCGGCGCGTCGGGTTCCTCCGGCGCCACGGCAATGGCGCGCTTCAAACGCGCTTTGGCGCGTTCGGCGTTGTCGAGCTCGAGCAACACACGGGCGTGAAGCGTCAACGCCGGTCGGTAACGCGGCTTCTCTTCGAGCAGCTTGTTGAGAATGCGATCGGCCGCTGCCATTTCACCGAGCCGAGCATGCTGCTCCGCGAGTTCCGCGCGCAGATACGGATGGCCTTCATCCGTGGCCAACGCCAACCGAAGTTGCGCAATGGCGCCCTTGGGGTCGCCCTGATGATGCGCCAAACGCGCGCGCAGAAAATGCCCGTATGCCGCCGCCGAGGAATAGGGCCCTTCGGGAGACACCATCAGCGCCATGACCTCTCGCATCGCCTCGCGATCGACGCAGCGCCCACGGTCTGAACACGACGCCGGAGCGCTGGGAGAAGGCGTGGCCAGCGCCTTTGGCGCGAGAAAGACCGCGACAGCTGCGGTCAGCGCCAGCAAGTGGCCACGCATCAAGACACAGTCTAACGAACGCGCACCCCGTGGGGGCAAGCCACACCCCCGAAACCAGGTCATCTAGGGGAGTTGGAGGGGGCGGTGTCTTTCGAAATCCGCTCGAGAATGGCCTCCAGCTGCCACTCCTCTGCCGTGACTTGCTCAACCCTGTAGGCAAATGTCACCTGGGCGTCTGTCTGGAGCTCCGCAACAAGGCGCCGAGCCACGGTGGCGGCATCTGCGCCGCCGCATTCGGGCATGACGAGGGCAAAGCGCCCTGCCCCCAAATGTCCGACCAGATCCGGAGAACGCAGGCGGCGACGAACCAACGACGCTGCCTGGCGCAGCTTCTCGGGCGCCGTCTGCGCATCTGCCGACAGCACGACGACGGACAACGGCCTGGCGTAACGACGGCTGCGCGCGAGCTCCGGCTCCATCCGCGCCGCCAAGCCCGCTCGATCCAAAAGACCCGTGTCGGGGTCATTGCCGGTTCGACGAAGCAACAAGGTGCTGCGTTCCAGTTCCTTCTCCGCACGCTGCAACTTCAACGCGCGTTCGGTTCGCGACAGAAGCTCCATCGCTTGGAACGGCTTGCCCAGGTAGTCCACCGCACCCAAATTCAGCGATCGTACTTTGTCCGCCACGCCTTGGTGTGCAGACAGGAGAATCACCGGGATGTGCGCAGTGTCGTTGGATGACTTCAACGCAACGGCCGCGTCCAGACCGTCGAGTTTCGGCAAAAACACGTCCATCACGATCAAGTCGGGGCGCAGCGCACGGGCCTTGGCGAGGCCTTCTGCCCCATCCCGCGCGATTTCGACCCGGTAGCGCGCGCGGAGAATCTCCACCAACACCGCTGCGATGTCCGGCTCATCTTCCACCACCAACACCCGCGCCTGCTCTCTCAAAAGCGCCGGCGGCGGCGCACGAAGCGCCGGACTGTGTTCTTGCGCCAGAGGCAGCGTGAACACGAATGCGGCGCCGCCTTCTTGGGGCGTCTCTGCCCAGATCTCGCCCCCGTGCAAGTCAACGAACTCTTTGCAAATCGCCAGCCCAAGGCCCGTGCCCCCGGGGCCGTGTCGATAGCGATCGAAAATGAGGTGCAGTTCTTCTTCCGGCACGCCGGCGCCATCGTCCTGGACGGAAACGCGGGCGACTTCGCCGTCGGGGCGACGCAACCTTTGCGCGCGAACGACAATGCCGCCGCCTTCGCGAGCGTGTTGAATGGCGTTCGTCAACAGATTCTGGAGCACCTCGCGCAGCTTCACCTCGTCGCCAATGGCCAAGAGGCTTTCCGGCGCCTCGCATCGCACGGACACGCCACGATTCGCCGCCAAGATTTCGATCTCGCGCGAGCCCTCCTGACAAAGCTCGGCCACATCGATGAGCCGCGCGTCGAGGGAGAGTCGTCCCGCGTCGCTTTTCCCCCGCTCAAGGAGCGACTCGACGAGACTCAAAATCTTTCGACCCTGGCGAACGATGGCTTCTGCGGACTGGACTTGTTGTGGTGCCAAATCGCTGTCGAGCAGCAGCTGCCCGTGCCCCAAGAGCACATTGAGGGGCGCACGCACGTCGTGACTCGCCACGGCGATGATTTCGTCCTTGAGACGATTGAGCTCTTTGAGGCGCTTGTTCGCCTCGTTCAGCTCGCGGTATCGGTCAACGTATGCGGATTCCAATTCTTCACGCTTGCGCTTCAGCGTGGCGTGAAGCCGTGCGTTGCGAATCGAATTGGACAGTGCCGCCGCGACCGCCCGCACAAACTCTTGTTCTTCACGACCGAAACGTGCGTCTGGTTGCAGGTGATGGAGCAAAAGCGCCCCCAAGACATCGTCTTGGCACACCAAGGGCTGCACCAGGACACCCCGCACGCCTGTTTCCAAAACCGAGGCACGAACCTCGGCCATCAAGGGGTCGGTCGCCACTTCGGCCACGTGCACAGACTGTCGCGTGGAGAGCGCGCGCCGCAGTTCTGGATACTTCGCCAGGTCCAAAATCGCGGGTGCCAGATGAAGGCTCTGGTTCGACGCCACGAGGCTTGCCTCGATAGGACCATCGCCTTCGACCAGCACAACGGAACAGCGGTCCGCACCGACAGCGTTCGCAGTTCGTTCTGCAGCCAATCGAAGGACGTCATCCAGTTCGCGTGAGCTGGTTGCTGCCTGTGCGATTTCAAGCAGCGTTTCCATCCGCGCTTGCGTTTTGGCTTCTCGCGCCAACGCCCGCCGCGCACGCAGGGCGGCTTCGAGGCGTTGAGTGAGTTCATCGGGTGACCGAATGAAGTCGTCGAAACGCAGCTTGCGAAACGCTTCGACGTCGCCCGTACTGACATTGGCCAGGGTCGGCACGTCGCGAAGCCGCACGTCGGCGCGGATGAGTTCCAACGCCCGGCCTTCCGCCTC
Organism: Myxococcaceae bacterium; assembly: GCA_046155985.1. Lineage (GTDB taxonomy): Bacteria > Myxococcota > Myxococcia > Myxococcales > Myxococcaceae > JBJXGM01. The sequence continues at coordinate 36,383 of JBJXGM010000140.1, read as the reverse complement.
GCCGGCATGTGTGAAAACGATGGCTTCTGGGTGGTGGGCCGCGGCCACAGAAACGACCTGGCCGGGGTCGTTCGCCGTCACGACGTCGTAACCCACCTGACTCAGGCGCTCCCCGAGCCCCCCTGCCTGTTTGGTTGTACCGAACAACAGGATTCGACCGCGAGGCGTGAGAAGCGCCGTTGCGCTCACGCAGACCTACCAGGGGTGCAGAACATTCCGCCGGGAGTATGCCGGAATCTGTCCCAGCTCACCAACGAGGAATACACGTTTTACAGGTTTTAAGGCTTAAATCGCGACAGGGATGTAGTCAGGCTTCGGTGTGGGCACGAGAAGGCCCGACCCGCGCCGCCAAGAGAATCTCCCGGTTACCCGCAGGGCCGAGGATGGGTGAATCGGTGAGACCGACCAAGACACCGCCCAACGCTTCCACCTTGTCTGACACGCGTTTGGCGGCCGCGCTTCTTGCTGCCTCGTTGCGAACAACCCCGCCTTTCTCGACGTACTCACGGCCGGCTTCAAACTGTGGCTTCACCAGCACCACCACCCACGCAGCGGGTTTCAGGAACGGCATCACGGCCGGCAAGACTTGCGTTGCAGAAATGAAACTGACGTCCATCACCGCACCGTCCAAAGGCTCGGGCAAGACTTCGGGGGTCAAGTAGCGCGCATTGATTCGCTCATGCGCGTGCACGCGCTCATCCTGCCGAATCTTTTCGTGGAGCTGCCCGTAGCCCACATCGATGGCATAAACGCGCGCAGCGCCCGCCTGAAGCAGGCAGTCGGTAAATCCACCCGTGCTCGCCCCGATGTCTGCCCAAATTCCCTCTGGCCGAATCTGCCAAGCCTCGAGCGCATGCTTCAGTTTGAGACCGCCGCGCGAAACGTAGGGCAGGCCCGCGGAAGCAAGACGAAGTTCAGCGTCTGCCGGCAAAAGCTGCCCCGCTTTTTCGACGCGCCGTTCAACGCCCGCATCCATGACCGTCACGTCGCCCGCGAGAATCAGCGCCTGCGCCTTCGCGCGCGAGTCGGCAAGCCCCCGCGCGTGCAGCAAGACATCCGCGCGCTCTCGCTTGGCCTTCACTGCTTGCGTTCAACGGCGTAACGCGCCAGGGCGGCCAACGGTCCCGGGTCCGGTTCGAGACGCTTGACGGCGTCCAGGGCTTCGTCGACTTGGTGTGCCGCGAGTTTCTCGGAAGCCTCCAGCCCGAGAACCGCCGGGAACGTGTGGCGCCCCGCGGCGGCATCTGCGCCCGTCGGTTTCCCCATGGTTTTTGGGTCAGAAGTGACGTCAAGCAAGTCGTCGGCAATTTGAAACGCAAGTCCGACCGCCTCGCCGTAGCGCGTCGCTGCCGCAAGAACAGCCTCATCCCCGCCAGCGGCCACAACGCCCATGCGGCACGCCGCGCGAATGAGCGCGCCTGTCTTGAGCCGATGCAAGCGTCGCAGGTACGCCTCCTGCGCGGGACGATCCTCGGCGATGTCGAGCACCTGCCCGCCCACCATGCCTGAAGCCCCAGAGGCCTGCCCCAACTCCAGGCACAGCGCCCTCCGCGTTGGCTCAGAACCGTTGGCCAAGAGAACGAAGGCTTCCGTCAACAGTGCATCGCCCGCCAAAATCGCCATCGCTTCGCCAAAGGCCTTGTGACTGGTCGGCTGGCCGCGGCGCAAATCGTCGTCGTCCATCGCGGGCAGGTCGTCGTGAATCAGCGAATACGTGTGAATGTACTCCAAGGCACAAGCGGCATCCTCAGCAGCCTTCCCCGCTGCGCCACCCACGACGGCTTCGGCAAACGCCGTGGCCAAAATGGGGCGCAGGCGTTTGCCACCTCCCAACAACGAGTAGCGCATCGCTTCCAAAAGACGCGGCGGGGTGTGTTCCGCCAGCGCATCCAGTCGCGCGGCAAGCCAGCGCTCGACATCGTCGGCCCTGGCCTTCAAGTACTGGGAAAAGACGAACTCCGAAACCGCCATCACCCCTCCTTGTGGACCGTCGACGGAACCAACTCCCGTACTCGAGCCACAAGGGTGGGTATGTCTACTGGTTTGGTGAAATAGTCTACGGCACCGGCATCACGGCCCCGCTTGACGTCGCTGGCGCCAGTTCTGGCCGACAGGAAAATCACCGGGATGTCTTGGAAAGCGCGGTTTTGATGCACCGCACGGCAGAGCTCAAACCCGTCAATCCAGGACATGTTGACGTCCATCAAGATGAGGTCTGGCTTGTCGACATGCAGCGTTGAAATCAGCCGAAGACCGTTGGCGGCTTGGGCGACGTTGAACCCTTCGTGCGACAACACCAAGGCGAGCAGGTCGCGCGTCTCGCGGTCATCGTCGACGATGATGACCTTGGGATGAATCGCAATGCCCATGCCGTTGTCGCCTGGCGCAACGTTACGCCGGCGCATCCTCTCCACGAGGCGCGTGGGTCAGCGGCACGACGCGATCGCCATCGTTGGGTGCAGCCAGAAGTTCTTCCACGCGCTTTTCTGCGGCCTGCAGCATGGCCTCGCCCTGCCGAACAAGCTGGATGCCGGATTCAAAATCTTTCAGCGATTCTTCCAAAGAGAGCTCACCGCCCTCCAGGCGCTTGACGACTTTCTCGAGCTTGTTGACAACATCGCTATAGGTGGTGACCACGGGTTGCTCCTCGCGCTGCGAAACGCACTTTACGGAATGCCCTTCTTGGCTGCCACCACCCGGGCCTCCAAGGTGTCGGCGCAGAGGCGTACACGTATCTCCTCGCCAGGGAGAACGTCCTCTGCAGACCGCACCAAACGTCCATCGTCTGCCCGGAAGGTGACCGAATATCCACGCGATAGCACCGCGAGCGGACTCATCGCTGAGAGCCGAGCAGCCAGTGTGCCCCAATGTGCTCGGCGCTGCGCCAAAACGACGGTGAAGCGCCGAAGTCGCTCTCCCATCTGCAGCAGTTCGGACCGGCTTTGTCCCAAGCGCTCGCGCGGATGTTGCCGCTCAAGAGCAACCCGCAGCAAAACCAAGCGCTTCTGCGCATCGCGCAAAGCGGTTCTCGCCAACACACCGAGCGCGTCAGCGTCGTCAGACAAGCGGCGCCGAGCCGCCGAAAACACGTGACGCGGATCCGACAGGGCTGCCGCACTGGCACGCAGCTGCGAACGAAACGCGAGGACGTAGCGCTCCACCGCACGGCGCAAACGTCCTCCCTGTTCCGCAAGATTCGTCTCCAAGTCTGACAGCACCGGCGCCAGAAGTTCTGCAGCCGCACTCGGCGTGGGCGCACGAACGTCGGCCACGAAATCGGCGATCGTGAAGTCGACCTCGTGTCCCACGGCCGACACCACAGGCACCGGACAAGCGTAAATCGCCCGTGCAACAGCTTCCTCGTTGAACGCCCAGAGGTCTTCCAGCGAGCCTCCACCGCGCGTCACGACGATGACGTCCACATCGGTTCGCCCCAGACGCGCGACACCTCGCGCAATGTCCGCCGCGGCCCCTTCACCTTGCACACGCGCGTCGCAGACCAATACCGAAAGGCGGGGGTGTCGCCGATGCAAAATCCGCAAGAAGTCCTGCAGCGCCGCACCGCTGCGACTCGTCACCACCCCGATCCGCCGTGGAATCATGGGCAACGGGCGCGGCGGGCGGCGACGCTCGCCCATCAAGCCCTCCGCCGTCAGCCGTTCCTTCAGCTGCGCAAAGGCGAGCGCGAGAACGCCCTCACCCACAGGCTCGAAGCGCTGTGCGATGAGGCTGTAGCGGCCACGAGGCGCATACAGCTCAATGCTGCCATCGGCGACGATTTCAAGCCCGTCCCGCAGACTAAACTTGAGGCGCTGCGCGGTAGACGCCCACATGCAAACGTCCATGATGGCGTCTTTCTCCTTCAACGAAAAGTAGAGGTGCCCGCGCGCATTCGGGCCCCGAAAACCACTGACTTCGCCACGGACCCACACGCGACCGAATGCACGCTCGAGATGACCTTTGAGGCGTGCTGTGATTTCGGCCACGCCAAGGATTGTTGGACCGGGCTCGGTGACCGGTCGCCGCGAAGCCGGCTCGGTGGCGGCAACTGCCGACACCGGTTTGTCGCTGTCCTGGACAGTCGCGGCGGGCATCGCCACGGGAATCGAAAACAGGTCGCCCTGCGTCTTGGCCAGCTGACGTTTCATCGCGAAAGCTTTTGCAGCCAGCCTTTTGCTTTCTGATGCCACTCGTCGCTTTCCGGCGTCATCAGCGTCACGTCACGGAATTTCTGCAACGCGGATTCCAAGTCGTTGTCTTTCACGGCGTACGCTTGCATGTAGACGTCTTTCGCCTTGCCGCGAATCTCATCCAACATCCGTTTAGCGCCCGCGTGCCCTGGCTCAGCATCCAGCGCCTGAAGCGACAATTCGATGGCCCGCGACCAGTTGGATGACGCTTTCTCCGCGGAGGCCTCCTTGTAGAACGCGTTGGCCGCGCGTGTGCGTGCCGTACGGGCGAGCGTTGATCCCGCGCCGCCCGTGATGGTGCGATCAAGCGCCAGTAACCTGCGCAGCTCAGACGCGTTCAAGGTGTCGACCCGTTGGTGCAGCGCCTCAAAGTCTTGAAGCTGTTTCAGCAGCGTCCGACAGGAGGCCACTGTCCCGCCGCAAGCGGCGGCCCTCGCCAATGCACCCGCCAAATCGCCGGAGCGAAATGCGTCGATGGCAGGGCGATCCTCGCGGGGTGCGTCATCCCTTGGCCGCCGCGTGACCCGAACCGACCGATTGGCCTCCTCGGCCAGCTTGGCCCGGGCGTTATCGAGGAAGGCTTGAGCCGCAGTCTGGTTGGGCACGACCTGAAGCAAGTCTTCGGCCAGACTGACCACGCGCGCGTGTTCGTTGGCCTGCGCCGCCGCCTCGATTTGGGTCACACGTTCGGGAACAGCGTCGCGAATCTTTTGATCAAGCTGATCAATGCGCGGGTTGCTGAGGGTCGTCCCTTTCTTCGCCTGCACAAGCCGTTCTTGTGCGAGCGCCAGTTTCCCCTCCGCGACGGCGGTCTCACCCTCTTCGAGACGCGCCTCGTTCGACAACTCCATGGGCGCACGTTCTAAATACGCCGGAAGCTCAGGATACTCGGGGGCCACTGCCTTGACTTCCTCAAACCGAACCATCGCATCTTTCCATCGCCCCTGACGGACGGCGTTCTTTCCAGCCTGAAACAACTGCGCCAACCGCTCTTCTTCTGGCTGGGGCCCTTCAGACCGACTCTTCCCTGGGCGAACAAGCACCATGAGAAGTGCCGCCAACGCGACGAAAGCGACAGTCCCCAACAGCACGACTTTGAATCTTTTGGAGCGCGACTGCGCACTGGGGACTTGTCGGCTCGGGCGTGCACCTCCGGGCCGCCGCGGCGGTGGCGAAGCAGCAGCGCGAGGGTCGAGTGCGCGATCGGTCGCATTCGCCGTGTCCTCAAACTTGAGCTCTGTTTGGCCCATCGTGAGGACATCAAAGTGCCTCAGCACCACTTCCCCTTGAACGCGTTCGCCGTTCAGTAGTGTACCATTTCCAGATCCCAAATCCGTGGCGCGCCATCCCTCGAGGGCCCGGTCGAGCTGAACATGACGGCGAGAAACCGAGGTGTCGCTCAACACGACATCCACCTCTGGCGCCCGCCCGATCACTGCGTGCTCGCCACGAAGGGGGAACTCTCGTCCTCTGTCAGCGCCCCTGGTGCAGACCAACTTCGCGCTGAGGGCACCTGCGTTCTGAGACGCTCCCGGACGCTGCATCGGTCTTCGCGGGGAGCGTGAACCTTCTGCCATGTCATTCACCTCATCGGCTCAATAGCCACCACGTCGCTCCCGTGGCTAGCCCATCGCATCGCCGTACATGAACGCGAAAAGAATCGGACCAAACAAAACCATGAACACCGTTGGGAAAATGCAGGCGATCAAAGGAAACAGCATTTTCACGGGCGCTTCATTCGCGAGCTTCTCTGCGCGTTGCGTTCGTTCCAACCGGAGTTGCGTGGATTGAATTCGAAGCACCTTGCCCAGGCTCGTCCCCATCTTGTCGGCCTGTATGAGCGACGTCACAAACGTCGTCAGCGGCGGCAAATCTACACGGGCAATCATGTTCTTGAGCGCCTCTTCACGCGTCTTGCCCATCTTGAGCTGACGCAGAATCAGCGCGAGTTCATCGCGCAAGGGGCCCGTGCGTCCCTTTTCAACCACCTTGGCCAATGCGGCGGTGAAATCGAGGCCGGCTTCCACCGACAGCGTGAGCAAATCGAGATTGTAAGGAAGCGCACGTGTGATGAGCAGGTGGCGCTTCTTCACCTGATCATTCAGCCAGATCAGGGGGTACAGACCACTTCCAAGCATGAGCAGCACGGCCCACCCCACCCCCGCGCCGGTCGACCAAACGAGAAAAAGTCCGAAGAACAGCCCCACGACAAGTCCCACCTCTTGAAGTCCCAGGATGTCCTGTGGCTTGTAGCCTCGCGGGTCTCCTCCCTTCATGAGTTGCCTTTGAATTGCACTCTCGTAGCCACGCCACATCAGCCGTCGATTGAGGTCTGCGAGCTTCCGCAACGACACCTGACGAAGCCCTTGAAGCCCCATGCTGCCTGTCTCCTGCACCTCCGCATAAAGGGGTCGGACGACAATCATGTAGACGCCGTAACCCAGCACGCCCGCGCACGCCGCCCAAAGCAGCACTGAGCTCCCGATGAGAAGGTTCGTGAGCGTTTCCTGGAGACTGAGCGACACGGGACCCTTTCAGACGTCGATGTTGACGATGCGCCGAATAATGAACATGCCCAAGAGTTCCATCACCACAATGACAGCGATCAGTGCGTAGCCGAACACATGGTTCAGCATCGGCTGCATCAAGTCCGGGCGCATCGCGTTGAGCACCAAGCCCAAAGCCAGCGGCATCGAAGAGACAATCCAGCCTTGAAGCTTGCCTTGGGAGGTCAGGCCGTTGATCTTTCCCTCGAGCCGAAACCGTTCGCGAATGGTTGCGGCGATGGTCTCAAACATTTCCGCCATGTTTCCCCCGAGCTGGCGCGAAATGTTCGTGGCCGTTACCACGAGCTCCAAGTCGTCAGAGCCGACGCGCCGCCCCATGTTCACGAGCGCTTCCTCCAGCGCGACGCCGAGTTTCACTTCTTTGACCAGCAGGCCAAACTCCTGGGCGAGCGGCGCTTGTGCATCTCGGGCGACATGTTCAATCGACTGCGGAAACGTGAGGCCCGCTTTGAACGCGTTCGCCATCCCCTGCAACGCGTCGACCAACTGCGTGTTGAAGCGCTTGATGCGGCGTTTGCGGTAGTAACGCACCAACAGCATCGGCAAGAAGAACCCGCCGATGGTCCCCGCAACGCCCAGCACCGGGTTGATCAGCACGTAGCCCAAAATTCCCAGCAGACACATGCTGGCGACGTTCATCACCAGCATTTGCCGCGGGTCGATGAACAAGAACATGTCACTCAAGTCGTTCATCGACTTGACGACGTATCGCTCCTGGTACTGCTCAAACGCCTTGGTCAGGATTCCGAAAATGACCAAGCTAAAGAAAAACACCGCCCCCATCACCAAGACGAAAACGATGCTGGGAAGGATGTCCATCGGTGCCTTGGCCCTTTTATTTCGCCGTGCGCGAGCTACTGCGCTGGCTGAGTGGTAACGGGAGATTGACCTCGAATGACATCGATCGTCTGCGCGCGCCGCCGCTCGAGCTGTTTGTTACGCTCCAAGTCAAAAATGCCGGCCGCAGTCACTTTCTGACGACCGCTTTGGCTTTCTTCGTCGTCCGGGTTACGCAATGAAAGCGAGAGCGTCCCCAGCTCGGTGGCCAGAGCGAGGACTTCCGCCTCCTCGGGGATGACCAACAAGGTGACATCGCTGTAAGTCCGCTGGGACTCTGGAACAAGGTTGAAGTTGGTGGTTCCAGTCATCTTCCCGGTGGCAAGCACGACAATGTTTTCCAGAAGTGTGACCGCCATCTGATCCTGAGAAGTCGGATCGCGAAAGGTGCCGATGATATCGACGCGGTCATTCGGGCGAACCCATCCGCCCACCGCGTGCGACTTGTTGGCCTCGATGGTGATGGCGCGCGTTCGCTTTTGCACTTTCGTCGACAACCGCTCGAGCGCCTTTGTCGTTTCAAACTGACTCCACAGCAAAGGATCGCCGGTTTGGAGGGGCACGAGGATCTTTTGGTCGATGACGTAGCTCGCCGAATCGGGCTTCACGACGGACGACGTGACGAACTGTTCCGGAACCGCGCGCTGCGAAATCATGTCGGTCGTGAGAACGGTCCCCTCGGGGACGTCTCGCTGAGCAACGATGATGGGCACGAGGTTCCAGCCCTTGCGCACGTCGGCTTTGGCTTTGGCGACAGCGGACGCCGACACAACGGCGGCAAGCACGGCCAAAATGAGTGCCACCAACAGTGGGGTTTTACCCTTGAGCATCGCTCAAGACCTCCAAACTTTCTGCGGTTTATGGGTAGGGGAGATTCAGCGCGTAGTAGTACGAATCGTAATAGTACCGGTAGGCCTCAACGAACATCTCCAAGATGTTTCGCTTTTGAATCACGCCGCCGGCGACTGTCCCTCCCGGAATGATTCTGACGTTTGCCATGAAGACCAGGGCAACAATGAGCAGCCAGTTGATGATCGAATACTCAACCATCGCCTGCCCCCGACCCAAGCGCCGTTTACTGGTGCGTGCCATGCCCTCTCCCTTCCGCGCCGACGAGGAACACCCCGAACGGCTTTGGCGTGGCGTCACGGCCGAAATCCACCACCGTCACCGCATAACCCAGGGCCGGAACCTCCAGCTTGGCGAGACTCAAGAGTGGCACCGCGTCGCTCATCCACATCCGTTGGACCACACGCGAGTTATACACCAGGTCGACCTCCACTGACCGCACCCATCCGCGGCCAGTCTTCACGGCGACCCCCTCCTCGCGCCGGACAACATGCCCGCGGCCTCTATGCACCGAACCCACTAAACGCGCAGAATCTGGTCGGAAAGGCCTGGGAAACGGGGCGAACGCTCCGCCGAAAACGGAAGCTGCCGCTACAGCGATTGCCTCAGAGTCAAGTCGCCCATCTGCCGCAAGCGGCCAGCGAAGCCGCAGCGATACCAACGGCGAACGCATCTGTGGTTCGACCCCCGCGTGGAACGCGATTTCCAATGTGGCTGCGCTGCCCGTTGCAGCGTCAGCTGCGACGACGCCCACCACGGAAAGCTGAAAAAAGTGGTCGCCTGAATCGGTTTGGGCTCGAAAAGTGACCCAGTCCCCCACGCGAACAGGCGGGACTCCTGCCAAAGGCGCCTCAGCGACCACGCACCCCAGCAAGAGAAGCATCGCCTTCATGGTGCCACCCCACGAGCTGGCGTCGTGCCGCGGAGCGCTCGGCTAAACCAGGTCACCCATGTGCCCGGCGAAGCGGAGCGGAAAGTTTGCACGTATTGTTGGCCTCCGCGCGTGTCGAAGCCGCCCAGCACCCACGTGTCATCTCGCATACGGTCAACCGTCACCACCCAGCCGTGCGCCAGCCATGCTTCACGCTCGCGCTCCAGCAGCGACTCGAGTTCAAGCGCACTGACATAGACAAACAGTGACTCCGCGTGCGCGTCACCGACGCGAATCGGTCCCCAGGTGGGGTCGACGCTCTTGAAGTCCGAAGCAACGAGGCTGGCGCAAAGAACCCAGGCCGCGAGTGCGCTCATCGGATGTCTCCTTCGCAAGGGAAAAAGCCGCGGTCTGCGCCGTACCAGGGGACCGCGCGGGCAGACGGGTCCGACGCCATCGGTTGGGCGCAACCCAGGAAGAAAGGACCTCTCGCCTGAAAACCACGAAGCGACGCGTTCCCAGGCCGCCCTTCCTGTGGGTATCCGTGGGCGTCGCGCATGGGCGAGGTGTCGAAACAACGCGGAACGTCATGGTCCAAAAGCGGAGAAGCCCCGGCCCGAAAGTCTCGCAAGCCTGACTCGCTCCCTGCCGCCACGCGATAGCTTGGAATTCCCCGACACCCCGCTGCGCCTCCGCGCGGCGCACGCTTGGTGTAGGCGCGCGAGACGACAAACGTACCGTCCAGCGCAGGAAACCTCTGGGCATCCAGCAAAGGCAACCGCCTCAGTCGCGCAACGTCCATCTCCAGGGAAGCCGGGTTACCGTCCAGGGCAAGCGCCCGAACACGTGTCTTGAGCGGGTGTTCGCTTCGCCCTTCCAGCATCCCCGTTTTCTTCGAGACCCTGTCAACGTCGGCGTTTCGTCCTTCGGAGAGGTGCCAATCGTCTAAGAAAGCGCTTGCACGCTCTGTCCACCCTCCGGAGAGCGGCCGAGCGATGAGCCGCAAGGGACCGCGGGCATGAGCGAACCGCGCGGCGAGGGCCGATGGCATCCACTGGGCACGCGCGGTCACGGTGACGCGCCCGAACTCCGACAGACCGGCATTCTCAAACCGCTTTCCAACGCCGCGAGCCAGAGGAACGCGTTGACGCGTCGTTTGCAGGGGTCCTCGCGCCACATGTCCATAGCGCATCGCGGAGAATGCCCGTGGACGCTCGACCTGCTCGAGGGCCGTTTCGCGCGCAGCCTCCGCGGTCGGCTCGAAGCGGCCTTGCCACACCCACAGGCTTTCGCGAACGATTCCCGTTAGTCTCGTTTTCTCCAGAAATATTTCAAGAACAAGCAGGGGCGCAAGGCACAGCAACGCCAAGATGGGCAGGACGAGAGCCAACTCGATAAGCGCCGCGCCACGAGGGCTCTTCGAAGAAGTGTTCAATGTGTCACCCAACGCGCCACGTCGGTCTCCGCCCGCGGAATGTCGGCCAGCGCACGCGTCACCCAGGGAACCCGCCGGCCTTGGAGCAGCGGCGCCAGACGCGCTCGCCAATACGGATTGAAGAAGTTCGGCGGTTCCTCCCAAGCGCCTGGCCGGTGGTAGTAGGCCTGCGCGCGCGACAGGACGCGCCCGACGTTTGTTCGGTCAAGGCCGAGTGGAAGCCGGTGGCGCGACGCGCGTTCGAACGAAATCCAAACTGAAGGTTGTTGGAAGTCGTCCTCGCGAGATGCCACGCCGTCTTTGTCGGCGTTTTCTAAACCGCAGCGCGTTGCGGGGTCACCGGACTGAAAATGCGGAAACGGCGCAATCCCAGGCCAAACGTGATTGCCGTCTTCGATGGCCCTCACATTCGCGACGAAGACGACCAACGCGACCGGCCCCAACAGCCGGCGACGCGCTTGATGCAGTCCCATCTGCGCCAGGTCGGGGCGAGGGGTGAGCTCTGCCGGAGGGACATGCCCCGGCCCAGCGGGGTAATTGTTCGGAAACGCCACGCGCCAATGCACGCCGCCTTCCCTTCGCAGCGGCTCGTGCGCGTTCGTCGCCCAAACGCTCGTCTTCCCGAGCCAGCGAAAGGGTCGCCAAGGTTCCGGCGTACCCGCGGGCTCGCCCCAACAGGCCTCTTTCGGCGTACCTTTTGGGCAGAGAACACGGGCAAAGGGAAACCGATAAATGTCGTCGGCACCCAAATTGTCGCCCTGCGCAAGCATGCCGGTGGGCGCGTTCGGGGCACCGTCAGGGTCTCGGATGTAGTTGATCCCACGCGATGTCATGCGCCCATGACCCATCCGATGCGACAAGAGTCGCGTTTGGCCCCACTTTTCGACGGAGGCCACCGCCCCCGAAAGCGCCGACGGCCAGCGGACGAGCGAATCGATGGACCGCCCCGTGACAAAGGCTTCAGGGCATGTCGCCTCCCCGTCACAGCCGTAACGTGCGGCGTTCGCAATTTGCGCCATCGTGCGCTTCGCACGGGCAGTCGCGCTGTCTTCCTCCCTTGCCCTTGGTGAAAGCGGAGTCGAGGTGGGCAATGGCGCACCGGGCCGTCCAAGCGCGGCGGCGTCGTGGACGCGCGCGAACAAGCAGGCCGTCAATTGCGCCGCATCGTCTTGATTCCGCTCGCCATCGCCAGGCAGTCCCTCCGCCAAGCGGGTCGCCGTTTCTTGCATGACGTCCGCCGAGACCTGGGCGAGCGATGCGTTGTATCGCCACAATTTGGGAATCACGCCGCGGCCGATGTGCCGGTCGGTGGCGTCGTCAGCGAGACCCACGCCCGGCACGCCGCCATGAAGCGCACGCTGGTAGGCCACGGTGAGTTGTGAAAGCGCGGCCGTGAGAACCTCAAAAACGCGAAGAACGCTCCCCACGCCTGGAAGCGCTCGCGCGGCGGTACAAACGGGTTCGAGGAGGGGTCCGGGTGCGCCGCACGGAAGCGTGTGTGCGAATCCGGTGAGGTCGGTCAAAAACGCCTCGGTGAAGAACAAGAAGGACAGAAGCGACTGCCACACCATCGCGTTGGCATAGTGAGAGACTTGCGTTCGATTCGCGTAGGCATACGCATTGAACGCGCGCGCCTCGAGTGTGGCCCGACTCAGCGCAGCGGCATCGGCGGTGTCTTGAAGTTCGATGCGCGCAGCAATCGCTCGAGCCGTATGCACCGCAGCAAGCGCGCCAAGCGCGATGAAAACGAGAAGCAGTGCGAAAAGTGCCAGGGTCTGTCCGCGTTTCATGACGCGCCTTCCGGCAAGAAGCGCCGAAACAAGGGCGATTGCATCCCGGTGCGGGCCTCCGTCGCGAGAGGCAAAAACATGCGCCCCGTCGTGCGACGCAGCGCCTCCATCTCACTCTGCTCAACCCCACGCACTCGACCGAAGCCGCCAGCTGCCTGCCACGCCCGAAAGAGGGCCGCACCCGCCAAAGGAATCTTCAGGGGCACGAGGCTTCGAACGCGGATGCGAAGCTCCAGCGGTGCAGCGCCGTCGAATTCGAGTTCTTCGGGCGTCTGCGGTTGCCGATGTGGCGAGAGAACCTCGACGTCCCAGAGTCCGCGCCTTCCGCCGGAAAGCTGCCGGAGTTCGTCATTCGTCTTGTCTGCGCGCGACAGCGTTTCCACAAACCGTGCGCCGCTGTCAGTGCGCCCCCAGGACGGCGCAAGGGCGAGCCTTGCGGCATCACGCATCCGCTCTGGATGACCGCTCCAAACGGCGCCGGTGCGCGCCGCCTGGACCGCAGCGTATTCGAGAAACATTCGTGCTTCTGCGAGCTGGGCAACTTGAAGCACGCCCAAACACACCAGAAGCGCGCATGGAAACACGATGGCCGTTTCTACGGCCGCTTGACCGCGCGCACGCGCGTACCTCCCCACTCCCCGCCTCGCCATCCCCACCCCCAAAACCGCCACCCGCTGGCGCAGCACGCATCCCGCGCCAAGACCCAACCGTCTCGCGCGGCGTACGAACTACTGTGCCTTGAGGCGTCGCAGCCGCTGGCGAGCGGATTCTGCAAACGGCGAGCCAGGGTACTTCTCGATGAGCTCCCGGCACGCACGCTCTGAAGCAACGGTCAGCGTTTCTGTCGCAGCTGAAGCTTGGCGTTCCAAGTCGTCAGGAACAGCATGAGGAACGGGCACGGAGCACGTCTCCCAAAGCTGCTGCGCCGCCGACGTCTCCTCGTTCGCCGTCACCATCGGCGCGGGCTGCGCAGACCGGGACGCTCGCGCCGGTGCTGCACCGAACGCGGCCTTTGGGCTCGCCGTCTGCTTCAGTTCTTGGTGCGGGGCGTCCGCTGCAGACATCGAGGCTGCTTCGTCGCGCGCGAACGCGCGTCGCTCTCGCGCGGGCTCGGCTGGACGCGCCATCGATCGAACAGCGTCACCCTTCGACTCCGCTTCTTGCGACACCGTGAACTCCGCTTTCTTGGCTTTGGAAAGCGAACGCGAAGCCGGAGGCGGCACCGACGTGGGTGCAGCCGCAGGCACCGGTGCTTGCACGTCTGTTGAGACGCCTGAACCCACGCTGGCGGGCGCCTTCTCACGAACACTGTCCTGTTCGGACTCTGCCGGAGCAGGTGCTGCGGGAACGACGCGCTTGGGCATGACATCGGGGTCGAGTTCCGGCAACACGCGCAAGGCGAGCACCCCAAGACACAGAAACGTTGCGAACGTGGAAACCAACGACAGCCAGCGCCAGCGGCGCGGTGGCGCCACGTTCCGTGCGCGGTCGGCGTGCTTCTGGGCGTACGCCAAGAGCGATTCCATGCCCTCCCGTGGCGCGGGCGGGAATTCCAAACTCGCGAACGCACGGCGAACACCCCGAAGCTTGGCGAACGCGCCGCTGCAGTCCGCGCAGCCCAGCAGGTGTGCTTGCGCGAAAGCCTGTCGCTTGCTGTCGAGTTCGCCGTAGCCGTACTCGAGGAGTTCGTCGGCACTGAGGTGTGGCGCGTCACTCACGATGCGACACTCCTTTCGCTGTCCCACTCGCCTTCGACACCTTTTCGTTCCAAGAACATGCGCAGCGCCTCCAGCGCATAGCGCATCCGGCTCTTCACAGTGTTCTCGGGCGTGTGCGTGATTGCCGCGATGCCACGAAAAGGAACCCCTGCGAACTCGCGCAAGCAAAACACCTCACGCTGTTCGGCCGGCAGGCTGGCAAGAGCCAGCATCAGGACAGCCTGCAACCGGTGCGCATGCGCGGCCCGGTCTGGCAGTGGGTCGTCCGCGATGAGGCGTTCTCCCAAAGGCAACCCTTCGCCCCCTGCATGTCCTTCCACCGGCGCGTCCAGCGAGTCCGTTTCTCGAAGCCGCTCGCGCCGCGCAAGGTCGGTGCAGAGATTGCGCGCGATGGTGTAGAGCCATGTCGTGAAGCGCGCTTTGGGTTCGTATTCTCCCGCGCTGCGCACCACCTTGAGCCACGTCTCCTGCAAGAGGTCCTCCGAACGGGACGCATCACCCGTGAAGCGAAGGATGAAATTGAACACGGACCGCCGATGCCGGCGGACAAGTGCCTCAAACGCCCGTGCGTCTCCGCGCCGGAACGCGAGCATCAACGCTTCGTCTGGGCGTTCGTCGTCCAATCGCTGCCTTGTCTGTTGTTCAACGGCTCAGTGATGAAAAAGTTCTCCCCTACTCGCCAAGCGACCTCGCACGAAGCGCAACCGTCACCCCAAGGACCCCCAACCCCATCTGCGCCAGCAGCATCGACGGCCATGGCGTCTGCACGTGGACGTAAATCGACCGGGCCAAAGCGGCCCCCAACAGCACACCGGTCGCTGTTCGCCAAAGGTTGCTTCCCTGCTGCGGATGAAACCTGCCCCAAACCCAATCGAGGAGCGCCGGCAGAAACAGCCCGATGGCCCACACGTCGTCCCAGCGCCATCTCAGCGGCGCACGCGCCAAGAACTGGGCGAAAAAAAGCATCAAAAGCATCGGATACGTGCCCAGACATCGCGCACACACCCGGAAACGACCCCATGCGTACGTGCGATTGAACTCCGCGCTGGCGTGATGACTCAGCCAAAACGGAGGCGCCGTCACCGCTTGACCTTGGCGGCGTACTCGTTTCGGGAAAAGACGCCTTTGGCAATCAGCAAATCGACCAATGTTTTCAGCGTCGCAACCTCATTTCGTTGCAAAGCCTCCAACGCGCGCAGCTGTTCTCCGGGAGACTCCCCTCCGGTTGAAGTTGGCGCCTGGGGGTTTGGTGCCCGCTCGGATGGCTTGGCTTCAGGTGGAAGAGGTGCTGGACCGACAACCGTCCGCCCCTGCGAGTCCACAATCTTGAAATTCTCTTCTGCGGAATCTTCCAAAGCCGGCTGGTCGTCCCCGTAAAAACGCGCCACCGCGCGCGCGAGTGCCGTGGGCCCCACGATGTGAGGTTGCAGTCGACACCGAGAAACCATTCGCAGGGTGTCGAGCACCTGCATGTTGAGGGGGTCAGACATCGCGACCACGAGCGTCCGCCCCTCGTCTTTCAGCTGAAGCGGCACAACGCCCAGCTCTTTTGCCTGCCGTTCGGGGATTTTTGCCAAGACCTGCGCGTCGGGCTTACCGACCGCGGCCAAGTTGACCGACTGAATGTTGAGCTGCTTGGAGAGCGCACGAACCATCAAGTCCTCGGTCAGAAGGTTCATGCGGACGAGAATCTCTCCAAGCTTCCCGCCCCAACGCTTCTGTTCCACAAGCGCAGCCTTGAGCTGGCTTTCGTCGATGACTTTCGCTTTGACGAGCAGCTCGCCCAATTTCATCGCGGCCACACAATGACTCTACCTTGGGCCCGCGTCAGCGCCCAGTTGATGGCTCCGGAACATCCATGTTCACAACGGGCACCCCGACGGGAGGCTTCGGCTCGAACATCTCGCTGTCCAAGGCTGCGTTGAGGCTGACGTCCGAATAATGGAGTTCGATTTCGCGGGCGCCCTGTCGCCAGTGCAATCGCCACGGAAACATCTGGCCACCCTCGCCACGGAAATCATCGAACCCCAGTGTCGTCCCATCGGTCGTCACTTCGCTGCCGACCGCGCGATAGTGCTTGGGGTGAATCCAAAGCTGCTGGACACCTTCCGCAAACGTCCGCGACAGATGGTAGGCCGCTCGCGCTTTGTCCACAGTCAGCGCAGAAGATTCGCCCGGCAAGACATCCACGCGGCCGAGAAGCCGCTCCGCCAGCACCTGCGGCGGCACCACCATCGGAATGAGTCGCGCGAGGTTCTGGGGCGTTGCGGCGCCTTGGTAGTAGCGGTTCTCCTGCCCTTGGTAGAGCCCCAACCGGGTGCCGTCGGTCACCAAGACGACCTGCGGCTTCCCGAAAAAATCGAGCAGCGCGATTTGGACGCGGCCTTCTTCGGAAGCGGCAATGAGCGCACGCGCCGAACCCCCGCCTTCCGGGCCGTGGAACCGAATGTGCCCCTCAGCCTCCAGGCTCGTCACGGCATGCTGTGCCGCCTCAAGCCTCGCCAAAACGAGCTCGCCATCCTTCAACGGGCCTTCAGGGCCAAACTCCAAGGGCAGCACCCTGGGACAACCCGCGGCCCAAAGCGAAACCGCAACAATGGGAAGAAAACGAAAGACGTGGGTGTTCATCGCTTCGTCGCGCGCCTTGTCGTATGACCCGTGCTTGGACGTCCCATGACCCTCACCGAACTCCAGACTTACTTCCGCCAGGGCGGATTCACTTTGCTCTTGCTTGTGGTCGCGTCCATCCTCGCTCTGGGCGTGTCACTGGAGCGCATCGTCGCACTGTGGGGCGTCAGCCACCAGGCCAGAACACTGTCTGAGGTGCTGACCAAGCACATTCTTCGGGGCGACCTCAGCACCGCGAAGTCCGCGGCCGAACGTTCCGACGCATCCTGTGCCGACCTTTTTCGAGCAGGCTTTGCCCGGCTGGAACAGTCACCCTCCAGGGCCGCGCTCGCTGGCGCTGTGGAACGCGAGCGCGTGCACTTGGGACTGCGGATGCGCAAGCACCTTTGGATACTGGGAACACTCGGCGCGACAACGCCGTTCGTTGGCCTGTTTGGCACGGTCGCCGGCATCATGCGCAGCTTCAGAGATTTGGGTTTGGACGTGCAAGCGGGCGGTTCCGGGGGCACAGCCTCCGTCATGACGGGCATTTCCGAAGCGCTGGTGGCCACTGCGGCGGGCATCGCTGTCGCCGTGGAAGCGGTCGTGCTTTACAATTACTTCCAAGCGCGTGTCTCCAGACTCAGCGTGGAACTGCGCGTGATGGCCGATGAATTCATCGAGCTGCTCGATGAGCGGCGCCCCGCCGCGTCACCCGGCGCGCCTTCGCCAGAGGCATAGATGGCCATCGGACAAGTGCCAGGAACCCGCGACGACGACGACACCTCAGACGCGGTGTTCGCGGACATCAACATCACGCCATTGACGGACGTGGTCTTGGTCTTGCTCATCATCTTCATGGTGACCAGCACCGTCATCGTCAACCGTGAAGGCGGCGCTCAGGCGGGTCTTCGGGTCAACTTGCCCAGCGGAGGCGCAGCCGACGTTCGGCCCTCGCAGGGTGACTTGTCCGTGGCCATCCTCTCCGACGGTCGCTTGGTGCTGGCGGGCAATGTCGTCACTGAAGACGAACTCGACAAGGCACTGGCCGAAGCAAAAGCCCGAAACCAACAAACGCTGGTCATCGTTCAAGCCGACGAAGGCGTTCCTCACGGCCGGGTTGTCCGCGTCATGGAACGCGCGAAGGCGGCAGGCCTGCCCCAATTGGCCATTGGTGTCCGGGAACAGCCCAAGTAGCGGCGCGAGGCTTCGCCTACACGGCCGCGAAAGCAGCGTCCGGTATCTCCACGGCAGAGCGATCCTCCAGCGTCATCTTCTCTGCGTTGGGGCGAATCAGGGGAAGCACGTTGCGCCCGAACCACAGGGCGGCGTAGCGCTTGCCTTCGTAGAAGGCTTTGTCAGCACCCTGCGCACCGGCCTGCAACTGGGTCTCCGCCAGCACGCCACCTTGAAGCAACAGCCAGCCCACCGCCAGCCGCGACATCATCTCGAGCACGTTGTTCGCACCCAGTGGAATCAGTGCCACCTTTTGGGGGTCTTGCGACCAGGACAAGACGCTCATCGCTGCTTGCATGACACTCTCTGCCGCCTGGCCCAGGGCGGTGATCTCTGGACCCAACGATGCGTGCTTGCGGTGCGTTTCCACGAAAGCCGACACATCGCCCAAGAAGGCTTGGAAATTGGCACCCCCGCTTTGACCTAACTTTCGGCCGACCAGGTCCATTGCCTGGATGTGATTGGTGCCTTCGTAAATGGCGAAAATCTTGGCATCGCGAAGGTACTGCTCCACGGGCCAGTCTTTGAGGTAGCCCGCACCACCGAAGACTTGAATCGCTTGCCCACAGACACGAAACGCTTCGTCTGAACCAAACGCTTTGAGCAGTGGCGTCAGCAGCTCGACCTGTCCCTTGTGGTAGGCGGCCTTCTCGTCGTCTTTGCCCTCCAATGCATTCGCTGAGTCACTGTGCCAGGCGAGCTTCACTGCGAGCGCTCGGATGCCCTCGACGTGCGACTTCATGTCCATCAGCATTCGCCGGACGTCCGGATGCTCCACGATGGCCACGCGCGGCGCATTGGGGTCTTTCCAGCGGGTGAAATGCGCGCCCTGCTTGCGGTCCTTGGCGTATTCCAGAGCGTTGAGAAACGCAGAACTCATCACGCCCAGCGACTGCAATCCGACAGCAATGCGCGCGCCGTTCATCATGCGAAACATTTGAGACATGCCAACGTTCTCGACCGTCCCCACGAGCTCGCCGATACACTTGCCATCGTCGCCGAAGTTCAGGACACAGGTCGCCGAGGCATTGATGCCCAGCTTGTGCTCAATCGACGCGACCTGCACATCGTTGGGCTCGCCCACCCGGTTGTCGGCCGTGATGCGGTGCCTGGGGACAATAAAGAGCGAGAGACCTTTGGTCCCCACTGGCGCGCCGTCAACACGTGCCAGCACCAGGTGAATGATGTTCTCCGCCAGGTCGTGGTCGCCGCCAGAGATGAAGATTTTCGTCCCACGAATGCTGTAGGTGCCATCGGCGTTCTTCTTCGCCGTCGACTTGGCGGCCCCAACGTCAGAGCCCGCATGGGGCTCCGTGAGACACATCGTCCCGCCCCAAGTTCCGTTCGTCATGCGCTGGACATAACGAGAGACCTGCGCCGGCGTGCCACAGGCGCCGATCAACTCGGCCGCGCCGTACGCCAAGCCGGGGTACATGCTGAAGGCCGTATTGGCCCCGGAAAGAATCTCCTCGACGAGCAACTGCACCATCTGCGGCGCGCCCTGGCCGCCATGTTCTGGCGAAAGCCCCATCGCCTTGAAACCTTGCTCGTACAGTTTCTTCCAAGCGTCTTTGAAACCCGCTGGCGTCTTCACACCACCGTTTTCGACGCGACAGCCTTCTCGATCCGCTGGCCCATTCAGAGGGCCCAAGACTTCACGCGCGAAAACGTACGCGGCGTCCAAAATCGCCTTGGCCTCGTCAACGCCCCACGCCTCGAAAGGCGCCTTTCCGGCAAGCTTTCCGAACTCAAACTGTTCCAACAAAACGAAGGCCAGCTCGCGGAGGTCTGCCTTGTACTGGTTGACGCCGGAAGTCATGAGCAAAGCGTAACGGGACTGACCCTCGAGTCAACTGAAGCGGAAACGTACGCTGGCCTCCCACCGTGTGTGAGTAGCAAGGGCTACTTGTGCTTCTTGGCTTTCGGCTTTGGCTTGGCCTTGGGCTTTGCGCTCGGCTTCGTCTTCGCTTTTGACTTGGCCGGCGCGGCGGCCCGTTTCAGAGCATGTTTGCCGGCAGTCACTTTGCTCGGAACTTTCTTCGAACGCGCCGAAACGTTCGCCGCGACGGCAGCAGATGCGGCAGCCTTGAGACTCTCGCGCGGGAAATTCACCACCACCGGCCCTTGACCGGCGCGCTGCCGACTCTCGTCTTCGGCAGAATAAAACAGCTGCACGGTCGACAACCCGCGCATGACGAGCTCGCCTTTTTGGTTTTCGGCCCAAAGGTCGACATCCACAAGATAGTGTCCGTTCTCGCCCAAGCGATCGCTCACGCGCCCTTTGCACACCACCGTGTCTCCCGGCCAGACGATGCGCGAGAACTTCACCGAATAGCGGCGAAGCTGTCCGCCTTTGGCCCAGTCCGAAAGAAGTTGGGCCAACATGCCCATCACCATCATGCCGGGCGCATAGACCGACGGCATCCCGAGCCCACGCGCGAAGGTTTCGTCGACATGCACGGGATTAAAGTCACCCGTAGCCCCTGCGTAGCGGGCCAACTGAACACGATCGATGGGTGACTTGGCCAAGGCCGGTAACTCGTCCCCGACGCGCACACTGTCGAAATAGAGTTTTCGGGCAGACATCACGACACCTCCCGCGTGGACCGAACGACAAGGGTTCGGCGCGATCGAAAGACAAGCTTTCCGGCATCGTCGCGGCCTTCGTCGTCCACCAGCGCGACTTCCATCCGGCCGGCAGGTCCAGTTCGCTCTTGAATGTCGGCCACCCGCGTGGACACGTGAATCCGGTCCCCAGCGAAAATCGGACGCTCGTACTCAAAGGCTTGTTCCGCGTGCAGAAGGCTCTTCACGCCCACGCCCAAAAGCTCTCGCAAATCTGCTGCCGAATGAAACGAAGCGGGAAACGTCGGCGGCGCAACAACCGCGGGATACCCCGCTGCCCGTGCGTACGTCTCATCGAAATAGATGGGGTTGTAGTCTCCCAACGCCTCGGCAAAGCGACGAATGGCCCCGCGCTCCACTTCGTTCGCCGCAGGGGGCGACGTCCGACCAATCGCATTTTTATCGAGCATACACCCTCTCCCTTACCGCCCTGCGGGCAAATCCAGAACGGTCAACAACCCTGCCTCCGCCACTCGCACCCGTGGCGCAGCGTTCACGACCAGATTTGCCGTGGCACTGTCGCCGGCGACGCCCCCCTTGATTTCAAGCGTCACCTTTGGGTCTGCATCGATTTCAATCCGGTCGCCGGGCGAATCGGCACCCACCGCAATCGTCAGGGCCAAGCGAACACGTTCCTGACCTTCTTCCAAGGCCACGGCCGTCTGCGCAATTCCAGCCACCTGTCCTTTGCGCACCACGAAGGCGCCGCCGTGGATGTCTTCTTCGGCCACGACGGGGGCGATCTCCTCTTCAAAGTCGTCGCAATCAAGCCCCAGGCCCATGGCCACCAACGCGGCAGACTCCACCAACCCCACGTGTCCAAGGCCCTCGCTGTCCAACCGCGACATGAAGACGTCCTCGCTGAGGCCCGCGCCGATTTTACGCTGAAGCGCCTCGCGACGCGTTCGGGCATCCACCACCCGCGATGCGGACGCATGCCGAATCGGCCCGGACACCTGCCCCACGGTGGCGACCAGCCGATCCAAGACAAAACCTGGATTCACGCCGGTCCCCACAACACTCACGCCATTCCGACGTGCCGCGCGGTCCAGCTTTTCGGCCAGTTCAGGATGCCTGAGGTAGGGAAACGCGAGCTCTTCACACGTTGAAACAACCGCAACATCAAGGCGCACGGCTTCCAGAAGCTGGTCGATGACCTGTGGCATTCTTGAGCCCGTCGCATGAAGCAGGACGACGCCGCGCTTTTTCCCGAGTACGTCCTCCAGCGACTCGCCCACCAGAACCTTTGGGGCGCCAGGAACGATCTCGGACAGCGGGCGTCCAGCAAACGCCGGGTTCAGGTCGACAGCGCCCACCAAATCGAGCTCTGGGGAGCGAAGCGCGGCCTTCACCAGCTCCTGGCCAATAAACCCAAGTCCCATCACCACGGCAGGAACGGGTCCTGAGGTTTGGCGCACGTGGATGTTATCCTTATAAAACAATGGGTTACGGGACCTGACCGCGATCGGGTCGCAAAATAGGCTGCGGCTTCGATGGAACGCAAGCGGCACTTGCGCACGGAACCGATGGATCGGCAGGATAGTCCCTGTTTTTGCTGACTTTTTTGCTTTCCTTGGAGTCCGTCCTGAACTGCCCGTCCTGCCGAAAAACCGTCGCCCCTGATGAGGTGATTTGCCCTCACTGCGACCACGTTCTCGACCCGTCTTACTTTTCCGACGAACCCGACACCGAGGAGGCCGACGCCCGCGAGGTCGAACCCGAAAGTCGCCGTTCGAAAACCCCGGCCGCGTCGCCGCGCTTCACGCCGCCAGCCCCGTCCGAAGCGGTTGAACGACAATCCGCCCTACGGACATCGAATGTGGCAAGCGGAGACCGGAGTCTCGAGGCGCTGTCAGAACTGTGGGAAGACGCCAAGGAAGTTTACCGGCGCGCCGCAATTCTCGAGCGCGTCGTGCTCGTGGGCTTTCTTGTTGTCCTTTGTGCCACGGTACTCCCCTGGCGCGAAACCGCGTTGTCCGGCAGTACGCTGGGTATTGGCACGTGGGGTGCCTTGGCCGTCATCTTTTCTTTCGGCGCGGCGGGGGTCCTCGCCGTCCGGCTGCTCGACACGTGGCCGTGGTTGCCGCGGGCATCCTTGAGCAGTCTGCAGCTCACCCTGGCCATCCTGGCAGTCATCCTTTGCGCCGCATTCATTCGCGGCGCTTGGGATGAGACGCTCGTTCCAGGGTTCGCGCTCGGCTCTCGCGTGCCCGCCAGCCAACCCAGCCTTGGGGCGTTCATCGCGCTCTTGGGCGGACTGGCCCAAATCGCAGCGACGGGCGTTGCGATGATCGTCCCGCGAGGCAACGAACGCGACGGCTAATGCTGCGGTTGAGGCGCTAAACTACCGACGGCCTCGGCTGCGACGCGTCTTGCGCGGCGGTCGCTTGAGCAAGTTCGCACGACGCAACCACTGACGAACGGTTGAATACGCGGCGCGCTTCGCGAGCGGCTTCGGCAACCGCGCATAAAACTCCGTCACGAAGGAAGAAGGTTTCTTACGGAATTGCTTGAGCACCTCGGCTCGCACCGCCGCCAAGCGGCGGTTGGGTCGCCCACGCAAGCCGTGGACCAGACCTGCGCGCCCTTTCTTGCGAAAACGCGCCAGCCGGCGCCAGAACGTGCTTCGCGGCAGCTTCAGCTGACGCTGAGCGGCTTTCTGCGAGACGCGCCCCTTGAGGTAGCTCTCAAATACAGCTGCTTGCCTGCGTTCTTCATTGCTTAAATCGGCCATGTCTCGCTTCCTTGCTTCATGTTGAGGACAAAGTCTAGAGGGACGTGCACTTCTTTTTCTCTTTAGCCAACCCAGGGCAGAGCTGCTCGAAGAAGTTGAACCTCGCAGGGCAGTATGCCCGGCTGTTCACCGTCACAGTCCAAGAAAACCTGTTCTCCCTCTTTCACCGCTTCCGCTCGAAGAGACTGACAGCCAAACACGCGCGTTCTTGAAAGCCGCACATGCCCGCCGTTGTACATCTGCGGTTGATAGCGCAACAGGTCCCAAAGTCCGTAGCCGCTCCACAACGTGGCGCTGAACGCGCCGTCGAACGGGTCGGCGTCAGGGGCCACTTGGATTCCGCCGCCGAAAAACCGCCCGTTTGCCAGGGTCAGCGTCGTCACGTTGACGTTCTCCCAGGAATCGCCGTCCCGGGCGATGCGCAGGGGGACGTCGGTGTAGCGCGCGAGGCTTTTCAATGCGCCCCAAAAAAAACTGGCTCGCCCACCGAATACTTTCGTCGTTTGATTGACCTCGCGAGCGACACGACCGCTTAAGCCCATCGAGCACTCATTCACGAAAAAGCGAACCCCACGGCCTCCGCCAATGGCGGAATACGTGAGTTTTCCGACATCCAGCGCACGACGCCGCCCGCTCGCCAGTTGTCTGAGAACGCCCTTGGCAGGGAGCCCCGCAATCCCCATGGTCCGGGCGAAATCACCGCCCGTCCCTTGCGGAAGCAGCGACACACCCACAGCGGGAAACTTGGAAGCGTTGTCGCCGAAAACGCCATTGATGACTTCGTTCAGTGTTCCGTCCCCACCGACAGCGACAATGGTGTCGTGGCCCTGCGCTGCCGCCTTGGCCGCGAGGGTTGCCGCATGCATCGGCCGTTCGGTGAAACCAAAGGCCAGCCTGTCGCCGAACTCACCTTTCGCCAGCGCCAGAAGTTCGGGCCACTGGCGCCCTGTCTTCCCGTTGGCGCTCGCTGGGTTGACGACGAAGTACGGGCGCATTGCACTAACTGGCTTTGACCGCCGGCGCGAGTCGGACATGCACCTCGCGAAGCTGGCGCTCGTCCACGTCACCGGGCGCGCCGGTCATGAGGTCTGTCCCCTTCTGCGTTTTGGGGAAGGGAATGACGTCACGCAACGACTCCGCGCCTGTCAGCAACATCGCCAACCGGTCCATGCCCAGGGCGATGCCGCCGTGGGGAGGTGCACCGAACTTGAGCGCGTCGAGCAAGAAACCAAACTTGCTGCGGGCTTCCTCGTCGGGAATGCCGAGCGCCCGAAATACCTGGCTCTGCACCGCTGGGTCGTGAAGCCGAATCGAGCCGCCCCCGATTTCAAAACCATTCAACACGACATCGTAGCGATGGCACTTCACCCGGCCCGGGGCTGTTTCAAGAAACGGCAAGTCCGCTGAGTGTGGGCGCGTAAAGGCGTGGTGCGCCGCCACCCAGCGCTTGTCCTGCTCGTCGTACTCAAACAACGGCGGGTTGACGACCCACAGAAAATTCCATTGTCCACCCGGCCCGAACTCGGGGATGTAGCCCAGCTTCTTCCCCAAGTGGACGCGCAGATTGGCCATCACCGTCTGCACCAGGGCTTCGCGGCCGAATTGGAAGAACATGAGGTCGCCGGCCTTCACCTGGCACGCCTTGTTGATGGCCTCGCGCAATGGCGCTGAAACCAACTTGGCGAGCGGTGATTGCAGCCATTCGCCCTGCTCGCCGACTTTGGCTCGCGCCAGACCGCCAGCGCCCATGCCCTTGACGTACTCTTCGAGTTTGTCCTGGTCGGCACGGGACAATGGCTTGTCCGCGGGCACGACCAACGCCTTCACGATGCCTTTGTTCGACACGGCATCCAGCATCATCGGAATACCGCCCGCTGCGCCGTGTTCGCGAATCAAGTCGGTCAAAACGACGTGCTCGAGGCCGAAACGCAAGTCTGGCTTGTCGTTGCCAAAGCGCGCCATCGACTCCGCAAAGTCCATTCGGCGGAATGGCGTCGGAATGTCGACGTTGAGAACCGTCTTCCACAGCCGTTTGAGGAGGCCTTCGACGACGGAGAACACATCGTCCTCGGCGACAAAGCTCATCTCAATATCGATTTGCGTAAACTCAGGTTGTCGGTCCAGCCTCAAGTCCTCGTCGCGAAAACACTTGACGATTTGAAAGTAGCGCTCAAACCCCGCAACCATGAACAGCTGTTTGTAGAGCTGCGGGCTTTCGGCCAGGGCGTAGAACTTCCCCGCGTTGAGCCGCGACGGCACCAAAAAGTTTCGCGCACCGCCGGGCGTGTATTTGCCCATGAAGGGCGTTTCCAGTTCCAAGAAGCCTTGCGACACCAACTCTGCTCGCGTCTCTGCATGCATCTGCGAGCGCCGAATCAGGGTTTGCTGCAACGAAGGGCGTCGCAAATCCAAATAGCGGTAGGCGAGCCGCTTTTCTTCGGCCGTGTCGACATTGGATTCAATCAGAAAGGGCGGCGGCTCACTCTTGTTGAAAATCTCCAGTTCACTGGCTTTCACTTCGATGGCGCCCGTCTTCAGCTTGGGGTTCACGTTGCCGCCGCGAGACACGACAGTGCCTGAAATCCCGACGCAAAACTCCAAGCGCAGACTGCCAGCCAAGGTGTGCGCGGCGGCCGCCGAAGGTTCAAAAACAACCTGCGTCAGGCCTTCCCGGTCCCTCAAATCGATGAAAATCGCCCCGCCGTGGTCTCGCCGGTTTTGCACCCAACCGAAAAGAACCACCTGTTTTCCAACGTCTTTCTCAGTCAGGGCCCCACAAGAATGGGTGCGCTTCGTCTTTTCAATGAACTCCAAGGGCATACGCGCCGATAACCTAAATTAGACGCGGTGACCAGAGCGCATTGGAGCGCTCCAAGAGGGACTTTCCCCTCGCGGCCGTAGTATTGAGGAGCCTATGCATCCATCCTGGAAGTGGCTGATTCCGGCGGCTTGCCTCGCAAGCTGCACCCCGAATCCGCCCGCCCCGGTTTCGATCATGGTGATGGACAAGACGACCCAAGGGCTCGTGCCTACCGCCGTCGACTTCCAAACCATTAACGACACCTATGCCCTGAAGGGGCTGGCCGCGACGTTCGTTGGCGGGGCACGCATTGTCGTTGACCCCAACGACCCCCTGTACGACGCCGCGCAAACCGACGACCAGCTTCGGCGATTGGCGCTCAAGAGCGAGGGCGCCGACGTTCGCTTGAACCTCAAGTCCGGCGGCGAAACGCTGATTCCGGTGGACTTTCACAGTTGGAACATGGCGAGCGCCTACTACAACTACGAGCGCGCCTTTCTGCACTTTCAGGCTTTGGCGGTGATTCCTGACGACGAAATTCGTGAAACGCGCGTGTTTTACTTCCCGACCTACACGAACACGTCTCTCTCCTCTCAGCCGCTCAAAGACAACGCGCTGTTCGACCCGACGACGCAGTCGTTCATGTTGTTGCCTTACGAAAAGTTTCAACGTGTCCCGTTTGCGATGAGCGCCGGCGTTATCGCCCACGAATTTTTCCATCGCATCTGGCATAAGCGCATCTATGGGGCCTCGGGTCGGCCCTTGCTCATCGAGTCCTGGATCGGCCAGGGCGCCTTGAACGTGCTCAAGTCGTACGATGAGGGTCTCGCAGACTTTCACGCGTTCGCCGCGAGCTGCAGCCTTCCGACCGGATGCGACTATTCGTTCAGCTTCTTGGAAGAGACGCTGGGCGCATCGTTCGCGCAAGCGCGGCGCATCGACCAAAATTCGCGATGCATGGACCCCACGCTCTACCAAGAGCTCACGACCGGCGGACTCAATTTCTTGAGCCTAGAACGCCACTTCCAGCTGGGCACCGTCATCGCCACGGCGCTTTACCATGCCGGCTCACGCCGGGGCGGGGCCTGGGGAAGCCTCGAGCAAGGCGCTTTGCGCGCGTTGTCGGACAGCACGCCCAATAGAAGAGGCATTTTCGAACTCGCCAATGCGAACATCGCTACGCCGGCGTACTTCACCCTCTTTAGAGTGGCCAACAGCATTGTGCAGCACGTCGATCTGACGGACCCCCCGGCAGCGCAGTTGCTCTGCGAGGAGTTCGCGACGCGTTTCGGCATGGGCCCTACGACTATTGCGGAGCAAATGCCTCAATGCAGCGCCGCGAGTGGCAACCGCAGTGTCTGCACCCAGCAGGTGGTGCCATGAGACTGCGCGTTTTCTTGATGGCCGTTCTGCTGCTGACCCCGGTTTTCTCGCTCGCTCAAGACGACGACGGCCAGACCTACCCTGGCATGGAACGTGACCGCGGCGATTCGCCGAGAACGAGCGACCCGACTTACGTCCCCAGAGAAGAATCGCCCGACGAGGAAGACGCGCGGGAGGAGTCCTACTCTCGCATCGACGACCCTGCGGTAGGCCTCGCTGCTGAGTTCATCATCGGCGCCATGTTTCTCGAAAGCACACGCGGCGCCTTGGTCGACGCGCGACTGGGGATTGGCGCGCGCCTCACGTGGGAGATTGGCAGACTTTTTTCAGACGACGCCATTCGTCAGGGCCTGTTCCTTGAACTCATCTATTTGACGACGGCATTTCGGGAAGGCACCGAACTGATATTCGCCGACACGCGGTTTCAGTACCTGATCGCAGCACCCGCGTGGGCCTTTCCCTTCGGTGAAGGGTCGGCTTACGCCGTCTACTTGCAAGCCGGTGGCGGCGTTGCAATTGGCAACTCCACGCTCTTTGCCGACAACGGCCCCAACGGCATCTTTAGCCTTCAGCCCGTCATTCTCTATGGGCTCGGTTTTCGGGGACGGCCGTTGCTGGTCGGCGATGGACTTCTGCGGCTCTTCTTCCGCGTTGAAGTCACGCGCTTCCGGCGAGGCTACGCCGACGACACGTTCTTAGGCGGCAGCATCGGTCTCGGGTTCTAGCTAGACAAGCCCGGTACTTTCATGCCGACCGTTCCCCTGAAAGTTCCATTAGACGGTTGGACTCCCGCTGCGGGCGACATGCCGTTTGACCGCTTGGGCGGCAGAGAAGCCGTTTTCGCGCTCGTGCACGCATTTTATGATGCGATGGAGTCCAACGAGCCAGCGCTTGCACGGCTTCACGCGTTGGATGAAAATGGCCGCATCCCCGCAGTCTCTCGAGAGCGCTTCGGACTCTTCCTGGTTGGCTGGTTGGGTGGGCCCCAAGACTACACAGAACAACACGGCCATCCGCGACTTCGCATGCGTCACGCCCACGTCGGAATCGGAGTCGCTGAACGCGACGCGTGGCTTCGCTGCATGTCGGCGGCCATGGACACGCGCGGCGTTTCAGGCGGTGTTCGTCAGTTCCTCGACATTCGTTTCGCCGAGGTCGCCGACTTTCTCCGAAACACGCCTTAAAGATTTCAGCCCGACGTTTGGGCGTTCCGCAACGCTTTGAGTCGCAACGTCACTTTTCGCACGCCGCGAAACGTCTCGACGCCCATTTGAAATGCCGCGTCGACGGGTCCCTGCGACGCAACGTCCGCTGACTCCGCCATGCCGAAGCCGATGGCATCGACGCCAGGAACCTCCGGCAAATGCAACTTGAGATGCCCTGGGGCGCCCGGCCGCTTGGAGGGCAAGACGCGCCACCTCGCGACAAGACCCCCTGCACCCAACACAGGCTCGGGGTTGCCCATGCCGAAAGGCCCCAGGCGCTCCAAGCCCAACACGGTTCCCTCATTCAGGTCGTCCGGCGAGACCCACGCGTCGACCTTGCACCGCCGTACCAGGTCGTCCGCCGACAAACGCTGCTCGCAGCAGCGGGCGAACTCCTGGCGAAACGCCTCCAGATGCTCTGCTTGAATGGTGAGCCCCGCGGCTGCCTTGTGGCCTCCGAAGCGTTCCAGAAGCGGCGCACACTCCCCCAGGGCCTCCACCAAATGCACCCCTTCGACACTGCGCGCGGAACCTTTGCCGACGCCGTCGTTGACCGCGATGACAACCACCGGCCGATGAAAGCGCTCGACAACGCGCGACGCGACAATGCCGACAACGCCTGGGTGCCAGTCTTGTCCCCACAACACCAAGCCAAAGTCGTCTTTTCGCGCCTCGGCCATGTGCAAGGCTTGGGCTGTAATGCGCGCTTCGACGGCTTGGCGTTCAACATTTGCGTCGTCCAAGGCCTTGGCCAAGCGAACCGCATCGTCGTTATTCTCTGCCAGCAGAAGTCGAAGGCCGGTCGCCGCATCATCCAGGCGGCCCGCAGCATTGATGCGTGGCCCCAGGCGAAAACCCACTTGGCCTGCGCTGACAACTTCATTCGCGCCAAGCCCAGACACTTCCTTCAGCGCCCGAACGCCAAGGCGTTCCGCGCGTGACAGCGCAGCCAGCCCGTGCCGAACCAGAATGCGGTTAGCGCCGGTCAGCGGAACAACGTCGGCAATGGTCGCCAGCGCGACCAAATCAAGCCATTGTCTTAAGTCGGGCTCCGTTTTGCCTTGGAAGAAGCCGCCATCGCGCAGGCTGCGCCGCATCGCGATGCAGAGGTTGAACGCCACGCCTGCAGCACACAGGTGTCGCGTCGGATAGTCGCAGCCCGGCTGCATCGGATTGAGCACCGCATGCGCCGGCGGCATGGTTTCGGGCACAGCGTGGTGGTCCACAACGATGACATCGACGCCCAGTGCCTGCGCGCGCGCGACCTCGGCGTGCGCCGTGATGCCGCAGTCCAAGGTCACAAGGACGCGCGCCCCTTCAGCCGCCAACTTCTCCACGGCAGCCATGTTCACGCCGTAACCCTCGCGCAACCGATGCGGGAGGTAGGTCTTCGGCTCAGCACCCAGTTCCCGCATGAACGACGCCAAAATCGCCGTGGCGCACACGCCATCGACGTCGTAGTCGCCGTACAAAACGACTGCCTCGCGCTCTCGAACCGCCCGAAGCAGCCGCTCGACGGCCTCTGACATGCCCTTCATGCGGAGCGGGTCAGGCAAGTCCGACAGCCCATCCGCCAGAAAAGCTCTTGCGTCCTCGACGGAGCGGTGCCCCCGCTGAACCAGCACCCTCGCGGCCAAGGGATGACACCCGAGGGCTACAGCCAACTCGCTTGCGACCGCACTGTCTGCTGCGGAGGGCTGGGGAATGAACCAACGCACTGTGTCTGATGAGTTAGCAGGCCGATCTGACACGCCCGCAGGAGCCGAGCCACAGAAACCCACACTCCCAGTGAGTTCACCCGGGTGAACCGCGATGCCACTCACGACAGAGGGCCGTGCGTGCCTACGCCGGATTCGGGCGCGTTCGCCCTACGCGATCGCGCGCGGCGGCGCGCTCGTCGAGCCAGATGGTCAGCGGGCTGGCGATGTAGACGGATGAATAGGTGCCCACGATGATGCCGATCAGCATGGCCATCGCGAAGTCCCAGATTTCGCCAACACCGAAAATCAATAAACCCACCAGGGACAACGCAGTCACGCCGGAGGTCAGCAAAGTTCGCGACAGCGTGGCATTCACTGCGATGTTGATGATCTCGGCGAGGGGCTTGCCTTTGAAGCGCCCCATTTCTTCGCGAATTCGGTCGTAGATAACGATGGTGTCGTTGATGCTGTAGCCGACGACCGTGAGCAGCACAGCAATGCTGGTCAGGTTGAACTCACGTCGCGTGACCACGTAGTAACCCACCACCATCACCACGTCGTGAAGCATCGCAAGCAACGCGCCCGGGCCAAACTTAAAGTCGAAGCGAAACGCGACGTAGATGAGAATGGCCACCATCGCGTAAAGCAGCGCCAAAACACCACGGTTGCGCAGCTGCTTGCCGATCTGAGGACCCACGTAGTCGACGCGCCGGATGAAGTCCGGCGACTTCGCTGCATCTGCGCTAAACGCCGTCCCCACCTTGTCGGCGAGCCCCGCGATCACGACTTGGTAGTCTTGACCGCCACCTTGCGCCGCACCCAGCGCCCGCACCTCTTTGACAGAAGGGCCCGCCGCCACAACGGTCTGTCGAATCGCCTCAGTCTCAAGTTTCGTTTCTGCCCGAAAGTTCAAGAGTCCATTGTCCAGGTCGGCCTCAAATGACCGCAAGGTGGCCAACTTGCGAAGCGCTTGTTCCGCACGACCGCCCGTCTCAGACGTCAGCTGCGTCACACCGCGCAGACGAAGCAGAAACGTATGATCCTCTTCGGCGCCGAGGCCCTGCACCGCAACATCATGCAGACCGCCAGCTTCGGCTTCACGGCGGACTTGCTCGGCAGAAACCGCCCGCGGGAACTTGAGCTCAACGACGGTGCCGCCCGCAAAGTCGACGCCAAGATTCAGGCCGAAAACGGCCAGCCCGACGAGAATGGCGAGATTCACCACGGTGGAAATGAACACCGCCGGGCGGCGCTTGCCAATGAAGTCAAACTGCGTCTGATGCTTAATCAGTTGCATGAAAGTCCCAATCTCATACCGAAACCGTCTGCGCGTTTCGCCCGTGGACCCAGTAGGTGGTGATCACGCGCGTCACGACAATCGACGTGAACAAGGAGGCCAAAAGACCAATGATGAGCGATGTCGCAAACCCGCGAACAGGGCCGGTGCCGAAATACAGGAGAATTCCGCCGGCAATCAGCGTCGTCACATGCGCATCAAAAATCGTCCAAAACGCCCGGTCATAGCCGTGGTCGACGGCCGAGCGAGCCGTTTTTCCGGACCGCAGCTCTTCGCGAATCCGCTCGTTGATGAGAACGTTGGCATCGACGGCGATACCCAACGTCAAGACGAAGCCTGCGATGCCTGGCATCGTCAAAGTGGCATTGAACAATGCGAGTCCGGCAAGAATCAGAAGGCCGTTCAACACCAACGCGACATCGGCGATGACGCCCGACAACCTGTAATAAATCGCCATGAATACGAGCACGAGGAGAAGACCAACCAACGCCGCCATCGTGCCGCGGCGGATGAGTTCATCACCCAACGACGCTCCGACTTGACGAATTTCCCCAATGCTCACCGGGGCCGGCAACGCGCCCGCTTTCAGCACCAAGGCCAAGGTTTGAGCATCCGCGAGGATCTCATCGTGGGTGCGATCGCCCAAACCACCCAGGGTAATTCGTGCCCGCCCATTCGGTATTCGTTCATTGATGCGTGGAGCTGAGTGAACGTTTTCATCGAGCACAATCGCCATGCGCTTGCCGCTGTTCTCTTCAGTCAGTCGCGCAAACTCACGCGCGCCCGCGGCGTCGAAGCTCAGGTTGACCTCGGGCATGCCGTTTTGCCCGAGACTGGCGTCCGCACTCTCCAGGCTTTCGCCGGTCAGTGGCGCCCGCTTGTCCACCAAGTACGTTCGATACGACAGGCACGTGCCTTTTTTCGCGCCTTCGACACACTCGAGCAGGAACTGGCGTTCAGCTGGGGCTTTGCCTTCCAAGTACGCCAAAAGCGGCTCTCGGGACTGTGCTTCGAGCTGCCAAAAACCTTCGGGGTTCACCAGACGAATGCCGGAATCAACTGGCGGCGCAGACGCTTGATGGATCTCCTGAAAAAACGGCTGGGTGTCGTCGACCAAGCGAAACTCGAGCTGCGCTGTGGTGCCGATCAGCTCCTTCGCTTGTTCGGGGTCGCTTTGGCCGGGAAGCGAAATCTGAATCGCGTCTGAACCCAGCTTGCGAACGTCAACTTCCGCCACGCCCCAACGGTCGATTCGGCGGCGAATCACGAGCATCGCCTGTTCCACGGCTTCTTCACGAAACCGCGTCGCCTGTCGGTCGTTCAGCGAAAGGACAAGGGAGTTCCCCTCACGGCCGACGAAACTGAAATCATCGAAGGTGTTCACGACTTCGCGCTGCACCGCGTCCAGGTTGGCAGCGTCTTGAGCCGTCAACTTGACCAACAAACGCTGGGCTTCGGTGTCCACCTTCAGCTCACCGAGTTTCTGGTCTCGGGCAAAGGTCACCATTTGCAAACCGCGCCGCTCGGCACGCTTCTGCAGCGCCGTTTTGGTGTCGACGCGCAGCACCAAATTGATACCGCCCTGGAGGTCCAGCCCCAAATTCAACCGGCGCGACGCAGAAGGCGCCCACTGGGGCAGCACTTGTTCGAGTTTCGCTGGATCGTTTCGAGCCTCTCGGGGAAGCCGAAAATAGTAGGAGGTGGGCACCAAGTACCAAAGCGATGCGACCGTCACCAGAACGATCAGCCCCGCCCGAAACATCCAACCGCGACCCATCTACTTCTCCTCCTTCTCTTCGCCTCGCGCCGCCAAGACGTTTTCTGTCACGCGCCCTTGAACCGCTGACTTCAGCACGCGCAGCTTGACGCCGTTGGCGACTTCGAGCGTGACCTCGCGATCCATGACCACGAAAATGCGGCCAATCAAGCCGCCTTGGGTGACGACTTCGTCGCCCTTCTTCAGGCCCGCCAAGAGCTCACGGTGCGCCTTGAGCTGCTTCTGCTGGGGGCGAATCATGACGAAGTACATGATGGCGAAAATCGCCACGAGAAAAACAAGAGAACTCATCGGGTTGCCGCCACCCATCGAAACGCTCCCATCAGACGTGAATTGGGCCCGTGAGTAACCACATGGCCCTTTGTTTCGCAAGGACAGCCGGTGGAAGTTTACGCCGAAAGCCGGCGCTCCCATTCGGCGCGGTAGGTCGTGAAGCGGTCGGCCGCAATGGCCTCGCGCGCGCCCGCCATCAGGCCCAGGAAGAAAGCCAAGTTGTGAATGCTGTTGAGCCGCATCGCCAAGAGTTCCTGCGCTGCAAAAAGGTGCCGAAGATACGCGCGAGAAAACGTTCGGCAGGTGTAGCAGGCACACTGCGAATCGACCGGGCGGTTGTCGCGTGCATAGGTCGCATTCCGAATGACGACCTTGCCCTCTGACGTAAAGAGCAGGCCGTTTCGCGCACAGCGCGTGGGCAGGACGCAGTCGAACATGTCGATGCCACTCCCCACCGCGCTCAAGAGGTCTTGGGGCGTCCCCACGCCCATCAAGTAGCGCGGCTTTTCCTCCGGCATCAGCGGTGCGACGACATCCACACTTTCGCGCATCGCCGCGGGGGCCTCGCCGACCGAATAGCCGCCCAGCGCAAAGCCCGGCAGGTCGAATGCGCAAACTTCGTCGATGTGCCTGCGTCGCAGCGTGAGATTGAGGCCCCCCTGCACAATGCCGAACAGTGCGCAGTCCTCCCGCTTGCGCGCCTGCACGCAACGCGCCAGCCACCGCGTTGTTCGTGCAAGGGATTCTTCGAAATACGGCAGCGGCGCGTCCGCCGGCGGACACTCATCGAACGCCATGATGATGTCAGCGCCGAGGGCTTCTTGAATCTCGATGGAACGCTCAGGCGTCAGCACATGGCGCGCGCCATCCAAATGTGAACGAAACTCCGCGCCCTCTTCGGTCAGCTTGCGCTGCGTCGTGAGACTGAAAATCTGGAATCCGCCGCTGTCGGTCAGCAACGCACGCGGCCAAGCCATGAACCGGTGAAGGCCGCCCATCTCTGCGACCAGCTGTTCTCCAGGTCGCAGCATCAAATGGTACGTGTTCCCTAAAACAATCTGCGCCCCGAGCGCGGTCAGGTCATCGGGCGCAACTGCCTTGACGCTTCCCACCGTTCCGACCGGCATGAAAACGGGCGTCTCGATGGCACCATGCGGCGTGTGCAACCGCCCGCGGCGCGCGCGCGTCCCTGCATCCACATGCAGTGGCTCGAAACGAACGCTGTGGGTGCTCACGTTTTCCCCTCGGGGAAAATCAGCATTGCGTCGCCGTAAGAGTAGAACCGGTATGCCTCTCGCACAGCGGCAGCATATGCGCGCATCACGCGTGCATGCCCGCCAAACGCTGACACCAGCATCAGCAGCGTCGACTGGGGTAAATGAAAGTTCGTCATCAGTCCATCGACCTGACGAAACTTGAAGCCCGGCCGAATGAAGAGCGCCGTTTCTCCGGCGCCGGCGCGCAGGGCTTCTTCTTCGGTGGTGGCGGACTCCAGAACACGAACCACAGTTGTCCCCACGGCGATGACGCGTCCACCCCGCGAACGCACTTGTGCGATGCGCCCAGGGAGCTCATCCGGAACCACGAAGCGCTCTGCGTGCATGGGGTGATGGGCCAAGTCTCGAACCGGCGCAAACGTCCCTGGGCCCACCTCGAGCGTCACGTGCGCGCGCTCGATACTCCGGCGCTCAAACGCCGCAAGCAGTGCTGGCGTGAAATGCAGCCCAGCCGTCGGGGCGGCCACAGAACCGGGCAACTGCGCAAACACGGTTTGGTAGCGCTCCGTATCGGCCAACGTCGGCGCTCGGCCGATATAAGGCGGCAGTGGAATTCGACCGGCCACCGCGAGCGCTTCGGCAAATGACTGGGTGGTCGAACGAAATCGAACGCGCAACCCGCCATCCTCGGCGCGCGTAAGGATCTCGGCTTCGAGCCCCCCCTCAAAATCCACCCGCGTTCCTGGCTTGAGGCCTTTGCTCGCTTGCCCCAGGCACTCCCAAACGTGGGTGTCGGGCGCGTGGGCCAGTGCCTCTTGGAAATTGCCAACGTCGGGACGAACCAACAGGAGCTCCGTCTTCCCGCCCGTCCCTCGTTTTTGACCGACGAGCCGCGCCGGCACCACGCGACTGTCGTTGACGATGAGCAGGTCTCCCGGTGCGAGCAACTCGGGCAGGTCGCGAACGCCGCGGTGTTCAGCATCGTCGCCGCGAAGCACGAGCAGGCGCGACGCATCGCGCTGAGGCAACGGCTCCTGCGCAATCAACGACGGCGGAAGTTCGAAATTGAAGTCAGCCAGCTCCACAGCCGAGCGCTCTTAGCAGGCTCTACCCAAGAACGGAGGGTGCTGGCGACGAGTCAACGACTAGTCCCCTGGAAACGAAATCTGTAGCAAAAACGCCGTCAGCGTGATCTCTGGCGTTGATGACCAAAAAGACTGGGCGACCCCTGGCCGAGATTGTCATCACCGATGCAGAGCGCGAAGAGCTGTC
>JBJXGM010000133.1:0-30028 GCA_046155985.1 Myxococcaceae bacterium | reverse complement strand
TGCTGCAAGTTGATGCGGTCAGCGGGGGTCATCGCGGACACCTGCTGGAAGCCCTGGTTTCCGAACGTGTCGCGGGTCAAATACGTCGTGGTGAAGCCCGCGAACAACAAGACCGAAATGTAAACTTCGGGCTCGTTTGGCAAGCTGTTGATGAGGTCCACCACGGCCTGAGCGCGTGCGCCAAAGGGGTCGGACACCTGCATCGACTGGGAGGCGTCCATCGCGATGGCGATTTTGATGGGCCGGCGAACTTCATTCGTGCTGGGCGTACAGAACTCGCCTTCAAAGCGAAGCGCGCGGTCGTTGGGCAGCGCGTCATCTCGGCGTTCGTCGAAGAGGTAGGTGTTTGAACATGCGAAAGCCACCGCCAAAGCCGCGGCCAACACCGCCAATGCGCGGATACGCGTTGCGTTCATCGTGTTCCAGCTGCCGGCGCGACGCCGACACAGCGTGCCCCAGTGTAGTCATCCGGTGACAAAAAGGTGTTGAGCGGAAAGAAACGGTTGTTGTTCAGCGTGAGCGCGGCACCCAGCGGGTCGCGAACGCCGGGCGGGTCATATTGCGCCCACGCGCAGCCGGCCTTCCAAATGCCGTAGTCGGTCGCCACGCCACTTTCCGCTGCTTCCGAGAAAAACAGTTTGAACAGGTTGTAGCCTTGGCTTGCACCCGCGCGCGCCGGCGGAGTCACGAGTTGAAGGTTGGACACCGTGTAGTCGTAGCAAACACTGCCGTCGCCTTGAACTTGCGCCTGGGTTTCATACTGAAATCCGCGCCGGTCATAAAAACTGCGGTCCGAGCGAAGCGGGTCACTGCCCGCCAAGAACTCAGAAGGGTCAGCGAGTCCATCACCGTCGGTGTCCAGCCCAGCGTTCGAGACAACCGGGTCGAGCCCAAAGCGCACTTCCATGCCGTCGGGAACGCCGTCGGCGTCCGTGTCAGCCAGCGCATTGTGCGTGCCGAAATACGCTTCGGCGTAGGTGGACATTCCATCGCCTTCGGTGTCCGGGCACCCCGGCAATGCGTTGGGCGGACGTCCGCGTGGGTCGGGGTCGTTGGCGGCAATGAATCCTTCGCGCCGACGCATCACTTCCACTGCATCTTCGAAACAATCGTCGTCACTGTCATCGTCGAAACGACTCGTTCCCCAAGCGCCTTGGTCGAGCGGGTTGTCCACTGTGTCGGGCAGCGTATCGCCGTCCGTGTCCAAGACACGATTCGACACGCCCGGCCCCGACGACAGTGCCTGCGCCATCAGCGTTTTCAGAACGCTTCGCGACGCCAACGAGGTGTAGTCCAGCGCACCCAAAGACAGCTGCGAGACTTGGCTGTTGACGAACTCCTGGTACACGCCGTTGCCGCGGTCCGCCATGTTCTGAAGAGTCCAGGTGGCGATGTTCTTCGCCGCGGCCGGGTACTGGGCCTGAGGAATGCCCGGGTAAACGCCGTAGATGTCTTGGCAGATGGTGCCGCAGCGCTGCACGGCCAATTCGTTGAAGAGCAGCACACTGTGAAAGCGAATGTCGCCCACGTTGTACTGGTCTTTCAGGTCCATGATTTGGTCGACCTTCGAAAAAATTTGGTAGTTCTGGTTGAGGTCGCTTCCGGGCACAAATCCGGCGACGCCACCGTTGGCCACCGTCGCACCGCGGTTGCAGAAGTCGCCCGCCGACGAGGAGTCGGCCCACGTCCACTGCGGGTCGTATGGTGACGCATACAGACCCAGCTGCGGCGGGTCGTTCGCCGTACAACGCGGGTACGGGGTACCGTCAGTCAAGAAGACAACGACGTAGCGCGTCCGTTGCAGCAGTGCCGGATTGCTTTGTCGCAATGAGACGACGTCGGTTGCAATGCGTGCATAAGCCTCTGACAGCGCGCCTTGGTAGTCGGTGCCGCGACCCAAGCGGTTTTGCAAATCGCTGACAAGCTGTGCAGGCACGCTGCCTGCCGGCCCGAAGCCCACCACAGGCCACGTCGAGCCCACGTTCGACTCAAACGGAACAATCGACACACTCACGTTGGACTGCGACGAAAACTGCGTCAGCAAATCTCTCAGTGCGCGAACGCGCCCTGGCACGGGAACACCTTCGTTCGCCGCAACCAACTCACAAATGTTGTTCAAGCCCTGACTGCCCGGCGGGTCTGAAATGCACATGCTGCCGGAGATATCGATGACGAACAGAACTTTGACCGGAAACCCGTTGGGGTCCGGCGGCCGGGTGCAAACACGCCCCTCGAGGCTCAGTCGATCATCCAGGTTACTCAGCGACCTGGCAGTCGGCTCGATGGCCGCGTCGGTGCAGCTCACAAAAAGGAGCACGGCGAGCAACCCGCTCGCCGTGCCCCAACTCTTTGAAGTTCTGAGGTTCATGCTCAAGTCAGTCTTGAACGATGCGCCTTCAGACGCTCGCTACTCTCTCCGACGGCGCAGGGCGCCGAGGAGCAAGAGGGCGAGACCCGCAGCCGGACCGGCGATGGGCAGCGACGTACAACCCACGCCACCCGGTGCCATCGTGTCGACGGTGAACGTCGCGGCGGACGCTTTCGAGTTGGGGTACACGCGGTCGGCGAAAGCGAGCTCCGCTTGAAGCTGGAGTACGTATTCGCCGTCGACGTCCGGTGTGAAATTCGGCACCGAGCCGTCGACATAGGCGTACTCAAACTGACGGCTGAGTGACGCCGAACCGGTGGGGTTCACCACTGCGGCACGTGAACCTTCCGGACGTCGCGTCACTGTCCAGGTGTAGTTGATGGCCGCGTTGTTGCGGTTGGCGAACAAGGGCAGGCGCACTTTCTCGCCAGCTCGCGTGGAGATGCGGTTACCCGTAGCCACTTTGAACGCACCACGCGGGTCCAAGCAGTCATCCGGGTTGGCAGGGTCAACGACTTGGCAGAACACCGAGTCGCACGCGTTGCCGCGATTGTCACCGTCGTCGTCCTGTTGCGTCGAGTTCGCAGCGAGCACGCAGTTGTCGGCGGCGTTCAGAACACCGTCGTTGTCACGGTCAGCGTCACAGACGTTGCCGTATCCGTCGTTGTCGGCATTGGCCTGGTCAGCGTTCGAAACTTCAGGGCAGTTGTCGTAGCCGTCACCCACACCGTCAGTGTCGGTGTCGATGTTGCAGCCATTCGCCGGGCCCAAGGGGCAGTCGTCAGAGCCGTCTGGCGTGCCATCGTTGTCGTCATCGGTGTCGCAGACGTCGCCGTTGGCGTCACCATCGCTGTTGCGCTGGTTGGCGTTGGCAATTTCAGAGCAGTTGTCTGCGCCATTGGCGTGGCCGTCACCATCGACGTCAGCGTCGCAATCATTGCCCTCGCCGTCACCGTTGTGGTCGAGCTGACCCGGGTTCGACACTGCAGAGCAGTTGTCGCAGAGGTCGCCGGCACCATCGCCATCGCCGTCGACTTGGTCACGGTTGGAAACAAACGGGCAGTTGTCACGGTCGTCGGCGCGGCCGTCGCCATCGGCGTCGTCGGTGTAGGACAAGGTGTCACCGTCGTCTGTCATGGCCACCCACACAGAACAGCCGCAGCCACAACCGCAGCCGCCACCCTGTTCATTGGGGGCACCACAAGCACTACCGAGACACTCAGGGTTATCGGGACTGGTTTGCGCCAAGGCGGGGGTCGCAGCCGAAAGCGCTACCCCCAACGCGAGCAGCTTAAAAACATTAAGTTTCGACATACGGGTCCACTCCTTTTAGTTCTTGACCAAGCTACGTAGCAAAACGCGATCCACCGCATGTCTCACGAAAACATCCCAACAAATTAAGCTCTTGCGAAGCCATCCCCAGGTTTCCCTACCTGAATCGAGCGAGGGGTGCGGACACCCAACCTGAGGCCTCTACCCCCCATGCGCCTATTGTCCGACACGGAAATCCTCCGGAACCACCTGAATCACGCCCGAGGGGACTTTGGTGCTGGGCGGGGTGAACAAGACCGTTTGCGCCAGAAGCGAGCTCACACCCACACCGTTGGGGACATTCGGGCGGCCCACCTGGAAATACAGCCAAATCTCATTGGTGCCGGCCGGAATCGGGCGAAACGGATTGAAAGGGTCGGCACGTTGAAGCGTCGGGACGAGACTAATGTTCCCCGCCCGGATGTCGTAGCAAGTGCGACCGCTGTCCGTCGTGAACGGCGCGCTCACTTGGTAGTCGTATCCACGCTCTGTCCGGTACTCAAGGTCGGCACTTCGGATGTCGGAGTGCCCCTGAATTTCGTCTGCGTTGGTGATGCCGTCGCGGTCGTCGTCCGCCAGGTCTTCGGGCGACAGGGGATTGCTGAGCGACAGTGCTTCGACGACGTCGGGCAGGCCATCGCCGTCGGTGTCAGAGACGCAGCTGTCCGTGCCCGTCACACGCTCTTCACAGTCGTTCAGCCGGTCGCCATCGGCGTCGTTGAAGGCGTTGCAGCCCGTGAGCGTATTGAAGGTGAGCGGATCCATTCCCGTCCGTCGCTCCAAGCCATCCATCACGCCGTCCCCATCGGTGTCTTGATTGGCGGGGTCGGTTCCCGCCGCAATTTCGTCGTCATCACCCATGCCATCGCCGTCACTGTCGATGAGCTGAGCGCCCGCCTGCGCACGCGTATTTCGGTTGAACGCAATGAGGCGCTTGAGCGTCAAGTCGTCTTGGAACGAACGGTAGTTGATGCCGTTGATGACGTTGTTCAAGAACGGCGCACTCGTTTCTTGTGCTGTCGTGCCGCCTGCGCGCGCGATGGCCGCGAGTTGGGCCCGGAGCTGCAGCACCGAAGGGGTAACGGTGACCGGGTCCGCGCGTACCAAAATGGGCTGAACCTGAACTTCCCCGGCGCCATACAACTGCGTCAGGCGTTTTAAGTCCGCACTCTCGCGCTCCACTTCGCACTCACTGCATTCGGGCGGAGTCGGCAGCGTCGAACACGCGTTTTGAATGCCGATATTCCAAGCGGGATTCTCACAACTGACGTCGGGCTCCACGGCGAGCATGACGACCAAGTAGCGCGTGCGCGCGACGGACCCACGACACTGAGACAACATGTCGTTCGTCAAAATCGCTTCGGCAAGTCGCAACCCGTTGCGAAGACTCCAAGGTCCCGTTTCGTTGTAGCCGGAATACAGCGGGATGCCGGTCGCCGAAAAATCCGCCGACGAGGAGAACACGCTCAAGAGTCCACGGCCATTCGTGTGGTAGGCGGCCAGCGCAAACGTGACGTAAGGCACCGAAAAACGAAGCGCGATGTTGTTGAGACTGTCGGTCACCGCCGCTTGAATTTCGGGTGTCACACCAGGGCCACCCGGGACGACGTAAAGCACTTTCACCGGGAACGCTGTGCCCACCGCCACCGGAAGGCAAGCGGTGCCTTCAAACGCCGTGCGGTCTGGACCTGTCCCGCCGGCGCCAGAGAGGGCATACAGGCCCGCGTCGGTGCAGCTGGGAATTGCGGCCAGCAAGGCGAGCGATAGGACTTTGAGCCGCATGAGGTTTCGCAGCC
Organism: Myxococcaceae bacterium; assembly: GCA_046155985.1. GTDB lineage: Bacteria > Myxococcota > Myxococcia > Myxococcales > Myxococcaceae > JBJXGM01. Next base: position 24,553 of record JBJXGM010000133.1, on the reverse strand, counting down.
TACAAAGAAAGCACGTACGCGACGAGATGATCCCAGTCATCGCTTGAAAGGTGGGCTGAAACCCCTGGTGAAGCCGTGGCCGCATGTATCGAAATCGCCTCTGCAATCGGCGTGCGCGTTTTGACCTCTAAGGTGCGTCCGTCTCGCACCCCAAAGCCCGCACTGCCCGTGCCGAACATCGGCCAGGTGTCCCATGCGCCAATCAGCGATGGAATCGCGTATCCACGACTTCTTGGAGGAAGCGGGTCCTGCTGCTCCGGGCGAATCGGCAGGAACTTGGGGGTCCCCACCTCTAGATAGCGTCCACGCGTTTCGGGTGACTGGTCGAGCGTGAAATGCGGCGCCGGATGACAAGACACACATTCTCCAGGCCCCTCAAAAATCTGCTGGCCCTTCCTCGGATTTCCCAGGCGCCCACCCGGCAAAGTCAATGCGTCGCGAAGACTGCCGTCTTTCGCCAAATTCGGATTCGGCCAGGGAACCAGTTGCGCGGCATAACGCGACAGCGACTCGACCTCTGGCCCAGAGAGGACCGGGTGCTGAAAACGGTTACGGCTGCCAACGTCGCGCGCGGTTTCTGCCAACGAATCTGTCGACGCGGGCGTGAAGTAAGGCGGCGTCTCCCGCGCACCGCGAATGCCGGTCGAGCGATAGATGCGCAGCGGGCGCGTCTTCTCGAAAAGCACGCCTTCTGTGTCGCCCTCGAGATGGCAAGCGTCGCAGCTCATCGCCGAGCGCCCCATGTCGGCGTGGTAAAGCACCTGCCCCAATCGCCGTTCCTTTTGGAGAAGTGTGTCGGCGACGGGGATTTGCCGAACCACCCGCGTGTCTTTCTCCAGCGCGCGAGTCACATCGAGTTCAGCGAGCGTCCCTGTGAAACGATTCAGCACATAGAGGTGAGCGCCGTCCGAAGAAAGTGCCAACGCCTTAGGGCCCGAGTGCACCTCAATGCCCGCTCGCGCTGGGCGTCCAAAGTCTTGTCGCGCTCGAAAAAGCGGAAACGTATCGGGAGGCGGAATGGGAACTTCTTGAAGAAGTGATTCCCGCGCTGCCGCGTCATTCGACAGCAACGCATCGGCCCGAAAAACGAGCACGGTGCCCGAACCGATGTCCGCTTGGTAAACAAGGCCACGGGCGGCATCGACGGCGACCCCTTCGGGAATGCCCGCACCCTGGCCCCGATGTCTTTGAAAAACGCCCTGCCGCGCTACCTGACGCACTACCCCGATGCCCCCGTTCATGCTGACTTCCATGCGCGCGGGATTGGGACCGATGTTGGGGCCAATCGAAGAGACGAAAAGCGCTTTGCGTCCCTCGTCCCAGGCCAGGCCGCGGACCGCCTTGCCACCCATGATGTAAGCGGCGAACTTCTCCGTTCCGCCACCGACAATGGTCGTGACCTCTGGCTGCGGCGAAACATCGCGCAAGCGTTCACCGGACTGGGCATCCAGCACATTCAGTGTCCCGGCACCCAAACTGCCGACAATCAATCCGCCCGAAGTCAAAAGGACTTCCTGCGGGTTGGGGTCGACGTCGCGTCGCCACAATTCACGGCCGTCGATGAGGGAGAGGGCGCGTGCCGTGTCCGAAAGGCGCTCGACGACAAACGCAACATTGGGTGAAAGTGCAAGGCCCGTTACCCAAAGCGGTGCGGGCACTTTTCTTGGTACGCCGGACAGGTCCGCCACACGGAACACCCAGATTTCGGGCGAGAAGCGATGCGTAACCACCAACTCAAAAGGCTTATTTGAAGCTTGGTGCAGGCAAAGCGCAGTCGGGCCGTCTCCTGTGGGGTAGGTTCGGACGGCGCCGTCTGCCAACTGAATCTCGTAGAGCGTGTCGGTCGGGCCACTCAGCGCGTAGGCGAAATCGCCACGAGGAGAAACAACCAAGGCGGTGAGGTCCACAAATTCGGCATCGTTCACAATGGTGAGTTCGGGACCTTGCGCTTCGCCCCCCAGACTCAGTGCGACCCGAATCTCGCTCGGCTGCGATGGCGTGGGCGAGGACGCGTGGGGCACGGAAAGTTGTTGCGGCAGCCTGGCGTACGCATGACGCGAATCCAGAACAGCGAGTGGCACCTCCAGATGAAGTGGCGCACCCAGGCGAAGCATCATCCCGGGACGAAGATTTTCGCCGAGAAGCGCGAGGGCAGCGGGCGTTTGGTTGGTGACAAGCCGTGGACCTACATCGATGAGCCTGGCCCGGGGCGCACGGAGCACCCAAAGACCCAGCCCCAGCACCACGAGTGCGCCGCCCACGACGAGCACCCCTCGCCACTTCATTTTTTTGCTTGATGTAGGCACGGAGAACCCCTTGGGTGACGTCAGTATACGTTCACCTACCGCGTTGACACTCTGCCTCATGCGTCGCGTAGACTTCATCGAATGCGACGCCGACTTTCACTGCCCATGTTGGTGTGTTCGTTGGGGCTTCTGGTTGGTGTTTGGGGAACAGACGCCGACGCCGCGCCAAAGCGTGGCGCGCGGGTCACCAAACGCCGCCCCGAGCCCCGCGTGCGTATCAAAAAAGAGGCTCCACCCAAGTCGGCAGAGTCCGATCTGGTTCCCGTTGCGGCCAGCTCAGCACCGCCCCCGAGTCGGGGTCCGACGCGCATCGATTTTGACGACCGCCTGGTTCAGGGTCAGACGAACAAGAGCGGTTCGATCTACTTGTACGACCGCAAAGAACTCAAAACACGGTCGATGGTGAAGATGCGGGACAGTTTCCGTGAAGAAATTGTGGGTTCGGTCTACGACCGCTGAGGTCGCAGTCCATTTGCGTCGTTAAGGAGCACGTCACTTTGAGCGGTCAGCCCGCAGCGTTACAAGTCGTCATCCTGCGAGACGGGCTGCTCGTCGGGACCGAGGTGTTCGTCCCCGGCTCTTTCGTCATGGGAAGCTCGCCCGAAGCGGACCTCCGCTTGGATGACACGTCGGTGGCCCCCGAACACGCCTATCTGTACTTTCAAGCCGGCAAGGCGGCGGTCCAAGATGCTTCGTCTCCGAGCGGGCTCTATGTCAACGGACACCGTGTTTCGGCGTGCGAAATCCGCCCCGTTGACGAAGTGTCCATTGGACCTTTCGTCCTCAAGGTTCGCGTTCTGAATTCGCGGACAGACGCAAGATCGGCCATCGCCGCACCGCCTCCGGCACGACCGGGGCGAGCATCGGTCGAACCTGTGGGTCACCGGGGCACCGTCGCCTACGGCTCGCGACCCTCCCAGCCGCCGCCCCTGGCCGGCACGCAGTTGCCACCCCAGCCTCCACCCGGAGCTGTCGGGGGTCCCAATTTCACAGTGCCTTCCACCCGCCGTCGGCCGACGGCTGCGTCGCCCGCCGTCCGTCTTGCCGATTTTGAGTTGGAAGAACCGACGTTGATGGCCAATGCCAGCGAAGTTGCTGCCATGGTCGACAGCGCGCTGAACCTACCGCCCTCTCCCCCCACGCGCGCGGAGCCAAGACGGCTCCCCCAAGCAAAGCCGCACCCGCAAGCCCGGCCACAACCGCATCACCCGCCACCACCGCCGGCGCCATCGTCATCGAAGGCCCGCGACACTTCACCCCCGCATCGAATCGCGGTGCCGACACATCGGCGAACCGACGTGGCGCCACGTTTGTTTGCGGTTCCGCGAAAAGGGAAACGCCCGCAGCGCCTCTACTTCGAGGCCTACTGGCATGGCGACCGGCAGCGGGTCAGCAGTTTCGTTCCGAGCAAGAAGCCCGTTTTGGCCCGCGCGAGCGATGAAGCCCCACTCCCGCTCTACGGCTTTCGCTTGTCGGGCGAAGAAGATTTCGAAATTGCAGACAGCACGGGCGACGCGTTTCGATTGTTCGTCCCGCCGGGTGTTCGCATCGAGAAGCGTTCGTCTTCAAGTGCCACGTTTGCACCGTTGTCACCCAAAGACCTCGACCTCGACGGTTCTCGGCGCTTCATCCCGATGACGTCGGGGACAGCGGTGAAACTCACCGAAGGACCGATGACGCTTTTTGCGTACGTCGCGCCAACACCCGCCAAGGTTTTCGTCAATCCGCTCAGGGGCCTGCCGTGGCTGATGCTGACCTGCTTGGCCACCTTCGGTTCGCTTGCCGGTTGGTTCTTTGTGAACGCACCGGCACTCAGCGACGGTGCGGACTTCACCCCTCGAGAGCTCGGACCCGTTGCGGTTCGCCTTCAGTTCCCGCCCAAGAAAAAGGAACCCCCTCCGACGCCGCCCGCCCCTGAGCCCGTCAAGGCGGAGGAACCCAAGCCGGAACCGGTTCCCGAAAAAAAGCCCGAGCCGGTCGTTGCCAAAAAGCCGAAGCCCGTCAAGCAGCCCAAGCAGAAGCCTGAGCCCGTTCCGGTGCCACCTCAAAATGAGGCGCTGAAGAAGCTCAAAGACTTAAAGAAAATCGCTGCGGGCCCTGGCACCAAGGACATCTTGGCGGCGATGAGCAAACTGGGCAGCGGGCCAGGCGCGAAAAACACCGCCTTCAAGCTTTCTGACATGGTCGGCAAAGCGCCCATCGCCATCGCGGGCCTTGGGAACGGCGGCTTGGGGGGTGTCGGTGGCGGTTACGGCACCAGAGGTGCCGAATTGCTCAAAGGCCGAGGCGCCGGCGGCATTGGTGCACTCGGCGTTGGCAACGTGGGACGCAGCGCCGTTCGTGGCACTGTGGAAAAGCCGGTGGCGCGCAACGTCAGCGCGCAGGGCAGCATCGACCGTGAGGCAGTGGCGCGCGTCATCAATCAACACTTTCAAGAAGTCCGCGCCTGCTACGAAAAAGCCCTGTTGAGCGAGCCCGGGCTCGCGGGAAAAATCACCCTGGAATGGACGATTGGGCTGACAGGCGCCGTCTCTTCCGCTCGGACGAAGAGCTCTTCGTTGCGCAACGCCTCCGTCGAAGGCTGCATCCTGCGCAGCTTGAAGGGTTGGCAATTCCCAACACCCAAGGGCGGGCCAGTCATCATCACCTACCCGTTCATCTTTAATTCCATCGGCTACTAGTCAGTCCAGAGCTCACTCGCGCAAGAACGCTTCAACGTTTTCTCGCGTGATGCTTCGGACCGGCGCGACGTTCTTAAACGTCTCGGCGAACTCGCGCGCGCCAATCTCATGTCGAGGTTTGAGTCCATCCCAACTGACTTGAATGGGGATGAGCGCGCCACCTTCGTTGACGACGAAGTCCACTTCGTTTTTTCCTCGCCAGTAGAAAACGTCGCGGTGTCTTCTTCGGAGATGATGAAACACAAGCGTCTCGAGCCTCTTCCCTCGGTCCGCCAGCGGGTCCGAACGCGGCGTCGTCACGGCGCTCAGCATGCCGAGGTCAACGGGGTAATACTTGCAAGGTCGAACCATGCGCTGTCGCTCTGAATAGGTGAAAAATTGGCACGGAAGCGCGAGGTAGGCCGCCTCGATGGCGTCGAGATACGTCTTGACCGTGTCGACGGCGAGCCCGGCATGAGCCGCCAATTTTCGCGCGCTCAGCTCTGACCCGGTTGAATCAAAGACAGCTTTCGCAATCTGGACGAGCGACTGAACCGAGCGCGCAGCAACTTGCCGCCGCACATCGCGTTCAATGATGTCGACAAACAGCGTGCGCAGAATCTGCGCCGGCGCTTCGTCTTGTAGTGCCCCTGGAAAGCCCCCTTCCTGCAAGAACACATCGAGCTGGGTCTTGCCGCTGCTTGGAGGCGCGTTTTTGAATACGCAGAACTCCTCGAAGTTGAACGGAAACAGCTCGACCGACAGATGACGTCCGGTGAGCGCCGAGCCCAACTTTCCGCCAAGCAGGGTCGCATTTGAACCCGTGATGACGAAGTGAGACTTCTTCTTTGCTGTTTGAGTGTGGAGCCATCGCTCCCAACCGCTGACTTCTTGAATTTCATCAAAGAAAAAAAAGCGTTCTTTGGAGGGCAACGCACGCGCTTCGGCCAACGCCACGATGGCGTCAAGCAGCGGGTAGCCCATTTCGTCGGACACGCGCGGGTCTTCAAAATTGACGAAAAAACAACTTTGAGGGTCGAGTTTGCGATCCGACATGAGCTGAGCCAGCAAGGTTGATTTGCCGGAGCGTCGGACGCCTTGAACGACCCAAACCAGGTCCTTGCGCCAAACTTTCGGAAACGCAGACAGGGCTTCGCGACGAACCGAGGAAGCGGGTGCGCGTTCCCAAAAATTCCAGTCCGAAAGGACATCCTCTAACTGCTGATTGCCAAGCATTATCGATAGGATAACGACGATACTTGATAGTGTCTATATAACTCGACACTATTCGTATGCAGGGCTCGAAGGGCTTGTCGGTCGCATCGCCGACGGGTTCCACCGCGGGTGAAAGCGACCTGCGAGGAAGTTGTACGCGTCACTCCCACGGTGTGCAGAGGGCTTCACAGTCGTGCACTGGAGCGCACAGAGACCCAAAGGGGTGCGACGCAAGTCCTTGAAGCCTGAGTAGGGCATGCGAGTTGCAATCCAGCTCATCATGCGAATTGTCAGATGGGTCTTCGTTGCGCTTGGGCTGGTGGGTTGCGGCACGAACTTCAACAGCACGTCCTTGGTCATCACCCAGGTCGGTGAGTTGAGGGTAGAGATTTGGGAAGAGGACGAGTGTCCTTCCCTCGCAGGTGCAAAAGTAACGATGAATGGCGCGCCGCTCGAACTGAGCAGCTCAGGGGGTTGGGTCTACTCCCGTTCCCCTTCCTGGGGCGGTAGCGGCCGATCCTGCGACAGAGCCAGGTGGTCGACGCTTCAAATTCCACCGGAAACCGAGGCTTTCACGACCTTTGAAATCGAGATGGGAGACGTTCGTGCAAGCGCTGTGTTTCAAAACCTTTTCGCGCAGCGTTCCGCTCGGGTGATCGATCCGCCTGACGCCGTCGTCCACCCAGGCCAACCCATCGTGGTGGCATGGACGCCCGAGACTGACCGGTTTTATGCGACGCCCCACGAACCTTCAGAAAACGTTGCGGTGGCGCTGACACCGGATGACTCGGTGGGTTCGTACGCATACCTTGGGAATTCAAACCAGGGTGAGGTCGCTGTCGACGACAATCGGGTGGCGTCCGTGATGACGGCCCTCCCCTTCGAGGGCGCAGGCTTCTTAAGCATTGGCGCGACCTATGGTGCAGCGGTCGTGAGCTGTGAAGGATTCGGTCAGTGCCGCTCGCGAAATTGGGAGAAGGTCCTGGCCCCCGTTGTGCTCGTGCCGTGACCGACCGCGTCTGGGCCAGTCCTAGGCAGCGCCGACTGTGTGCACATCATAAACGCGGCAGGCGAAAAATTCGCGATGCTCTCGGCTGAATCTGAGAACGGGAATCCATCTAAATCCGCAATCCGAAAGGTTCTTCGCTTACACATCCCAGCCGCCCTTGATCGCGATTGGACCTCAAGTCCGAAGCGCGGCGGCCAAGTGATTTGAACTCTGAAATGAAAGCGCTCGAGCCATTTCCGGGTCTTTCAGCAACTGGTCGAGATTGTGCTGTCCCCGACCCACTGCTCCGGGAGTTCGCTTGGAGCACACCCAAGGCAGCTAAAGCACGAGAATGCCTCTCAAATCTTACGCGCATCGAACAACGGATTATCTGCCGCTTGACGCTGTTGTTTCCGGGGAATGCAATTGGGCGTTGTTCCAAGCGAAACACTCGCAGGGGATTCCAGGATAATTTGACCGTGCCTCTTCCTGCCTACACACCCTCGCCTTTGTTCTCGATGACCCTTGGGAAACTCGCAGACAAGGTGAACCATCACTATCCAGCTGCAAACGTCACGGTGGACGAGCACTACGAAAAGGCTTTTGACTTGTGCCGCTCCATCGGCGCTCAAATCCTTGCTGAAGAGGTCGCCGAAGCGTTGAAGGCCGAGAACTTCGGGCGAGGCTCACCACGACCGAAGTCTGCCTTCTACGTGATGGCCCAACGTGCCATAGGCGCCGAACTCGGAAAGAAGGCACCCGACAGTGTCGTCCAAGCAGCATTGGCGGCGCTTGAACGTCAACTCGAAAGATCATGGCCTGCCGCGATCGACGCGGCGATGGTTTCGGCAAGTGAAGGAAAGCCTCCATTTGAGACGGCGATAACAGCATCACTCTATGCGGGTAACGTCGGAGCCGCCGTTCTTGCCGCAGAGCTGTTGATGCACGCGAGCGACGGGCGGATCAAGGAACTAGACTTCATGACGATATAGCGGGCAATGGTAACCGCCGGGACGTTGTGTGTAGGCCAGAGTCCTGTCGCACTTCTGGCCGTCGCGGAAACGCTTTCATGTATCGCGCGCGAACCTTCTGAATTCTCAACAAAAATCGCTGCCTCGGAAAAATCGTTGGAGCGGCACTGACAGATTTGCGGTCCCTGGGAGTCATGAAGGCAAACGCCTCAACAGGAGCATTCGCAAATGAAAGTTCATTCCATTGTCCTCACTGCTGTCACAGCCCTCCTCGCCGCCTGTGGTCAACCCGTTGCAGACGACTCGCCGAGCGTCGGTGCAAAATCCGGCCTGACAAGACTTCCGCCCGGTGCATCGTTGCAAACGACCGAAGCCGTCAATGTTCGAACGGGTCCAAACTCCTCGGCCAGTGTGGTCACCGTCCTGGATGAGGGCACGGTGGTCGTCAGCGCAACTGGGGTTGTCACAGGAAACTGGGTGCAAATCACCGTCAACGGCGCCGAAGGTTGGGTATTCGCGCCGTACGTTTCGCCGCCCGCATGCCTGGAACTCGCTCGCGCCGCTCAGCAGCTGGTGTCGTCAGCGGTGCAGTGCAGTGGACTCCCAGGCATCACGATTCCGGGCAGCGATCGACTCTCCTGCGAGGCGTCTGTCAGTGCATGCACTGTCTCGGAGCTACGGGAGCTTTTGTCGGTCGCGCAGTGCCAGACCCAAGCCGCAGTGTGCAGAAATCCCGGCGACACGGCCCGTCTTGTTCAGGAACTCTACGCGTGCTCGGCGAACATCAACGTCTCGCCGGCTTGCATGAACGGCTTCTGAAGTTGGTAAGTACGCGCGCCCGTGTTGCAGAACGCCGACATCGAGGGGTTCTATCGCCGGTACGGCCCTATGGTCTACCGGCGATGCGTCCGTTTTCTCGGCGAAGGAAGTCTTGCAGAGGATGCACTCCACGACACGTTCGTTCGCGCCATGAGCCACGGAAAATTGCAGGCCGCGCGGGAACCTGCGGCGTACCTGAACGTGATTGCCACCCACGTTTGTCTCAGTCGAATTCGTGCATCGAAACTTCGCCCCACCGCCTCAGACGATTCGCTGTTGTTCGAGCTGGCGCACGACAACACGCTGGAGGCCCGGACCGCTGCCGGCCGAATGCTTGAAAGGGTGTTTGCAGGAGAAGCGGCTTCGACCCGCACGCTGGCCGTGCTGCACTTGGTAGACAGAATGAGTCTCGAGGACGTCGCCGACGAGGTGGGCTTGTCGGTTTCTGGCGTTCGGTTCCGACTCAGGAAGCTCAGACAGAAGGTCGTGGACTTGGAGGCGCAGTCATGAATGAACGAGCCCGCATTCCCCAATGGCTTTTGGAGCGCATCGCGCTGGGGGAAGTCCCCAAAAGGTATCGGAAGGCGATGAAGGATCTGCCCGACGACGCAAACGTTCCAGAGCAACTCGGCGCGCTTCGCGCAGCGGATGAAGCCTTGCTGAGTCGACTGCCGCCGGAGCGCTTTTCAGCGGAGGTGCGCCGGCGCCAAGCGCGGAAAGCGCAAGAGCGAGACGTTGCGCCAGTGCGTTGGCTGACTGCGGCACTTGTGCCCGTGGCCGCCGCCGTGCTGTTCGTGGTTCTGCAGCCGAGGGCAACCGAGCAAGAACGCCTGAAAGGGGCTTCACCCCACTTGGTGGTGTACCGGCGTCAAGGAAGCACGATGGAGCGGTTGCCCCCCCCCGCCGTTGCCCGAGCGGGCGACCAGTTGCAGTTACGCTATGTGGCCGCTGCCGCACGACACGGCTTTGTGTTTTCGGTGGACGGCGCCGGGCAAGTGACGGTGCACTGGCCCCGAGGACAGGCCACCTCTGGCCTCCTTGAGCCCGCGGCGGAAGTGACGCTGCCTCATTCGTATCAACTCGACGCGGCGCCTCGGTTCGAACGGTTCTTCTTTGTGACGTCTGCCGAACCGTTTGACGTGAAACCCGTTCTCGCTGCTGCACAGAATTGGGTCGCCGCCGGTCAGGATGTGAAAGCCCCGCTGACGCTGCCCGCAGGGCTGAGCCAATCTGCTTTCTTTGTGGAGAAACAGCCATGAGTCATCTGTTGACTTCCTTTTTCCTCGTGCTCGTTGCAACGGGCGCGGCAGCCGCGGCAGAGCCCACTTGGCGCACCCGTCGGTTCGCATTGCTCCTCGGTTCTGACGAAGGCGGTGCAGGCCGTGCCACCTTGCGTTACGCCAGGTCCGACGCAACGTCGATGGGCCACGTGCTGACGACGTTGGGCGGCGTTCTTTCCGAAGACCACCTGCTGCTCGGCAATCCTTCGCCCAAAGAAGTCCGAGCCGCGTTTTCGAAACTTCGCGCGCAAGTCCAGTCGGCTGCGGGAAATCGGGTGAGGCGGGAGCTGGTGTTTTACTATTCAGGCCATTCGGATGAGCAGGGGCTGCTGCTCGGTGACGAGCGGCTGGGCTACGCGGAACTTCGGATGCTGCTCGGCGGGTTGCCGACGGACCTCCAAATCTCGGTCCTCGATTCATGTGCGTCAGGTTCATTTACGCGAATCAAAGGGGGCAAGCTCCTGGCGCCTTTCGTTGTCGACAGCTCGACGCGTACGCAAGGCCGAGTCGTCTTGACGTCGAGCTCAGCCGAGGAGGCTTCCCAAGAGAGTGACGCGGTGGGGGGTTCGTTTTTCACCCATCATCTTTTGTCCGGCCTCAGGGGCGCTGCCGACCTTTCGCGCGATGGCCGCGTGACACTGAATGAGGCCTATCATTTTGCCTTCCAGGGCACGCTCGCCCGCACCGCGACGACGCAGGCGGGCGCCCAACACCCCTCGTACGACATTCAGATGGTCGGCACCGGCGAAGTCGTGATGACCGACTTGCGCGCCAGGGGTTCAACGTTGGTTTTGGCCGCACCGCTGGACGGAAGGGTTTTCGTCCGCGATTCCCGAGAACGGCTGGTGGTGGAGGTGGAAAAACAGTCATCCGCGCCGGTCGAGCTCGCGCTGGACGAGGCGCAATACACCGTGACAGTCACGAGAAGTGGGTCTCATTTTCGAACACAGGTCACGCTTCCCGAAGGGGGCAGAGTGGTGGTCGAACCGGAATCGCTCACCCCCGTTGCGGGCGAAGTCACGGCGTCCCGCGGCGTGGCTACGGCGCCCAGCATCTCTGACGGTCGCTGGTCGATGGCGCTGCTCCCCGGCCTTGGGTTCGGCGGAAGCGGCGTCGGGTTTTTGCCCGAGGCCACTGCCAAGGTGCGTTGGAAGTACTTCGCGGTGGGCGTGGACGCGAGCTACATGCCCAGCACAGACTTGCTTGGGTCCAATGGCCGATACGGCGCGTTTGCGGTGGTTGACGGCGCACTCGCTGTCGGTCCCGTTGAGCTGTACATCGGCCCCGGCGTGGGCCTGACGGGCCAACTCGCTCCGTGGAGCTTGGGACCTGTGCTGGCGTTCCAAGTTCACATGGGTGTCGCCGTCATGCTGACGCCCTGGGTGGATGTGCTCGCTCAGGGGCAGCTGGTCCTGCCGACGGCCGCACTTCTGGGACCCACGTGGTTCGCCAGCGCTGCGATAGGCCCGAGGTTTCGGTTGTAGTGAGTCGCAAGAGAACACCCCTCTAGGCTGAGACACCTACACGCGCTCACCTCGCCATAGTCCTACTCAATTTTCCCAAGACAGTTCGCGCCCAAAACGGCAATCTGCCTTAAGCTCACGCGCCTTGGACGCACGAGGGGACCTGCCTTGAAGAACGCACTTCTGGTCGTGCTGTGTTGTTTGCCCGCTTCTGCGTTTGCTCAAGCAGAAGAGCTTGAAAACCCCGGCACCGTGTCCGCTGTTCAGGACCGGAAGTTCCGCATGGGGCAGGAACTCACCCTCGGCATCGGTGTTCTGCCGGTCGATGCGTTCTACAAGGGACTCACCGCCAACGTCTCTTACACGAGCCATTTCAGCGACACGTTCGCCTGGCAAATCGCTCGGGGTTTCTACAGCTACAACCTGAGCACGGGCCTTCGGCAGCAGCTCATTCAGTCGTTCGGCGCATCACCCGTCGATTTCGACGAAGTGCAGTTTGGCGCGGGCTCCAGCGTCATGTGGACCCCCCTCTACGGAAAAATGGCCTGGCTGAATGGCTCGGTCGCGCATTTCCAAATCTTCGGCTTGGCCGGGGCTTCGGTCCTGCGACTCAGCCGGGCAGGCTTTCGCCCAGCAATTAACTTCGGAATCGGCATGCGGGTGTTTCTGAACAAGAACGTTTCGTTTCGCTTGGACGTGACGGACGACTTGGTCATCGCCCCCGACCGCATCCTGCTGAACGTGATGTCTATCCAGCTGGCCGTCGCCATCAATTTCGGCGCGACGGAGTAAGAGGCCTTTCGTGCACGCCTTAGCACTCGCGCTCACTGCCCTGTTGTCTCAGCCGGCACCGACGCCGTCGACGCAGCCTGGGCCGCCACCGGCCAAGGCTCAGGCCGCGGCCACCAAGACGGCCACGCAAGCGGTGCCCGTTTTGCCGGCTTCCCTCAAGAAAGTTTCGCCTCAGGAGTTGGATGCGGCGCTCAAGGCTTACTTTGCCAACGACCCGCGTACGGCATCGGCCACGTTGTTTGGCTACGTGGAAACCAACCCCGTCACCGACGAAAACCACGCCTGGGCACAGTACTTCTTGGCGCGGGTGCTTATCGACTTGGACTTGCGCCACGCCGGCGCTGTGTACCTTGCCCGCATCGCCCGTGAGCGAAGCAATCCTGCAACGCTCCCCCGTGCCCTCGAAACGCTTCGGCAATTGACAGACTTGCCGCACGACGAGGCGATGATTGACGAGCAGGTTTTCGGTGCCATCGACTTGGGTTTTTTGCCCGATGAGATTTCAGACTACGCGCACTTCCAACAAGGCTTGGTCGACCTCAAAGTCGGAAACGAGCGCTGGTCCGAAACCCATTTCTCGAAGCTTGTGGAAGGCTCGCCCGAGTCCTCGCGCGCGAAGTACGCGACACTGGTCAATCGCCTGCGCGTTGTCCGGGGCGTACCCACCGAGATGATTGAGGACTTCAACAAGCTCGCAGACGACGAAAAGTTGTCGTTGGAGACACGCAACGAAGCCCGTTTGGCCGTTGCCCGCCTCAAGTACGAAAAAGAAGACTACGAAGGCGCCCTCGCGGCCTACGCGAAGGTGGAACTTCCCCCGCTGGACCCCGGCCGCGCGACGCTCTATCTCGAAGAAGCGTGGACGCGCTATCGCCTCAATCAGCTCCACGCCGCGATGGGGCTTCTGACCACGCTGGATGCGCCCTCTTTCCGAGATGAATTCACGCCGGACAAGTACTTGCTTCGCGCGATGATTTATCGAGATCTGTGCCACTACCTGCCCGCCAAACGCGCCGCCAAGGAACTCACCCGGCGGTTTGCGGAGTCCCTCGAGGCAGTTCGCGAACGCGAAGACTTGACCCAAGACTTGCGTCTCTCCCTCGCAGCCGCCGCCACGGGGCCCACCAAACGTGCGGCCGGGCATCTCAAGCGACTGCAGCGCGAGAGTGAACAGCTGGGCAAGTTCGCCGGCAGTTTCGGAGAACGCCTCTATTCCCACCTGACCAAATTGTACCAACTCGCGCTCGGTGAGGCCCAACGCCAATACGAGCTTCGGCTCAACGAGGCTGTGCGTGATCAAGCCGACGTGTTGGTCCGCGCCGCAGAGCAGGTTCGCTTGATGGAATACGAAGTAGGTCTCAAACTCTACGAGCGCGTCAAGAAGGGCAGCAAACGCACGGCGCTCATTGAAGAACCGCCTCTGGCGGAGAACGAAGTCGCGTTTCGTTTTGACGGCGAATACTGGAACGACGAGCTTCGCGATTATCGCGTGAGTCTCCCGAGTCGCTGCATCCAGGAGGCACTGCAGTGAAAGCGCTATGGACCGCACTCGTGGTCTCGGCGCTCACGCCAGACCCCTCGAACATTCAAACCCCCATCGCGCAGAAGTCGCGCGAACGGGTGGAACTGGTCGCCAAGCTTCAGCGCGACATCTTCAAGGTTGACCGCTCGATTGGTGAAACCGAGAAACTTATCGGGCGTTCGCGCAACGCGCCGTACCTTCCTGACTTGCAATTCCGTCTCGCAGAGCTCTACGTCGAAAAGAGCCGCTACGTTTACTACTACCAAGCGGAGAGTCGCCCCGAAGGCGTGAAGGGCGCCATGGTGAGTCCCGAAACCCGCCTGCTCAAGAACAAGTCTGTCAGCCTGTACCAGCGACTGTTGCGCGAATACCCCGACTTCAAAGACGGCGACAAAGTCGCGTTTTACCTCGCGCACGAATACCGCGAATTGGGTCAGTTCGAAGACATGATGAAGGAGCTCAACGAGCTCATTCGCAAACATCCGGCGAGCCAGCTGAGCCTGGATGCACAACAGATTTTGGGCGACCATTTCTTCGACAAAGCGGATTTGGTCGAAGCCGAAAAGCACTACCAAGCCATTCTCGAATCCCCGCCCTCCCCCACCCATGACTTGGCGCGCTACAAGATGGGCTGGATTCGCATCAACCAACAGAAACACGGCGATGCCGTCACCTATTTCGAAGCGGCTGCGTCAAGCGCACCCCTGCCTGGCAGCGACCCCAAGAAGTCGCTCAACGTCAAACGGGAGGCGTTGATTGACTTGGTGTACAGCTACACGGAGTCACGCCCGGCGAAAGGCGCGTTGAACTACTTCGAAAAGCTCTCAGACTCGCGCACGACTTACGCGCTGGCGTTGGAAAAGCTGGGCAATCGCTATTTCATCAAGCAGCAGTACGAATACGCCATTCCTGCATTGCGGCGGCTGATGCAAATTCAGCCGGACCCCGAACTCGACGGAGAGCGGGCGGCGAAAATCTACGACTCGGTGAAGCAATCGCGCGGAAAAATTCAGGCCGACCCCGAAGACATTCGATTTCTGGTTCGCGCCGCGGTCCACACCAAAATCAACCCGTCGCTCGACGAATCGGCCCGAAAGAAAGCGCTGGCTGAATACGAAGAGATGGCGCGCGACCTGGCCACACAGCTTCAAGTGGCCGCGCAGAAGGCCGACCAACGGAAAATCTACCTTGAGGCCGCAGCCGCTTACAAAGAGTACCTCGCGCTCTTCCGGCCCGAGAAACATGTCCGGGCCATTATGCGAAACCGCGCCGATGCACTGTTTGCGGCGCGCGACTTCCCCGATGGCGCACGTCAATTTGAAGAGCTGGCGCGTTACGAAGACCGTGCCCGCGATGAAAAGGGCCTGGAAAGCGCCCTGTACGGTTCTCTTTTGTCTCACTTTTCCGCGCTCAAGACGGGCGAGGTCGACAAAATTACGGCTTTCGAAGTCGCCGATGCGCGCCAAGCGCTGAAAATTCTCGGGGGCCGTTATTTGGCACGCTACCCCCGCAACGAACACGCGCTCGAAGTAAAATTCAACATCGCGCGTGCTCACTATGACGACGGCGAGTTCGACAAGTCGGCGGAGTTGTTCACGGCGTTTGCGGTGACCCACCCTGAACACAAAGACGCCACCGTGGCGGGGCATCTCGCCTTGGATTCGCTCCGGCAGCGCTACGACTTCAAAGGAATCGAAACAACGGGCCGGAAGTTCATCGCTTCCAAGTTGCCCACCAGTTTCACCGATGAAGTCCGAAAGATTCTCACCCAAAGCCGCGCTGAAGCGCTGGACGAACTGGCCCTCAAGAGCACCCAAGAAACCGGCGACGTCATCGAAGGCTTGCTCCAAGTCGCCAACGACAACAAGGGCGCCGAAATTGGCGAGAAGGCGCTTTACGGCGCGTTCACTGCGGCGCGTGACAAACGCGACTACCCGCGGGAACGCGAGCTGGCCCAGCGCCTCGCCACGGAGTACCCCAAATCCGGGTTTCTCTCGAACGTTCTCCTCACGGTGGGTCGGCACGCCGCCGAAGCTGCGCGATTTTCCGAAGCTGCGAGTGACTACGAGTTGGTGGGACAGCGGCTGCGCGGCGATGCCGCGGGTGTCGATGGCTGGCTCGCCGGGGCGCGGTTGCGCACCGCGATGGGGCAGTATCGCGAAGCGGCGGCTGACCTCGAAACCGCGGCCGATGTCGGTGGGGGTCGCAAGGCCCAGATTTTGGCCCAGCTTGCCGCGGTCCGGATGAAGGCCGGTGAATACCCCAAAGCCCGCGCGACCGCAGAGCAGGTACTGCGCCTCAACCGAACGCACCCCGAGGCAGCCGCCATCGTGGCCGAGGTGGCCGCCATGTCGAACGAGCGGATTGAACCCCTCATTCAAATGATGACGGCGGTCACCGGTGGGCCCGACGGCCAAGGCGAACCTTCGGCGCGCGGGCTGTGGCATGTCGGCGAGTTGTTTTTCCGTCAGTACAAAGCCATGCCCGCCAGCAATGTGGAAGCCAAAGTCGGCGCGCTTCAGCAGCTTGTGGGGCTTTACACGCAGTCGGCGTCCATGGGTGCGCCCGAATGGGCTGTCGCTTCGCTGTGGAAATTGGGGCTCGCCTACCAGCACTTGGTCGACGCGGTCGAAGGGACACCTGTGCCCCCTGGCCTGTCCGCCGCCGATGTGCAGCAGTTCCGTTCTGCGGTGAAAGAGCAAACGGCACCGCTTCAAGAACAAGCCGAGGACGCCTTCAAAACATGCCTGGCTCGTGCGGAGCAGCTTGAAGTGTTCACGCCAGCTGTTGCCGGCTGCCGCACACGAAGCGAATCGCCCCGTGTAGCCATTCCAAAGGGCGCCCCCAGCGGGGCCATTCCGCAATTCGCCGAGCTTCAGAAGAAGGTGGATGCCCAATTGGACGTGGCCACTTTGGAACAACTGGGGCTTGCGTATTTGGGCGCCAAGCATTTCCACATGGCGCAGCTCACGTTGTCGCGCGCGGCCGAGCTCGAGGACAACCGCGCCAGCCTGCACAATGCCCTGGGCGTGTCCTTGCTGTACCAGGGCGAGCCCATGGCCGCTCGCGCCGAATACGGCAAGGCGCTTGAAGCCGACCCCACCTCCGAACGTGCACGCGCCAACGTGGCGGCGCTGCGCTGCCGATTCGGTGATGTCGAAGGCGCCAAACGTGAACTGGCGCTCATCAAGGGTGCAGGCAATCTCCAAGGCGCAGACATTGACCCGGAGTGGCGGGCATGCAGCCGGTAAGACGCCGCCGCGTGCTGGCCTGGCTGGCAGGTCTGGCCGCAGCACTCCTGGCCACCGGCTGTTCACCATCTTATGTCGAGGGGTCCTTGAGCCGAATCATGGACCTGGGCTTCGAGAAAGTTTGGGTGTCGAGCAATCCGGACGAAGTCGTTGTGCGCTTCGCGAAGCCCTTGGGAGATGGTGAAGACACGGTTTTTCAACTCACGGTTCGACTTGAAGGCGTGGCGCTTTTTTCCAACATCCAGTTCGATTTGGCAGAGATTTTGCCCTCGGGTTCTCAGCGGGGCGAAGTGACACGCAACGTCTTGGATGACACGCGACGTCGTTTCCCTCCCATTCTTGTAGGCACGCTGCTGCTGTGGGATGTCCCCCTGGAGCCTTTCCAACGCGTCAGCGGACGCTTTGATGTCAGATTTGAAAACGGCATTGAGTTCGCCAGCGGTCACACCGCCTTCGCGACATTTCAAGGGACGGTCCCATGAACACATCACGCTTGCGCTTCGCTTTTTGCTTGGCCGTCTGTTTTGCCGTGGCGGCCTGCGGACCCCGTTACGGCATGCGCGTGCCGAATCTGGTCATCGAGGAGTTGCCTTACGAGACCCGAATCGAGCTGCTCGAGGCCGAAAACGACCTGGCTGCCGCCATCGACAAACGGGACGAGGCCGAAAACGAGGTCAACCGCACCCGCGACGCCATCCGCCGCGCCAAAGAGCGTGAAGGGGCCGCATGGCGCGAGGTCGGAGAGGCGCCCGACAACCGCAGCCGAGAAATCGCGGAGCTCTCGGTCCAAGAGGCCCAGGCGCGCGTGGAGTACTTGCGCGGTGCACAGGACCTCAACGTTTTGAATCTCGATCTTGAAGAGTTGGCCCTGCGCTGCGCGTTTGCGCGCTTTGAGACGTCGCGTCTCGAAGTGGCGCGCAAAGCCAAGGTGAGGGGCTCGGAAGCCCTGCGTCCGGAAGACTTCGCCAATCAGCTCAAAGCTTGCGAGCAGGACTTGGCCTCTCGAAAGACATCGCGCGAAGAGAAGCAAAAGTCCTTTGCCGAAGTTCGCAAAGTTTGGGACGACAAAAAGCAGGCCCTTGCGCAGAAAACTTTCGATGCCCGCGCCAGCCCTTACGTGGAGTAGCCCATGATTTCGAAAGTTGCGGCCCATCTCGCCTGTGCCTGGCTGGCCCTGACACCGTCCGAGGAAGCCGCGCTCAAGCGCAGCGCTGCCGCAGAAGCCGCGCGCGTCGCCCAGTTTCCCGATGACGCCGACGCGCTCTACCGCCTGGGTCTCACCTACCTCACACTGGGTGAATCGCAGAAAGCGATTGGGCCACTTCGCGCACTGGTCGAGAAAGACCCAGCTTCCGCCGATGGCCGGCGTTTGCTTGCCCGAGCGCTGCGCTTTTCGAACAACTCGGACGAAGCCGCCACGGTTTTGTCTTCGGCCTTGGACCGCTTTCCCAGCGACGCGATGCTGCATGCTGAGCGTGGGCTCTTGTACCGCTCGTTGAACAAGGTTGACGACGCGCTGGAGCACTATGCGCGTTCGGTGGACCTCAAGCCCAACGACCCAGAACTCCGTTTCAATCTGGGCGAAGCCCAGCAGAAAAAAGGTGCTTTGGACGCGGCCATCGCCACCTACCGAAAAGTGCTCGAGCTCGATTCGCAGCACACGTCGGCGAAGGTGAATTTGGGCAAAGCGCTTGCGGACAAAGGTTTGCTCCAAGAAGCCCGACAGGTGCTGTCGGAAGCCACGCGCGAGGCGATTGCGGACCCCGAGGCCCACTACAACATGGGTGTCCTCTTGATGCGACAGGGCGATGTGTCGGGAGCCATTGCTTCGTACCAGCGCGCGCTGGCGATTCATCCGCAACATTCGCGCGCACTGAACAACTTGGGCGTTGCCCATGAATCACGAACCGAATTCCCAGCGGCTCAAGAATTTTTCCGGAAAGCCGCAGCCGCTGACAACCAATACGCCGAGGCCCATTTCAACTTGGGCCTGTCTTATTTCCGAACGAGCGACAACGTCCGAGCGACCAAGCACTTCGAACGTGCGCTGGCGCTTGAACCCAAAGCCATCGGTCCCTACGCCCAGCTGGGGCAGGTGTACTTGAAGATGGGCAAACGCGAGCAGGCTGTCGAAGCGTTCAAGAAAGCTGTCGCGCGTGGCGAGGAAGAAGGGAAGCCCAACCTGGAAGCCTATCGCGGGCTTGGCCTTGCGTTTCTGGCGCTCAATCGCCCTGGTGCCGCAGTGGAAACGCTGAAGCGGGCGGTCGGCGCCATGCCCGATGAGGCCAGGCTTCGTTCTGCGCTCGCCGAGGCCTACGTCGCGCAGGGCGACCTCGACGCCGCCATCATGCAATACGAAGAACGCCTCAAGCTGGATGAAACGCCAGAGGCAACGTTTGCCCTTGCCACCACGTACGCGAAGAAGCGCATTGCCGCGAAGGCTGTTCCGCTGTTTGAAAAGGTGATTGCCCAGCAGCCGGAAAATCCCGCACCATTGCTCGCACTTGCAGACCTTCATCTGGCCCGCGGCGCCTACAGCGAGGCGGAAAAGACTTTGGAGCTGGCCCGTAAGCAGTGGCCACAGAACGCGGGTTTGCTTGCCCGGCTCGGCGTTTTGCATTCACGCTTGGGCCGACCCGACTTGGCCCTCACCGAACTCGAGGAAGCCCTTCGCGCAGACCCCACACAACTGACCGCCAAAGCAGAGCTCGGTTTTGTGTACGTTCGAGCCGACGAAGTCGACAAGGGCAAGAAGCTCTTGCAGAGCGTCTTGGCCACCGACGCGCGGCATGCCCTGGCCGCGTTGTATTTGGGCCATGCACACGTCAAACAGGGGCAAAGCACGCAAGCCGAGGCTTCGTTTCGCAGCGCCACTCAAATCGACCCGACGTTTGCCGAGCCCTTCAACGCCCTGGGACAACTGCTCGAAGCGCAAGGCCGACGGGACGACGCACGCAAAGCCTATGAACGCTGCGTGGCCCTGCAGCCGGAACACAAAGACGCCATGGCAGCGTTGAAGCGCGTCGCTGAAGACAACACCGCCAAAGCAACGCCGTAGTTTAGACCGTCTGGCGGGCGCGGTGCGTCATGCGCACAACGCCGACGAACAATTGCTCTTCGGTATAGAGCCGGCGTGGCCGAACTCCGGGCGACAACTTCGGCGGTGGGCGCTCCAGCCACTGCCAAACCCGTACTTCGCCTTCGTGCGAAAACACGTCGTAGATTTCCGGTGGACAGTCCGCGATGGCGCGCCGGACCAGCGGTTTGAGCAGCTTCGGAAAGCGCAGGCCAAGTTGTGCGTGTCGCCGCCCTGCGTGAAGTGTCCCGTCAAATCGCGGCGAGATGTGAAACAGCTCGTGCAGCACCGTTTCAATTCGAGCGGCCGCGCTTGAGCCGCGAAAAAAAAGCGGGCGCAACGTGATGCAATACAACATGCGTTTTCCGCTCACTTTGACGACGGGCTTTTCGTTCCCGCGGGCGTCTTTTCGCTTGGCTTCTCGAAACGCCAGCGGCTTCACGGAGCCCCGCGATGCACGCCGCGCCTCACCCGCGACCACCAGGATGCGCTCTGCATCGAGGTGAGAGAACTCAGGCAACGATTGCGCCACGTGGCGGACAAAGGCCTGAACAACGCGACTCAAGTGAGGGCGGCGGAGGCGCACGTGCGAAACGGGACTCTACGGTAGGTTGTGCGCTAAACCCAAAGTTGATGCCGGTGTTTCGGCTAGGTGCAAAAGACGAGGCCTTTCCGCCTGCCGAGCTCGCGGACGAAAGCGGCGTTCTGGCCGTGGGCGGAACGCTGAGCGAAAAGCGCCTTTTGGCCGCTTATGCGCAGGGCATTTTCCCCTGGCCCATCGAGGGTTACCCGCTGCTCTGGCACTCACCCGACCCGCGTTTCGTCCTCTCCCCAGAAACGCTGCATATTCCTCGAAGCGTGGAGAAGGCGCTGCGACGCCACGCTTTTGAAATCCGTCTAGACACCGCGTTTGCGGACGTCATCCAGGGCTGCAAGGACGCCTACCGACCAGGGCAGCATGGCACCTGGATTACGCCGGAAATGCAGCGCGCATACACCAAGCTTCATCGACTCGGTTACGCGCATTCTATCGAGGCCTGGCAGGACAACGCGCTGCAGGGCGGGCTGTACGGCGTCTCGTTGGGTGCAGCATTTTTCGGCGAAAGCATGTTTGCGAAACGGCCTGACGCTTCGAAAGTTGCGTTTGCGACGTTGGCCCGCCACCTTTTTCAAGAAGGCTTTCAATTCATCGACTGTCAGGTCGAGACCGAACACCTCGCACGTTTCGGCGCGACCCACTGGCCCAGGAAACGCTTTCTAGACGCCTTAGAGAAAGCGCTCGCGCATCCGACGCGGCGTGGGCCGTGGACAGGGTGGTTGCCTGCGGCTGACTGAAGGTATGCCCATCCACGCGCCAACGTCAGCCCGACGTTGCGCGACCACCAAATTCTTCCCGTTGGTCTTTCAAGAATGGGCGGTCCACGTGTTCGGCCAACGCTTCAACGTCGGAATCCCGGACACCCATCTTCTTGAAGTGATTCTTCCAACCTTGCACCGTGCGTGCGACACGACGGATTTCTGAAATGGCCTCGTTGGCGTTGAGCGAGAAGGCTTGGTGCAGCGACATCGCGTTTTCGAGAGTGGAATCGCCCATCTGCTCACCTACCCGCATCTGCTGAAACCCCAGCGCCTGCCCAGAGGGAAGGACGTCGAATGCAGGTGAAAGCTCATACTGGAACGCGTCGTTCACCAGGAGAACATGGTTCTTCTCGTGGTCATCCGTGTTGTCGAACAGAATGTTGAAAATCATCCTCCGAAAGAGTTCACGGGACTGGACAACGGAAACATCGTTTTCGACCACGCCACGGCGGCGAAGCAACTGGGCCAATTCCGGATAACCGAATTGCTCTTCCGCGCCCTTGAGCGCCACTTTGGCGGACAGTGCATGGACACGCTTTCCTTTTCGGCGATCAAATCGGAGTACGGCGAGGGCGTGCCCATCCTGCAGCGGGATCGCACGAGTGGTTGCCGCCCGTATTCCGGCACGCGCAGCGAGTGTCATTGATGCGTGCTCGATTAAAGGCAGATCGATCGGCTCACCGCTCAGAAATTTCACAATCCACTGTTGGCCATCGAGTTCCAGAAGCGCCTTGGGCCTTGCGCCCCCCATGGTGACGCCCGGAGACACGAGTCTTCGCTCCGGTTCAGGAATCGGCACATTCTCCAGCACGTCTTGAACAAGCTCGTACACGCGTGCCACTTCCTTGAGCGTGGGAAGCGGACCGGTGGTTCGCGGCAGATAGCGCTCTGGGGATGTGGACACGCCCAGCGCTCCAAAGCGCTCATCTCCAGCGAAAAAAAGGTATTCGAGAAGAGAAAGGCGAGGGGGCTTATCGATGAATCGAATCAGTCGCTCGCCCCATCGGTCTGGTCTCGCGTCATCCACGCTGCCAACAGCCGCATTCTTTTCGGTGGGAAAAAACTCTTGCGCCATCAAGGGCAGGTCTTCACTCAGTGGGAACCCGTGATCGAGCCATGCAGGTGAATAGGCCAGGGAAACACCCGCCAGCGAGCGCACCCAATTGATTTCGCCCACGTAGCGAGGCTTGGCGGGATCTCCCAAAAACCAAAGAAACAGCCTGTCGGTGGGCCGGTAAGATTGGGATACCGACAACGCCTTCGTTGAACTGGAGCGCGGCAAGCGCCCTTGGTCCTTAGGCATCGTCAGACTCCTGCCCACGCAGTCTCGACGCGATGGACAACTTTGAGCGAACACGCCGTGTGAGTGCGTGGCGAACGTCTTTTTCGAGGGCACCGAGATCTTCGCGAGGCGCATTGACTTCCGCCAGCGCGCGATGCCGACCCATCAGCCACAACGCGGTAGCGAAAATTCCGATGCTGATACCTGCGTCGCCCTTTTCGAGGCGAATCAACGTGGGAATCGTAATGCCCAAGCGCTTCGCCCAAACGCGCTGCGACTCTCGTCTCCGAACGCGCGCGACAGCGAAGTTCTCACCCAGCTGCTTCAATACCGATTGAACAGAAGCCGGCAGCTTGTCACGTGATGCCGAGTTCTTAGACACGCATATAATTTATCAATATCGCATATTACGTAAAGTATATTTTATATATAGCTGAAATTGTTGGACCGAACAGCTTCGAAGAATCTGGCGCCTCGCTCGTCGGGCATCAGCTATGGTGCGCTGCCGTTTTTCTCAGGAGACCCGCCCGATGATTGCCTTCGTCTCTGCTCTGGTGATTTGTGCATCACCGGCCGCTGCTCAAAGCAGTGAGCCCGCCCCAGCCACGCTGGCGAGCTTCGCGCCATTGCCCGCTCACTACGACATCCCTGCGAATGCCCCTTCGGACGCGAAAATCGCTTTGGGCCGCATGCTGTTTTTTGAAAAGCGGCTTTCCAAGAATCATGACGTGTCCTGCAACTCTTGCCATGACTTGGCGAAATTCGGCGTCGATGGAAAACCGTTTTCGCCCGGGCACAAGAAACAACTTGGCGGCCGCAATTCGCCCACGGTCTACAACGCGGGAAACCATGTCGCGCAGTTCTGGGACGGGCGCGCTGCAACTTTGGAAGACCAAGCCAAGGGGCCCATCAACAATCCTGTGGAGATGGCCGCCGTGAGCGAAGCCGCTGTCATCGACACCTTGAAGTCCATTCCCGGCTATGTCGCAGCGTTCAAGAAAGCCTTTCCCGACGCTGCTGATCCCGTGACTTTCGACAACGTGGCGAAAGCCATCGGCGCGTTCGAGCGCCGACTCGTCACGCCATCGCGTTTTGACAAGTACCTGGCCGGCGACAAGCAAGCGCTCACGGCAGCTGAAAAGGAAGGCCTCACCAAGTTTGCGGCAACCGGATGCACCGCTTGTCACATGGGGGCAGGCATGGGCGGAAGCATGTTTCAGAAACTGGGCTTGGTGGAGCCCTGGCCCGATTCGAAAGATGCGGGGCGCTTTGACGTCACTAAAGTCGAGAGCGACCGCGGCATGTTTCGCGTCCCCTCACTTCGAAACATCGAGAAGACGGCCCCGTACTTTCACAACGGACAAGTCACCAAGCTCGATGAAGCCGTGAAGTGGATGGCACGCCACCAACTCGGCAAGAAACTCACGGACGAAGAGGCCGCAAGCATCGTCACCTTCTTGAAATCGCTGACCGGTACCCTGCCCAAAGCGTACATCCGCCCGCCGAAGCTCCCGCCGAGCGGCAAGACGACGCCCAAGCCGGACCCGACGTAGATAGGTTTCGGCCGAA
>JBJXGM010000124.1:0-3443 GCA_046155985.1 Myxococcaceae bacterium | reverse complement strand
GCTCTCCATCGAAGTCCCCCCCGAAACTGTTCGCGAAGAGCTGGACAAGGCCTACGCACACCTGTCTCGCCAAGTGCGCATCGACGGTTTTCGGCCCGGCAAGGCGCCGCGCCGCATTTTGGAGCAGCGTTACAAGGCCCAAGTCGAAGACGATGTGAAGCAGCGTGTCGTGGAACGCTCGTTCTTTGCGGCCATCGAAGAAAAGAAAGTCCCTGCGGTTTCAGGGCCCACCGTGACGAAGCTGGAGTTTCGCGCGGACGCGCCGTTTACTTTTGAAGCGCGTGTCGAGGTGAAGCCTAAGGTTGACCCGAAGGATTACAAAGCGCTCGCGCTCAAGAAGGAAAAGCGAGACGTTACCGACGCTGAAATCGACGAGCAGCTCAAGCAGCTTCAAGAACGTGCCAGCCGGCTCGAGCCGGTTCAGGGCCGCACGGTGACGTCTTCGGGAGACTTCGCGGTGGTCGACATTCGCTCCACCATCGAGGGCAAGCCTTACCCAGGTGGTGATGGCCAGAATGTGACCGTGGAAGTGACACCGGGCGATCTGGTCGATTCTCATGCGCCAGCGCTGGAGGGCACGGCGATTGGGGCCACCAAGGCCTTCGACTACGCGTTCCCCAAAGAGTATCGGGTCGAAGAATTGGGCGGGAAAGTCGCTCACTTTGAACTCACGGTGCGTGAGCTCAAGACCAAAGTATTGCCGGCGCTCGATGATGCTTTTGCGAAGGAATCGGGGCTGGAAGTCGAAACACTGGATGCGCTGAAGAAAAAGCTGCGCGAAGACCTCGAAAACGCCGCCAGCAGCAAAGCCGACACGACCGAACGCGACGGTTTGATGTCGGCGCTTGTTGAGCGCAACGCGTTTGAAGTGCCTTCTGCGATGGTGGAACGCGCGATTGATTCCATGCTCGACGGCGCACTGCGCTCGCTCGCACGCAGTGGGGTTGACCCGCGCATGTTGAACCTCGATTTCGAGACACTGCGCGGCGAAATGCGCGAGCGGGCCGTCAAAGAAGTGAAGGGCGCTCTTTTGCTCGAGGCGATTTCAGAGAAAGAAACAATCGCAGCCACCGATGAAGAAGTGGACCAGCGCATCGAAAAAATGGCCGTGGATGCAGCCGAGCACGCAGCGGCATTGCGAAAACACTTTCGGAAGCCCAAAGAGCGGGAATCGCTCGCGCTTCGAATTCGGGAAGAAAAGACGGTTGAATTCCTGAAAGCTGCCGCGAAGTATTCTTGATGTTAGAGCATTCGCAGCGCCACTAAGGAGCCCACATGCCGTTTATGCCTGTGCCGTATGTCATTGAGCAGACCCACCGCGGTGAACGCTCTTACGACATCTACAGCCGTCTTCTGAAGGACCGCATCATTCTGTTGGGAACCGAAATTGATGACGACGTGGCCAACGTCATCGTGGCGCAGATGTTGTTCTTGGAGTCGGAAGACCCCGACAAAGAAATCAACCTCTACCTCAATTCGCCCGGGGGTTCGGTGACCGCGGGCATGGCCATCTACGACACCATGCAATACGTGAAGCCGCCCGTGTCCACCATTTGCATGGGCCAGTGTTCGTCGATGGGCGCACTGCTTCTCTTGGCGGGCGCCAAGGGCAAGCGACTGTCCCTGCCCAACTCCCGCATCATGATTCACCAGCCTTTGGGGGGGACCCGAGGGCAGGCGACGGACATCGAGATTCAGGCGAAAGAAATTCTCCGGCTCAAAGCCCGCCTCAATGAAATAATCGCCACGCACACTGGGCAAGCACTCGAACGCATTGAAAAGGACACCGACCGCGATTACTTCATGGGGGCAACCGAAGCCCTGAAGTACGGAATCATCGACGAGGTCGTCGTGCAAAACCGCAAGACGCCTGGCCCCGCCGGCTCTAAAGATGACCGGCGCAAAGACTTGTAAGGCGCTTTGTCAGTCGACTTGTAGGTCTAAAGGCGACCTGAGGACTGTTGTGCGTTGCGTTGTCGCGGGTTGGCGTTGCCGTGGCGGGGGACAGAACGTGGACGCTGGTCAGCACCGCTGACTAGGCTGAAGTGCAGATGAGGCTGGGCTGACGAAGCTGGCCCAAAGGCTGGAACGAGGGGTCATGGCTGGAAAGAACGTCGAAAAGCGCGACAGTCAGACCCTCTGCTGCTCGTTCTGCGGCAAATCGCAGAAAGAAGTGAA
Source organism: Myxococcaceae bacterium (assembly GCA_046155985.1). Taxonomy (GTDB): domain Bacteria; phylum Myxococcota; class Myxococcia; order Myxococcales; family Myxococcaceae; genus JBJXGM01. Next base: position 1,265 of record JBJXGM010000124.1, on the reverse strand, counting down.
GAAGCTCATCGCCGGGCCCACTGTTTACATTTGCGATGAATGCATCGGGCTGTGCAACGACATCATCGCTGAGGAAATCGACCGCGAAGAGGCCAAAGACACGAAACTGCGTGTGCCGAGGCCCTCTGAAATTAAGAGCATCCTTGACGCGTATGTGGTGGGCCAGGAGCGCGCGAAGAAGGTGCTCGCGGTCGCCGTACACAACCACTACAAGCGCATTGAGTCCAAGGTTGCGCTGGACGACGTCGAGCTCCAAAAGTCGAACATTCTGATGCTGGGCCCCACGGGGTCAGGAAAGACCCTGCTGGCGCAGACTTTGGCGCGCATTCTTAACGTGCCGTTCACCATTGCCGACGCCACGTGCCTGACCGAAGCCGGTTACGTCGGCGAGGACGTTGAGAACATCATCGTCAACTTGCTGCAGGCTGCTGACCACGACATCGAGCGGGCGCAGCGCGGCATCGTCTACATCGACGAAATCGATAAGATTGCGCGCAAGAGTGAAAACCCCTCCATCACGCGAGACGTGTCGGGCGAAGGTGTTCAGCAAGCGCTGTTGAAAATCATCGAAGGCACCATCGCGAACGTGCCGCCGAAGGGTGGACGCAAGCACCCGCAGCAAGAGTTTTTGCAAGTCGACACGACGAACATTCTCTTCATCTGTGGCGGCGCGTTTGGCGGACTCGACCAAATCATTGAGCGCCGTCTGGGTGGCCGGAACCTGGGTTTCGGGGCCGAAATTCACAGCAAAAAGCAGCGCAACCTCAGCGAACTTCTCCAGCGCGTGGAACCAGAGGACTTGCTGAAGTTTGGGATGATTCCCGAATTCATCGGACGGTTGCCGATTGTTACGGCACTGGAAGAACTCGACGAAAAGGCGCTGGTCGACATCTTGGGTCAGCCCAAGAACGCCCTGGTGAAGCAATACAAGAAGCTGTTTGAGCTGGATGGGGTTTCGCTCAAATTCACCGATGGCGCGCTCAAGGCGATTGCCACCGAAGCGATTCGCCGAAAGGCGGGTGCCCGTGGACTGCGGGCCATTTTGGAAAGCGCCATGCTTGACGTCATGTACGAACTGCCTTCCCGGAAGACCGCCCGGGAAGTTTTGGTGAGTGAAGACGTGATTTTGCGCAAGTCTGAGCCTGTAGTGCTTCATGCCACCGACAAAGAAGAAATCCGAGACAAAGTCGGCTCCTAGTGCCCCGGCGAGGGATTTTCGCTCGCTGCGGCCACCGATCCGCATCGCAATCCTGTGTCAGGCCTCG
>JBJXGM010000114.1:0-16914 GCA_046155985.1 Myxococcaceae bacterium | reverse complement strand
GTGCCCCGGCGAGGGATTTTCGCTCGCTGCGGCCACCGATCCGCATCGCAATCCTGCGTCAGGCCTCGCGCCGTACCGCGAGGTACTCTCGCTTCGGCCTTCCTTGTCTTGCTCGCGTCTCTGTGCCCTCGCCATGATCGAAAATCCCTCGCCGGGGCACTAGGGCAGGCGCGGATTGAGGAAACGCGCCAGGGCAATGAGATGATCCCAGTCCAAAGTGTCGAACCGAAGCGCGGCGCCGGAGTCATCGGCGCGCGACACGTCACAACCCGTGACGACTTCTTCGCCGCTTGGCAAAGGAATCGTCACCATCACACGCCTGGGAAGCGGAACGTCGCCTGAAACGTACAACCCGTCCATCGACAGATTCGTGGCGCGCACGACCCAATCCCGCCGGCCGGTGTTGACGCGCACCATGAGGTTTGCCTCGACGCGTGGGTGGTAACGTTCTGCGATAGGGGTTGTTGTTGTGGCCACGCGAGCCTCCAGAAAAGCGTTTGGGGAGTTTCGGCGGCTCAGGAAACGATGCAACTTTTCTGCGTCTGGCGCCTGACTCGGTAGACTGGGCGGGTGAGCGCGTCTTCAGTGGCCCTGGTGTTTTCTGGTGGTGGAGCACGAGGCGCCTACGAAGCTGGGATTGTTCGCTATCTGCGGGAAGAACTCCCGAAGTCCCTTGGGCACCAGCCTCGCTTCGACATTCTTTGCGGAACGTCCGTGGGCGCAGTGACGGCCTGTTACCTCGCTGCCACGATGGACCGGGCGGAAAGCCAGGGGCGCGAACTCGCAGCGCTCTGGGAAAGTCTCAGCCTCGAAGAGGTCTACGGGGTCCACGGCGCCGATTTGTGGACGCTCAGCCGCCGGATGTGGCGCGCCGCAACCAACGATGGCCCCTTGGCCGGCTGGCGCTTGGACCATGTGCTTCACCCTGAGCCCTTGGAGCAGATGGTTCGAACGCAGACCGATTGGAAGGGCATCGCGCGCAATCTCGCCGCCGGCCATCTTTCGGCGCTTTCGGTGACGGCCACCGAAATTCGAAGCGGGAAGACGGTGGTGTTCGTTCAGCGGCGGGAAGGCGGCGTCCCGGCCTGGAGCCGTGACCCCACCACTGTCGCTCGACCCGCGGTCATCGGCCCAGACCACGCGCTGGCATCGGCGGCGATTCCGCTGCTGTTTCGACCGGTGCGTGTGGAGCAAGAATTTTTTTGTGATGGAAGTTTGAGACAAAATACGCCGCTTTCTCCAGCCCTGCGTCTGGGCGCCACGCGCGTGCTGATTGTGTCGCTCAAAACGCGTTCAACGCGCGTTTCGCCGACGCCCACAACGACGGCTTACCCGACCACGCCCATGTTGATGGGGAAACTGCTGAACGCGCTGCTTTTGGACCATACCGACTACGACCTGGACCGGCTGCGCCGCTTCAACGGCATCTTGGAGTCTGGCCAAGCCACCTTCGGCCCGGATTTCATTGAGCGCATCAACGAGACGATTCGGGCGGCGCGGGGTCAGCCTTACCGCTTGGTTCAGGACTTGGTGCTGCGGCCCTCGCAAGACATCGCGTTGATTGCGGCCAAGCACGCGAAGAAAGACCGACTGCCCGCGCTGACCAGCCCATCACTGCCCACGAAGCTTTTGCATCGGCTGGCGAAGAGTCAGCTTGTCGCGGAAGGGGACTTGGCGAGCTATCTGCTTTTTGACGGTGCCTATGCCAGGGACCTCATCACGCTGGGAATGGAAGACGCCCACGCGCAGAAAGATGCGCTGACGCGTTTCTTCGCTGAGGCTTAACCCCAGAAATCGCTTGAGTTGATCAGGCCTCGCTGGTTCTTTTGCCCGATCCCTTTGTCGCTCGGCGCGCCGTGCCAAAGGGCACTGCCGCGCCTCGCTTCGCGGCCTCGGCCAAAACTCCTTCGCGATCCACGCTCAACTCAAGCGATCTCTGGGGTTAGACCGCTCCGAGGTTGATGCGGACGAGACGCAGCTGACGTCCAACGCTTGGACTGCGGAGAGGCGATATCGAGACAGCGCCACCCGCGCCATGCTCGAATTTCGGGGCTTTGAACGTTGGCACGCGGCATGAAGTGGGGTGGGGCACGCAAAGGAGCGTGTCATGTCTCATCCCAATCGCCTGGAGTCCCTCACCCCCACTGAAACTGTTGCGCGGCAGACCCCCAAAAGGGACTTCGGCTCTTTGTTGGCTGACAACCTTGGGAGCGTTTTTTCCAAAGGGGCAGGCCTTGTTTCGCGGGCGCTGGGCAGTGCTCCGCTGCTGAGCACCGCTGTGTCAGGTGTTCAGTCGGTCGTCTCCACAGCATCGGCCAGTCACGCGACGCCGGCGGTCTATTCTGCGGGTGGCGTCATGGGCGCGGGAATGGCGCGCAACGCTGCTTTCGGGAACGGTGGGTTGAGCTCGCCGGCGATCCAAGAGCTTCTGGCCAAAATGGAAAATGGCGGTGAACTCAACCCAAGCGAGTACCTCATTCTTCAACGCGCCATGCAGCAGGAGAATCAGCAGTACACGGCTGCATCGAACATCCTCAAAGTGCGTGCGGACTCTGCCAAAGCAGCCATCAACAACATTCGGTAGAGCGCCATGGCCCCCATTTCTCCTCTCGCTGCGGCGTCTCTTCCTCCGCCCCAAGTCGCTTCGTTCCAGAAAGCGCTGCGCGCTGTGTCCGCAAAGTCGGTGCAGTCACCGCCGCCGCGTCACGATGCGGCTTCGGTTGCAAGCCGTCCGGCGTCTGGCGGCACCGATGCGGCCGTTCGGGCGTTTGACCGCGTTCAAACAGCTCAGGTTCAGCTTGACCGAATTCTGGAGCTCGCGCGCTCGGGGCGAACGTTTTCGCCAGGGGAACTCTTGGCATTCCAAACCCAAGTTTATCGCGCAAGCCATGAAGTCGACCTGGTCGGTCGTGTTGTTGAAAAAGCGACCGGCGGGGTGAAGCAAGTTCTCCAAACACAGGTCTAGTCCATGAAAACATGCCTCATTGTTTCGTTGCTTTTGTTGTCGGCGTGCGCGTCGCAGATTCAGTCAGGGCTCGACGAGTCCGATGCCAATGCGGTTCAAGGTGTCCTGGCTGCTGCCGGCATCGAATCGCTCAAGGTGGCGTCGGGAGGGAAGAAGCCCACATGGTCTGTCGAGGTGAAGCGAGAGCATGGCACTGCAGCTTTGCGCGTTCTCGCGGAAGCCGGACTCCCCCGCGCCAAGGCCGAGGGGTTTCGTGAAGTCTATGGGCATGGCGCGCTCGTGCCTTCCAGCTCAGAGGAACGGGCGCTTTACCAATCCGCGTTGAGCGGAGAGCTCGCCCGAACAGTGGAATCCTTCGAGGGTGTCGCTTCTGCACGGGTGCACCTTGCTCTGCCGCCGCCGCCACGTCCTGGCCAATCGGCTGCACCCGCCAAGGCGTCTGTTTTCGTTCGTGCACGTCCAGAGGCAGGGAACAGGCTCCGTGACCAACGCGTTGGAATCCAGTCACTGGTCGCAGGGGCTGTCGAGGGGCTCTCCGCCGAAGCGGTCGCCGTCGTCATCGATGAAATCTCTGTACGTTCGACATCGTCGACGGTGAAGAAGCCGCCGCACGCCTCCGCAAGCATTCCGCTTCTGACAGGGCTCGCGATTGCGGGCGTCACGCTCGTTTTTGGTGGGCTGCGAGGATGGCGATGGCCACGCAAAACGTAGCGGCCCCAAGACCTCCAGGGACGCAAGCCAAGGCCGAAGCCGACGCTGCCCTTTTTGCGTGTGCCGTTGCGAGGGGTGCGGCTTTCGATCTGTTCGTTGGTCTGGCCGATGCCCAGCGAGAAGTCGCCCAGCAGCAAGCGCAAAAGTTCGTGGCCCTCTCAAGCCAAGAACGAAAAAGACTTCTGCGATGTGTCTTTGGACCGCGGCCAGACGCAGCGCGTCGTTGCGCGACCGAAGTCGAACACGCGGTGGGTGTCTACCGCGTTGCTCTGGGAGCCTGTCTCAAAGTCGCCGCCTCGTCTCCCTTGGCGGACCAAGTGCAAGGCCATGCCGTGCCGAAAGCGATTGGCCCATCCATTGCAGTCTTTTCCGCAAGACGGCTTCACGAGTGCACGCACAGGTGAGTCCGACGAGAAGAGGGCGTCTTGAACACAGCCAATCTGCGAACGGTGAGCCATGCGAAGCCCCCACGCTATCGACCACGGTCTGTGACGTGTGGGGCGCTCCTCCTTGCCGAACATCCGGAAGTCCTCGAGGCCCTTGAACAAGCGCGTGCTTCCGTCGCGCGCTGCTTGAGGGAGACGCTTTCTGTGCCCGTGAACGTTCGTGCGCGGTTGCTCGACACCACGCTGCTGCCGGAGTCGGACAAGGCGTTTCGGCAAGCGACGTTCGTCATCGAACTCGGGGAAGAGCGCATCACAGGGCTTTTGCAGATGTCTTTCTGCGAGCTCAGTGCGCTCCTTTCACGCTTGTGCGCTGTGCAGGTGGGCCTCGCGCCGGCCAGCCGCCTCACCCGAGCGGAAAAGGCGGCGGCGAATTACGTCGCCCTGTCCGCCATCGCGGGTGTTCGTGCTGTTGAGCTTGCCGATGCATTCTGGCGCCCGCGTCTTGTCGGTCTTGTGCTCGATGAGGAGCAGCTGCCCACGGCGGCTTCAACGCGTGCGCACGCTGTGGTCGATGTTTCGCTTCATCTCGGCGAAAGCCATCACGGCGCCCGTCTTCTGATTCCTGAGAGTTTCCTGAAGTGTCGGGTTGCGCGACAGCGCCGGCAACCCACGCGTGCTGCGCGCTCCCACCGGGCGGCGTGCATCCAGTTGGCGCCGATTCTCCGCGGTGCGTTGCTCTCCAGGGAGGACAGTGCCTCCCTTCGAATGGGCGATGTGGTCCTGCTCACGGCAGTCCGGCATGTGTCGGCGACGCTCAACGCGCAGGGCATCCTCGAGGCCTCGCGTTTCCGTCTTCACGGCGAATTCGGGCCAAAGGGTTTTGCTTTTCAGTCTTGTCAGCCCTGGGGCACGCCGGAGGAGGAAAACATGCTCACACAAGCTGTTCCGCTAGAGACGCTTCCACAAGATTTGCCACTCGAAGTGGACATCGTGTTCGACGAAGTGACGGTTCCGCTGGGGGCCATCGCTTCATTGCAGCCAGGCGACACGCTGCCGTTGCACTTGGCGACGAGTCGGCCCGTTTCGTTGCGAATCGGGCGGCGCCTGATTGGAAGAGCGGAGCTTCTCGAAGTGGAAGGCGAACTTGCTGCGCGCATCATCGCCCTCGCTGGGGAGGGCGCATGACAGCCGCGGCACTTGCCAAGCTGGTATTGGCCGCGCTGGCCCTGCTCGCAGCCGTTCTATGGAAGCGTCGCCGGACACCCGTGGCAGGCCGCGCAGTCCAGACGCTGCACGTAGAAGCCGGCCTGGCCATTGGGCCACGAAGTCGGTTGGCGGTTGTCGCCTGGGAGGGACGTCGATTTCTGATCGTTCACGGGGAAGGTTTCGCGCAGCGCATCGCGGCCGATGACGCGGGCTTGGCCCACGGTGACACCGCCCAAGTGGGTGTGGGGGGCGCACTTTCGCCACAGGCGGAAGTCAGCGCTTCGCTTCAGTGATTGCTACCGTCGCCAGTGGGGTGGATGCGTGGAGCGCGAGTCCGCTTCCGCTGGTTGGCTTGCTGGCGGTGTTCGCATTGGTCCCTTTCGGCATCGTCATGCTGACCTGTTTCTCGAAGATTCTGGTTGTTCTGTCCCTTGCGCGGTCAGCAATGGGCGCCCAACAAGTCCCGCCGACACTTGTCCTGACGGGGCTTGCGGCGGTTCTTTCCGCCGCGGTCATGGCGCCTGTGTTTGAGCGCATGTACGCCACAGGAGCTCAGTTGCACGCGAACGTCAGTGGCGCGGAACTCATGTCGGTGGCGTCACGGGCGAGCAAGCCGCTTCACGATTTTCTGGTCCGACATGGAAGCGCGGACGAGCGCGCCAGGTTCATTGGCCTCGCGCGCGAACTGCGGACCGGCGAAGGCGAGGCCGTTGTCGAAGGCACCCATTGGTTCGTCGTCGTCCCCGCGTTTGTCATGACCGAACTTAAGGAAGCCTTCCGAATTGGCTTTCTCATTTTTCTTCCGTTCCTTGTCCTCGACATGGTGATGGCCAACGTTCTTTTGGCGTTGGGGATGCAAACGCTTTCCCCCACACAAGTGAGCCTTCCGTTCAAGGTGCTTCTCTTCGTCGCCGTCGATGGTTGGTCGCTTCTCGCGAGTGGTCTCATGCTCGGTTACCGGTGACGCGATGGGGCCCGACGCATTGCTCACGCTGGGGAAGGAAGCGCTTCTCTTGATGTTGCTGGGTTCCCTGCCCGCCATCATGGCGAGTCTGATTGCGGGGTTTCTCTCAAGTCTTTTTCAGGCGACGACACAAATTCAAGACTCGACGTTGAGTGTTGTGCCCAAGCTTGCAGCGGCGGCGGTGTCATTGCTTTTGGCTGGCCCATGGATGGCCAGACAGCTCTCCCGGTTTGCCGCGCAGCTCTTAATCTCGATTCCATGGGTGCAATCTTGAACGCCGCCGCTGAACTGTGGGCGCCGTTGGCAAGCATTGCGCTGTGCGCTGCGCGACTTCTGCCCATCGTGTTTCTCTGCCCGCTGTTTGGGGGGCGGGTAGCTCCCACGCCAGTGCGCTTAGGAGTCGTTCTGAGTGTGTCGGGCCTGCTTCATCTCGTTTGTGGCGTCTCAGCGCCGCTGAGCATTGACGGCGCATGGCGTCTTGTGGGTGGGGTTCTCAAAGAGAGCGGGTACGGCACGTTTCTTGGGCTCTTGGCTTCGCTACCGTTTGAGGGGGCGAAGATGGGCGGCGCGATGATGGATGTCTTCCGGGGTGCATCATCGGAAGCCGCTCTGCCAGGTGTGGGTGCCAAGGACGCGCCCAGCAGCGAGTTGTTGCACCAGCTGCTGCTCGCCGTCGCCACTGCGGAACTGAGCCCAATCTTTCTGAATGCGCTTTTGCGCACTTTCGTCAGTGCACCGCTTGGCCTCGCTTCAGCGTCCGCCGTGAACGTGCAACAAGTGCTCACTTGGGCGGGAGACACGCTGGCGTTTGCACTCGCCCTTGGGGCGCCCGTTGCAGCGGTGTCGCTTTGCATTGATTTGGCTCTGGGGGCGGTTGCGCGCGGTACGGGGCTTTCGTTGTTCGACAGTGGGTTGGCCCTTAAACCCTGGCTCGGTGGCTTCGTTCTCTACGCGAGCCTCAGCATCGTGGCCGACCGGTGGGTCCGCCACGCTGAGATGGTTCCATTCCTTGGAGCATCGGGGGTGTCACCATGACCGAGAAGCGATTCCCCGCGACGCCTGCGCGACGCTTGAAGGCACGCAAAAAAGGGCAGTTTGCGCGCAGCACGCTTGCCAACACTGCGGGCGCAGCGGTCGGCGTCGTCGCAGGGTTGCTTTGGGTGCTTGCGACTCAAACGCAGGGCCCGCTTCAGTGGATTCGGGACGCATGGCAGTCGCCCGCGGCTTCGGTCGACAGCGCTGTCGGACACGCGATGGACACATGGCTCCGCTGGGTCATGCCACCCACCGCGCTTGGTGCGGCAGGTGCGCTAGGTGTGGCCGGGTTCTGCGCAGCGCGTCCCTGGGTCGCGACGCCTGTTCGCGTCGACGCTGACCGCATCTCCCCGGGCCGAGGATTCAAGCGGCTGATGTCGCCTGCGGCCCTGGCTGGCCCAGTGAAAGGCACTCTGCTTCTCAGCGGATTTGCGGCGCTCATCGCGTGGACGTTGGCGCCCTCGTTCTTGGCAGTGTCGAGTGCTGCGGGTGCGGGTGGGTTGCTCGCCCGTTTCGCTGTGAGCGGTCTCGTCCTGCTGATTGTGACAGGCGTCGCGGATTTCGTTTTCGAACGGTGGAGAACAGAGAAGCAAATCCGAATGTCGCGTGAGGAATTGAAGCAAGAACTCAAAGACGCCGAAAGCAACCCTGAAGTGAAGGCCCAAAGGCGTGCGATGCATCGACAACTGATGCTCGGCGGCCCTGCACGTGGTGTTGCGCATGCGAACGTGGTCGTCGTCAATCCCACGCATCTGGCTGTCGCGCTTCGTTACGAGGGGCGCGAGTCCGAAACGCCCTACGTGGTGGCGCGGGGTCTTGAGACCGACGCCGCGTGGATTCGAGCTGAGGCCAGTCGCTTGGGGATTCCAGTGGTTCGCGATGTGCCGCTCGCACGCTCGCTCATTCATCTGGAAGTGGGTGAAGCCATCCCAGAAGAGCTCTACCAAGCAGCCGCAGCGGTGCTTCAGTTCGCAGCCGACGCGCACGCACCGGGAGGCGTGTCATGAGGCTCAAGACGTTTCTGGGCCCAGACGTCGTGGTGGCTCTGGTGGTCACACTTGTGGTGGCTGCCATGGTGGTTCCTTTGCCCGCGTGGCTTTTGGATTTTGGCCTGGCGACGAGTCTTGCTGCCGGCGTGGCGCTGCTCATCGCGGCGCTGTACGCAAAAGACGCGCTTGCCGTCACCGCGTTTCCGACGCTGCTGCTCGTCACCACGCTGGGTCGGCTTTCGCTCAATATTTCATCAACGCGCCTCGCGCTCTCAGAGGGGCACGCGGGGAAACTCATTGAGGCGTTCGGCGAGTTCGTCGTCCGCGGGGACTACGTTGTCGGCGCCGTTGTCTTCGTGATTCTTTGCGTGGTGCAGTTCGTCGTTGTCGCCAAGGGCTCCGAACGCGTTGCAGAGGTCTCGGCTCGATTCAGTCTGGATGCGATGCCCGGCAAACAGATGTCCATTGACGCTGACCTGCGTGCGGGCTCAATCGATGCGGCTGTGGCGGCGTTGCGCCGGCGCAACCTGGAACGCGAATCCCAGATGTTTGGGGCGATGGATGGCGCGATGAAGTTCGTGAAAGGCGATGTCATCGCTGGCCTTCTCATCGTCTTGGTCAACCTGGTTGCCGGAACGGGCGTAGGCGTGGCCAGTGGCGGAATGTCATTCCAAGAGGCGGCGGCGAATTACGCGCTCATTGCCATTGGGGACGGCCTGGTGTCGCAGATACCGTCGCTGTGTGTCGCGGTTGCGGCGGGCCTTGTGGTGACGCGGGTTTCTCCGGCGGAGGTGGGCGCGTCGTTGGGGGGCGAAATCGGTTCACAGTTTCTTCAGAACCCCAAGACGCTCGTGGTCGTTTCCATGGGGTGTCTTGCGCTGGCCTGCCTGCCAGGCATGCCCCGATGGGCCTTTGGCACGCTGGGTGTTGCCGCATTGGCGTGGGCCGGAGCGCTTTGGCGGCGGGGCGGTGAGAACGGACAGCGCACGGGTACCACCCCAACGAAGGCACCCGGGTCAGCGCTAACAACTTTCGAGGGTACGCCTCGGCTCTCCTTGGAATTGAGCGGACCGTGGGTGTCTTCCGAGGCGCGCGTACAGGTCACGCAGTCGATTTCGGACAGTCTGGACCGCGCTCAGAGAGCGCTCCGGCTCGAGTTGGGGCTCCCCCTGACGGGCATCCATGTCACCTGTGCGCCCGACCGCAAAGCGGGCTACCGCGTTCTGCTGGACGGTGTGCCGGTGGGCGAGGGTGACTTTGAACCTGGGCGCATCGCTGTCTCGGCGCCCCTGGAAGAACTCACCGCGCTCGGAATCGCCGGCGAGGCCGCGAAGGACCCGTCGACGGGCTCACCCATCACCTTCTTGCGCGTCGGCGACGAGAAGCGTCTGGGCCGGACCCTTTGGAGTGCGCGCGCGAGCGAGGACCTTTTGGCCGAAGCGGTCATGGCGCGCCTCAAGCCCTACGCAGCGCAGCTTTTGGGTGTTCAGGAAGTCCGCTCGCTTTTGGACGGGTTGGAGGCAACCGCCCCTGTTCTGATTCAGGAAGCTCTGAAGAAGGTGCCGCTGCCACTCATCACCGAGGTGCTTGGACGCTTGCTGGCAGAGCAGGTGAGCATTCACAACCTGCGGCTGATTCTTGAAGCCCTCGTTGCACCGGCGACCGAAGGCGATGCCGCGGCGTTGGCAGAGCGCTGTCGTGTGGCGCTTTGCCGGCAGCTCAGCCATCAATTCGCCCCCCAAGGGGCCTTGTTCGCCTACCTGGTAGACCCCGCGTTGGAAGAAATGCTGCGCACAGGGTTCGCCGACCCGGTGCAAGTCGATGGCCTACTCGCTCGGGTGAGAGCTATCTCCGGTGACGGAAACGCGGTGCTTCTCGCCGCGCCGGACATTCGGCGGACGCTTCGCAAACTTTGCGAAATCGCTTTTCCGAAGGTTGCGGTGCTCACCTATGGCGAGCTCGACGCGCAACTGCAAGTCAGGCCGCTCGGAAAGCTCGCGCTGGCGTAGGGAAGGGGGTCTAGTCGCCCGTGTCATCGTCGGAGTCGTCGTCAGACGCTCCGCCTGCCGGCATCGATGCACGATTGACCCGGTCGCGAAGTTCCTTGCCAGTCCTAAAAAGCAGACCGCGCTTGGGCTTCACCTGAATCTTCTCGTTCGTCTTAGGGTTTCGCCCCAAGTAGCCGTCGTAGTTCTTCACGTGAAAAGCACCCAACCCGCGGATTTCAATGTTCTCCCCGCGGCAGAGGGCGTCTTTCATGGCGTCGAAAATTGTCTCAATGGTGGCTTCAGCTTGCTTCTGCGTGACGCCACGCTTCTCAACCAACACATTGACAAGGTCGGACTTAAGCATCGGGCTCTCCCTGCGTTCTCAAGACGTTAGCAGAGCTCGTGGTGGAGGCAACTTTGATGTGAGCCACAACTGCCGAAAATACCTACAGATTTTCGGCCATCCGCTGTTGAGAGCCCTCCGGGCCCTCGGCTGTTGCACCGTGTTCGGGCTGACCAGAAGCTTCTGATTTTGCGCGGTTGGCGCCGGCTTGGGCCTGCGCGCTTCGAACGTAAATGTCGTATTGCTCGCGATGGTAGTGCGGTTGCGCCTTCACCTGGATCGACTTGTTGTAGCGGTCCATGAGGTGCCGGAGTTCGTCGCGCTCATCCCCCTGAAGCAGGCGGGCGACGTCGGGATTGGCATTAATCACCAGCACATTGTCCCGGTAGTTCGCCGCGTCGCGACGGATTTCCCGGAAGATTTGGTAGGCCACCGTTGTGGCGGTTTGGACGAAGCCTTGCCCTTCGCAGTTGGGGCAGTCTTCGTGGAGCATCCGGCCAATGGACTCCCGGACGCGCTTTCGCGTCATCTCGACAAGACCGAGCTCCGAAATGCGCAACACGTTGGTTTTCGCCTTGTCGCGCCCCAGGGCCTCCTGCAGCGTTTTGAAAACGCGGTCGCGGTTTTGCGGCTTCTCCATGTCGATGAAGTCGCAAATGATGATGCCGCCGATGTTGCGCAATCGAAGCTGGTAGACAATTTCTTTGGCCGCCTCGGTGTTGATTTTGGTGATGGTCTCTTCGAGGCTTTTCTTTCCGACGTACCGCCCTGAGTTGACGTCGATGGCGGTGAGCGCCTCGGCCTGGTCAATGATGAGGTAGCCGCCACTCTTCAGCCAAACCTTGCGCTGCGTCGCGCGCTGAATTTCTTGTTCGATGCCGTAGGCATCGAAAACGGGTTCTTCGTTGTCGTGCAAGACGACCCGGTCGCGAAGGGCCGGGTCTTGTTCCGTGACGAACTCCGCGATGCGCTCGTACTCCGCGCGGTCATCGACGACGAGCTTCTCAACGTCCTGCGCAAAAAGGTCACGTGTCGCGCGGAGAATGAGATCCAAGTCCGGATGCATGAGTCCCAGTCCGCCACGCCGTTCGTTTTTGCGGACGACTTGGTTCCACACGCCGATGAGGAATCGAATGTCGGATTCCAGCTTCGCCTGCGGGACACTTTCAGCGACCGTGCGGACGATGAAACCGGTTCCGGGCGGTCGGAGACGCTCCACCGTATCGCGAAGGCGCTTCCGCTCCTTCTCGTTGCCGATGCGACGGCTGATGCCGATGTGATCCACCGTCGGCATGAACACCAAGTGCCGGCCAGGAATGCTGATGTGTGAAGTCAGTCGCGCGCCCTTGCTGCCAATCGGGTCTTTCGAGACTTGGACAACAACTTCTTGTCCCACTTTCAAAACATCCTCAATGCGGGTCATCCGACGTGGGGCGTCGGCGTGGCGGTCCGGGCGTCCGCGGCGTCGGCCCCGCTCGTCTCGGGGCGCGCGTCGTCCACCGCGCTCTTCACGCGGTTTCTGAGTCGTGGGCGGCTTCACGTTGGGCGCCAAAGCCTCCGCCGATGTCGCAGCGGAGGTTGGGGCGGCTGCCTGTGCGCTCGCGTCTTCTGGACTGGGTGGCGGAGCCGGCGCGGGTTCTTCTGGCTCAGCGCTTTCGGACTCTGCGCCCTCAGACTGCTCCTCCACCGCCTCAAGTTCGGATTCCTCGGCCTCGTCGGAAGCTTCCGCGCTCGCTTCCTGCGCATTGCTGCTCTCCGCGGATGCCTCCGCTGCGGTGGGCCTGGACTCGTTGGCGACCGCATCCGACTCGTCCGGAACGTCGGGGGCTTCTTCGTGCTCGCCCTCGGTCGTGTCGAACTGGCTTCGCGCGAAGTCCGGGTCGTAGACGACGTCGGTGACGTACAAGAACGCTGCTTTGTCTAACCCGATGTCGACGAAGGCGGCCTGCATGCCCGGAAGCACGCGTGAGACGCGACCCTTGTAGATGTTGCCGACGATGCCGCGGTCTTTTTTTCGCTCGAGGTAAAACTCAGAGATGTGGCCGTTGTCGACCAGCGCGACGCGGGTTTCTCGCCCCGCGGCGTTGATAAGAAGCGTGCTGCCCATGGGTGAATCCTGACCAACGCTGCAGAATTTGGCCGCCAGCCGGACGGGTGTCGGTCGGGCAAAGCCAAAGCGCAGGCGCTGAGATGTGGAAGGGAAGTGGTGCTGGAGGCAACATGGTTTTCGCCGGTCCTTTTACCGGCGGCCCCTCGAACTGCGCGTCGGAATCGATGCCTGCACAAGGAACGCCAGCTTGGCTCGCGGGAGTGAGGCCATTTTCGCCACCGACGCACCCGTCAAAAAGTCGTTAGAAATTCAGATACTGAACGGAGACTTTCACGGACTGGCCAGAGAAGTAAAGCTTTGACGAACCTTGCTAGGTCGATTCCGTCTTCGCCAAAAGTGATGCAAACGCTTCGGCGCCCAGGACGGTAACGCCAAGTTCCTGTGCTTTCTCGAGCTTTGAACCGGGCGCCTCTCCGGCGATCAGAAAATCTGTCTTCTTCGACAGACTTCCTGAGACGCGCCCGCCCAAGAGTTCAATGGCCCGCTTTGCTTCATCTCGCGACAGGTTGGGCAGCGTGCCGGTCAGCACCACCGTTTTTCCAGAAAAAGCGCCGGATGACGGCGCCTCGCCGGGTGGTTGCGGCGCGACGCCCCGCTGAAGCAGCGCGTCGATGACGGCCTGGTTCTTGGGCTGGGCCAAGAATGCGTAAATCTCCTGAGCCACCTTGGGGCCAACGTCCCGAATGCGCGTCAGATCTTCCAGGGTGGCAGAAAGAAGCGTCTTGATGCTGCGGAAATGTTTCGCAAGCGCTTTGGCCGTTGCCTCGCCGACGTGGCGGATCCCCAGCGAATAAACAAAACGCGCGAGAGAAGGCTGCTTGCTCTTGGCGATGGCGTTGACGAGGTTTTGCGCGCTCTTTTCACCCATCCGCTCAAGCGCGGCGAGGCGTTCAGTCGTGAGCGAGAAAAGGTCACTCACGTCTTGCACGAGCCCGCCATCAATCAATTGCGCCGCAAGCTTGTCGCCGAGCCCCTCGATGTCCAAGGCCAACCGCGATGCAAAATGGCGCAAGCGTTCTTTGCGCTGTGCGGGGCAGGTGAGTCCTGTGCAGCGCAAAATGGCGCCCTCGTCGTCGCGAAGGGCTTCGCTGCCGCAAATGGGACAGTGCGAAGGCAGGTTGAATATCCGTTCGTCTCCGTTGCGGCGCTCGACTTGTACGCGAACGATTTCAGGAATGACGTCGCCGGCACGGCGAATCCACACGTGGTCGCCGATGCGCACGTCTTTGCGACGCAGCTCGTCTTCATTGTGCAGCGTCGCACGTGAAACCGTGACGCCACCCACCGTGACCGGTGCCAAGATCGCCACTGGTGTGAGTGCGCCCGTGCGGCCGACGTTGACTTCGATGTTGAGAACGCGCGTTTCCTCTTCTTCGGGCGGGAACTTGTAGGCAATCGCCCAGCGCGGTGAGCGCGACACAAAGCCCATGCGAAGGCGGTCTTCTTCGGCGTCGAGCTTCACGACAAGTCCGTCGATGTCGTAAGCGAGCGCGTGTCTCTTTTTACCGAGCGCCTCGTACGCGGCGCGCACATCGTCAAGACCCATCGCACGCTTGCGTTCGGGATTTATCGGAAGCCCCAGCGCGGCGAGGCGCTCCAGTTTTTCCCAATGCGTTGTCCATGCGGTGTCCGTGACTTCGCCCACCTCATAGACAAAAAGCGCGAGTGGCCGTTGCGCTGTGACGCTCGGGTCGAGCTGGCGCAACGAGCCCGCTGCCGCATTGCGGGGATTCATGAACGGTGGTTCACCGGTATCTTCGCGTTGGGTATTCAGCTTGGCGAAGTCCGCCTTGCGGATGAACACCTCGCCCCGGACTTCGAGCAGCGCCGGAGCCCCCGGCCGAAGCATCAAGGGAATCGAGCGCAGCGTCTTGAGGTTGGGCGTGACGTCTTCGCCGACTTCACCGTCGCCGCGGGTGGAGCCTTGGACGAAACGGCCACTTTCGTAGACCAGCGCGATGGCCAAGCCATCCAACTTAGGCTCGCAGACGTATTGGAGAGACGTGCCACCCAGCTGTTTGCGCAAGCGTTCGTCGAACTCGGTCAGTTCGTCGTCCGAAAAGGCGTTCGCCAAAGACAACATCGCTTTTCGGTGAACGACTTTGCCAAACCGCTCGCTCGGACGTCCCCCGACGCGCTGAGTTGGAGAGGCGCGGTCGGCAAACTGAGGGTAGCTCTTTTCGAGTCCCCCCAGCTCCTGCATCAGACGGTCATAGGCGGCGTCGGTGATTTCCGGGGCGTCTTCAGTGTAGTAGCGCTCATCGTGATGGCGGATTTCCTCACGAAGTGCATCGATACGCGCTTTTGCCGCTTGGGGTTCCACGATTGCCCTCGAAGTTCGACTCTGCCTTGACACGTGGTGGGCAGGTCAATAACGTTGCGCGCGTCTGAACGACGGATCCTCCGTTTTCGGGCAAACGGCATCCCTTTTCCGGGCAGCCGCAATACCTCAAGAAAGAACGCTCCATCGGATAAAGGTTTCCGGTTGCGAGCAGGAGTTCGACGCCTTCATTCGTCGAAAGCCCCAAGCACGATCCAGGCACAATGCGCAAAGCACGTTCAAGTCGAGAGAAGGCAGTTCCCGCAGCCGATGTTGAAGTTTCCCCTGTTTCCCCCGCTGGTTCTGACGACCGGCCGCGCAAGCGCCGCAAGGCGCCGGAGCCCGAAGCGGTCGTCTCGCGGCGTCGGGGGACCGAACCCGCGGATGAAGACGCCCCGGTTGATCGTGACGAAGACGAAGGCGATGGAGGTGACGCCGCCGAGGAGGAGGTAAGCCCACGGCCCGTACTCACCGCCATGCCTCGGCCGGTGCGCGACGACGAACTCCAAGAATCCGGCATTCCGGATTCAGACGATGCCGCAGCGGATGCAGCGGCCGACTTGGCCCCGGTACCGGCGGCCAAACCCGGCCAGGTGATGTGGCTCAACCAGCTCAAGCGGATGAAAATCACCGAGCTGGCCAAGATGGCCCACGACTTCAACTTGGAAGGTGTGCAGGGACTCAAGAAGCAAGAGCTCATCTTCGCCCTGCTGTCCGGGCTGGCGCAGCAAGGCTTCGAAGTTCACGCCGAAGGCGTCCTCGAACTTCTGTCAGACGGGTTTGGCTTCTTGCGCAGCCCAGACTCGGACTACCAACCCAGTCCAGACGACATCTACGTGTCGCCGTCACAGGTGCGCCGCTTCAGCCTGCGCCCGGGCGATACGGTGACCGGAACGATCCGTCAGCCCCGAGAGGGCGAACGTTTCTTCGCGCTGCAGAAAGTCGACAAAATCAACTTTGTCGACCCACAGTCGGCAGAAGCCAAAGAACGCATTCTGTTCGACAACCTGACGCCGCTCTACCCGACGCGAAAGCTCAAGCTTGAGCACGATGGCGCAGAAATGACGACGCGCATTATCGACATGTTCTGTCCCATCGGCTTGGGGCAGCGGTGTCTCATTGTCGCGCCACCGAAGGCCGGTAAGACGGTTCTTTTGCAGAACATCGCGCATGCCATCGCGCAGAATCACCCCGACATCTATCTGATAGTGCTTCTGGTGGACGAGCGTCCCGAAGAAGTCACCGACATGGAGCGCAGTGTTCGTGGCGAAGTCGTGTCGTCTACGTTCGATGAGCCCGCAACGCGTCACGTGCAAGTCGCGGAGATGGTCATCGACAAGGCCAAGCGACTCGTGGAGCAAAAGCACGACGTGTGCATTTTGCTCGACTCCATCACGCGCTTGGCACGCGCCTACAACACCGTCGTGCCGCCCTCGGGAAAAATTCTGTCGGGTGGTGTCGACTCCAATGCCCTTCACAAGCCCAAACGCTTCTTCGGCGCCGCGCGAAACATCGAAGAGGGCGGGTCTTTGACCATCATCGGCACCGCGCTGATTGATACCGGCAGCCGAATGGACGAAGTCATTTTTGAAGAGTTCAAAGGCACTGGCAACAGCGAAGTCGTGTTGGACCGCAAGCTGATGGAGAAGCGCATCTTCCCCTGTTTGGACATCAACAAGTCTGGAACTCGAAAAGAAGAACTCTTGCTGCCGCCCGATGACCTCACGCGCATCACCGCGCTGCGGCAAGTGCTGCACCCGTTTACGCCGATTGACGCGATGGAGTTTGTGCTCAAGCACATGCGTCCCACGCGCTCCAACACCGAGTTCTTGGGGTCGATGAATCGTTAGACCGTCTGGAAGCGGTGTGGTGCTTCGCCCTCGCGCAGTGTTCGATG
>JBJXGM010000106.1:0-21389 GCA_046155985.1 Myxococcaceae bacterium | reverse complement strand
GGTCTGCTACCGGGCTCTCCGGCGATTACCCGGACGGGACTTTCACCCGTTGGAGACGTACAGCATGACTTGGCTTCGGCGGTCGCTTCCGCGAACTCCGGCTCCGAGTCTTCACGACGCACCATGTCCCCACCCTACGCGCGAACCCTGGCGGAACGTGAAGATTTCGTGGTGAGCTGCCCCCATGCCGCGGCGCTACACAATGCATGGCGTCATGGGGACGGCCGAACGCGCTGTTGCCATGGTGCGGGAACATTTGCTTCAGAGCGCACCGGGGTCACTCGTGCACGACGTCCAGAGCGACCCACGCTTTCAGCACCGTGGTGTTGACCTTTTGTGGCAGCTCCCCGGCGGAGAGGTCGGCGGCGAAATCAAAGGCATTGAAGTGAAAGGCGACCGGCACGCCCATCGAGGGACGTATTTCTTCGAACTGCTTTCCAACGCCGAGCGTGAGACGCCGGGGTGCTTTCTCTACAGCGACGCGGATTGGTTGGCTTACGTGTTCGTCGGCCCGGGCGAAATTCACTTGTTGCCGCTCTCCACCACGCGCGATTGGTTCTTGCCCAGGCGTGAGCGCTACGCCATCAAGACAACGCAAACCCAAGTCGGACCGGCGCGCTACACGACGGTGGGCGCGATCGTTCCGGTGCGCGACGTGCTCGCAGCAGTCCCGGGCACCGTCCGCACGGCGGGATGGGCCCCCACCGAGGGCCAGACGGTCGGTTGGCGCCGACCATCTTCGACACGGCGCGCCTCGTAGGGCGTCACGCCCGCTTCTTCAAACGCACGGCGAAACGCGGCGAAGTCACCGCCGGCTTTCCATGCCTGAAAAGCCGCCAACCCCGCCTCAGGCCCGCACTGGGCAAGCATGTATTCCACCCACGCCCAACGGGCCGACGTGGGTCGAACTTCGGCCCGGCCTCGGAGACCGCGTCGAAGCCGCTCGAGTCTCTTTTCGACTTCGCGAATCCCCAAGAAAGGTGCGCCATCCAAGGGCGTATTTCGCTTGGCCACAAAGGGCGCCACGCCGAGTGCCACAGGGATGATGTGCGACAATTCAGTGGCGAAGCGAATCAGCTCGTCGATGTCCCTGTCCTCTTCCAGAGGCAGCCCGACAAGTTGATAGAGCTTCAAACGCTCGATTCCAGATTGCCGCGCGAGTTCTGCTGCTCGAAGAATTTGGGCCTCGGAATGCTTTCGGTCGACCAGGTCACGCATGCGCTGCGAAGCGCCATCTGCGGCCACGGTGAGCACTTTTGACCCCCCGTTGCGAAGCACCGCGACCAGCTCGGGGGTGAGGCGGTCCGCCCTCAGTGACGACACGCCGACTTCTTTTCCAGCGTTCACCAACGTCTCGAGCAGGGGCACGATGCGCGGGTGGTCCGTCACAGCGGCACCCACCAACCCCACGCGCCGCGCATGGGCGGGAATCAGAGAGAGAACGCGTTCCGGAGGCACAGTGCGCATGCCCCCATTCGTCGTCCGCCGCATGACACAATAGTGGCAGCCCCGTGAGCAGCCGCGCTCGGGTTCGATGAGAAACATCGAACGCAGTTCAGTGTGTGGCGTGAGAATCTGGGAGTGCGCCGGAAGTCGCCCATCCGAAGCCTTGGCGACAAAACCCGCACCGCCAGCGCCAAGACTCGGCACCCGAAAACCCGGCAGCTTTGCGAGTTGTTCGAGCACGCGCTCACGCGGAGAAGACGCGATGGTATCGAGCAACGTGTGAATCAACTCTTCGGCTTCGCCTTGGACGATGATGTCAACGAACGGTTCCAAGGGCTCTGGATTGCTAAACGTCAGCGGCCCGCCGGCGACAATCAACGGGTCCGCGGGCGTGCGTTCGGTTCGAAGCGCCGGAATCCCTGCCAACGACAGCAGCTCAAACATTCCGGTGAGCTCCAGCTCATAGGCGACCGAAAATGCGATGACTCCGAACTGAGAAAGCGGCGTTTGCGTTTCTATCGATATCGGTGGCGTCTGCGTTTTGCGATGACTCTCGACATCATCTGGCAGAAAAATGCGCTCGGCCATTGCGCCGTCGTGTTGGTAAATTTCGCGATAGACCGTCTGAAAGCCGAGCGAACTCATCCCCACGTGGTACGGGCTGGGGTACGCCAAGCCCACGCGCAGGGGCGCCTCCCGAAACAGGGTGCCTTTTTCGTCGGCCAGGCGCGCGCGCGCGGCTTCAATGAGCGAGTAGCGTTGCGTCACAAGCGGGTGTCTACCCTTAGACCAGGCTCGCTGCGCTTGGCCACCCTCGCCGTCTCTGGGCACGGATGTAAGTCTGTCGCTCGCGACGCCCGCGCCCTCTGGCTGCGACACCCCATCGCGGCACAACTCTTGCGAGTGAGCGCAGAGTGCTCGCGCGTGTTCGAACCGGAACCTTGGTGGGAATTCAGGCCGTCTTGGTCGATGTCGAGGTCGATCTTGCGCCCGGCCTGCCGTTTTTCTCCATCGTGGGGCTTCCGGATAACGCGGTCCGCGAAAGCAAGGTGCGCGTTGCCTCCGCGTTGAAGAATTCGGGCGTGGATGTTCCGGGACGGCGCATCACGGTCAATCTTGCGCCGGCGGAGCTGCGCAAAGAAGGCGCCGCTTTTGAGCTTCCTATCGCGCTGGGTGTCATTGCCGCCTGTCTCAAACTCCGTTCACCCTTCCTGCGCGAAACCCTCTTTGCCGGCGAGCTGTCGCTCGATGGAACGCTGAAACCTATCCGCGGCGCCCTGCCTCTTGGCCTTGCGGCCAAAGCCGCTGGAGTTCCCCAAGTCGTCGTCCCCCTGGCGAACGCGCCAGAGGCAGCACAGGTGCCCGGCCTCCGTGTGTACGGGGCAGCCCACCTTTCGGATGTACTCTCTCACTGCACGGGTGGACCGCTCTTGGCCGTTTGTGAGTCGTCTCCGCAGCCTGTGTCCTTGGGTCAAGCAAACCATCCCGATTTGTGCGACGTCTTTGGACAAGAGGACATCAAAGACGCTATCGAACTTGCGTCGGCAGGAGGCCACCACCTTCTGCTGTGCGGCCCGCCGGGTTCCGGCAAGACAATGCTCGCGCAGCGGCTCCGGGGCCTCTTGCCGCCGTTGTCGCCTGATGAAACCCTCGAGGTTCGGCAGGTCTACTCGGCGCGCGGCCTGCTGGGTGAGACTGACGTGTTGGCGCAAGAGCGCCCCTTTCGCGCACCGCACCACACGATTTCCGAAGTGGGGCTCGTGGGAGGCGGGCCCCAGGGTTTGCCGGGCGAAATCTCACTGGCGCACCGCGGCGTGTTGTTTCTGGACGAGCTCCCCGAATTTCGCCGAACCACCTTAGAAGTGCTCCGCCAACCTCTCGAAGCCGGCTGCGTCCATGTGGCGCGCGCCGCACTTCACGTGGTGCTCCCCGCGCGGGTCATGCTGGTTGCTGCAATGAACCCGTGTCCGTGTGGCTTCTTCAACGTCCTGGAACGCGCGTGTGTTTGCGCCGAAACCGCCGTGAGGAGTTACTTCGGACGAATCAGCGGCCCTTTGATGGACCGTTTCGACATCACACTGCAGACGCGTCTGGTCGAGGCCAAGGCTCTGGGCGCTCGTCCCAGCGGTCGAACTTCGGCGAGCGTCCGAGACCGCGTTCGAGAAGCACGTCTGCGGCAGGCGCATCGCTTCGCCAACGCGCCAGACGTTCGCTGCAACGCTGAAATGCCCGCGGCACTTGTGCGTGAGCACTGCTCACTGGATGCGTTACTTGCAGACAGGCTTCAAGTGGCCGTGCAACTTCATGGACTTTCCGCTCGCGCGCACGAACGCATTCTCCGGCTGGCCCGAACACGCGCAGATTTGGAAGGCCATGCGCGCATCACCCCCGATGACCTGAACCTCGCCATCGACTGCCGAATCTTGGACCGAAGAAATTGGCTTGCCGGAAATCGTCTCTCAAAAATCAGCCCCACGCCGCGCCCAGCGGTGTAAGCCGGCAGCACGCATGTTGAACACCTTTCTCGTCCCGTTTCGCGTCACCTTTGCGGCGCTGTGGTCCATTTTCTGGATATCGCTGGCGCTGCTCGTCACCTTGCTCACACGCAACCCTGACATCGCTCTGGTCATGGCACGCCGACTTTGGGCTCCGGGGTTGTTGTGGGTGGCGGGGGCGAAAATTCAGCTGGAAGCCATGCCGGCGCTCGATTGGAACGCACCGCACGTTTTCACGCTGAATCACCGTTCGGCACTCGACATCCCGGTGGCGTTTGCGGTGCTGCCGGCGAACTTGCGATTCTTGGCGAAACACACGCTGGGGCGAATTCCCTTCTTGGGTTGGTACATGCGCGCGACACGCATGGTGTTTGTCGACCGAACCAGCCCCACCCGCGCGGTCAAGAGTCTGCAAGCCGCGGGAAAACGCGTACGCGAAGGCGCGACTCTGCTGACGTTTCCTGAGGGTACGCGCGCGCGCGACGGTCGCGTTCACCCTTTCAAACGAGGTGCCTTCGCCGTTGCACTTGAAGCCGGCGTACCGATTGTCCCGGTGGCACTTGTCGGAACCGACGGCGTGTTGCCACCGGGTTCGTTTCGGGCAGCGCCTGGAACGGTTCGGGTTCGCGTGGGAACACCCATCCCGACGCAGGGCCGCGGCGCCGACGAACGCGAAGCCCTCGCGTCCGAGGCTCAACAGCGCGTCGCGGAACTCTGTGGTTCGCTCACGGCACCACCCGCTGCATCACCCCGAGACGGATAGCCCAAGATTGAGACGCCTTGTGGCCCCCATCGCTTCGGTGGCGCACCGGCACAGCATTTGCTCTCCCCAGCCGTCGTTAGCGCCCTGGCATCGGCGCATTGGGGAGACACGATGAGTCGCATTTCTGAAAAGATGAAGGCGGTTGCTGCGGCGATTGCCGCCATTGAAAAGCAGTTCGGCAAAGGCGCTGTGATGCCGCTGGGGGGCGACGTTCCCCAAGAGGCGGTCCCGGTGATTCCCACAGGCTCCATTTCGCTCGACCGCGCCCTGGGCATCGGCGGCTACCCCAAAGGGCGCATCGTTGAAATTTTCGGCCACGAGTCCTCGGGAAAAACAACCTTGACGCTTCATGCCGTCGCACAAGTGCAAGCCGCGGGCGGCGTCGCAGCCTTCATTGACGCAGAACACGCGCTCGACGTGACCTACGCACGACGACTGGGCGTGCGAACGGAGGAACTCTTGGTTTCGCAGCCTGACACCGGAGAACAAGCGCTTGAGATTGCCGAACATCTCGTTCGTTCCGGTGCGCTGGACCTCATCGTCGTGGATTCTGTCGCTGCGCTCGTTCCCAAAGCAGAAATTGAGGGCGACATGGGCGACGCTCACATGGGACTTCAAGCGCGCCTGATGAGCCAGGCGCTGCGCAAGTTGACTGGCGCGGTCTCTCGGTCTGGGACCACCATCATTTTTCTTAACCAACTCCGCATGAAGATTGGCGTCGTCTTTGGGAATCCGGAAACCACCACAGGCGGCCACGCCCTGAAGTTCTACGCGTCTGTGCGGCTCGACCTTCGCCGCACTGGCGCGCTGAAAGACGGCGACAAGACCATCGGCGTTCGCACGCGCGTCAAAGTGGTAAAGAACAAGGTCGCGCCTCCGTTTCAAGAAGCCGAGTTCGACTTGCTGTACGGCGTGGGGATTTCGCGAGCCGGTGAAGCCGTCGATTTGGGCTGCGACGCCGGTTTGCTCGAAAAGAACGGTAACCACTATGCGTTTCAGGGAGAGCGCATCGGGCAAGGGCGAGAACGCGCCATCCAGTGGTTTGGGGAACACCCCGCGGAGCTGGAGGCGTTGGCGTCGCGGCTCAAAAACGCATCCACCGCTCCAGTGCCACTGGAAGCCGCAGCATGAGTTTTACTTCCGTTGAACTCCCAACGCTTGCAATTGCAAGGTGTAGACCAAGCATCTTGCCTGATGAAACAAGGGCTTCCTGGAACAGCGGGTGCGCGCCCCTAAGCCCTTGTGCGGAAGACCCCGAGAGCAATGCAAGATGAATGGCGTTGTGGGGCGAGGGTTCACCTTTCCCGAGTGAGGAGATGTGTTCGTGCTTGTTTCCAGTTTGAGTGCTGCGGCGCTGGCCCTTCTCGTCGCACAAGCAGAGCCAGACGAAAGCGCCGGCATCGACGAAACCCAGCTAGAGGCGCTTCTGGAGTCCACGGAGACGACCGTTGCCCAAACGCCTTCGCTCCTGACCGAAGAGAGCTTCAAGCCGTACTTCAGTGAAGCCGAGGCGGCGCTGGCCAAACGCGCGTTCGACCGTGGTGACTATGCCCGTGCCCGCGAAGGTTTTTCGGCGGGTGACCTTCCTTCCCGCTACATGGCGGCACTCGCGGCGCTTCGCTTGGGGCTGCCGGAGGCGGCACCCGAACTGGTGCGTTTGGCGGACGAATACCCGGCCGTGCGTGACCGCTGCCTCTTGGACGCTGGCCGTGCGACGGAACGTCAAAGAAAACCGCTTGCGGCCGCCGCGCTCTATGCCGCGGTGAGTCCTTCTGCCTCCGTCTTCGCCGAAGCACGTTTCGCGATGGCCGATGTTCTGGAACGCAACCAACGCTACGGCGAGGCCGTTCTTGCGCTTGAACCTCTGCGCCAGCTCGCACCGGGCAGAAAGAACGACGTCGTCCGCCGTCAGGCCATGATGCGGGTCATCGCGCTCGAGCGCATTCGTCGCGATTTTCCCGCCGAGTACAGAGCGATGGTGGAACTCTGGGCGACCAGCCCCAAGTCAGCCGAGGCCGCACGTCTGTGGCGTCGGTTGGGTTCTCAGCCCCTCCCCAACCCGTGGCGCCTCAGGCGGGCGGAGTCGTTCTTGGCGTTTCATGAGCACAACGAGGCAGAACGCCTTGCGCGCCAAGTGCGTGTCCAGCCTCCGCACTCGGATGGCTGCCGTGCCCGTTATGTGCTGGGCACAGTGCTGCGCAAAGAAAGAAAGCACCGGGCCGCGATTGAAATGCTGGCGCCACTTGTCGATTCATGCAGCGAACCGACCCTCCGCGCACAGACACTTTATGTGTTGGGTTACTCGCAATCTGTCGTCGACAAGCCTGCTGCCATCGCCACCTACACCGCGTTGGCAAACGAGTTTCCCGAACACGCCTTGGCCGACGATGCACTCTTTTTTGCCGCAGAACTCCATGCGCGCGAGGGTGACGTTGCTCAGGCACTGATCGCTCTCGACACTTTGACGTCGCGCTACGCCACGGGAAATTTCGCCGCCCAAGGCCTGTTCAAGAAAGCCTGGCTGCAGAAGCGTCTCGGGAAAAACATCGAGGCGATTGCCACGCTGGAAACACTTGAGCATTCGCGCAACGCCAACCAGCACGATGTCAGCCGGGCGACGTATTGGCGAGCGAGGTTGCTCGAAACCGCTTCGCCAACGGTTTCTGAAAAACTCTTTCAAGGTTTGGTGCACGAGCACCCCACCCGCTGGTACGGCCTTCTGGCGCGCGAGCAACTCGGTGCCGACCACCCAGCGTCTTTGGCTTCATGGGCGAACGCTGAGGCCACAGACCCACTTTCCCCACTGGACGTTCGCGAGTTGGCCAACCATCCACAGTTCATTTCGGGCGTTGAGCTTTTACGCCTAGGTTTGCGGCAAGCCACACAAGTGTTCGCATCGATAGACACCCGCACGCTTGGCGAGGAGCCCACGCGGTGGATTGCGCACTTGATGGACCGTGCGCGCAATCCCCATGCGCAAGTTCGCCCTGCACAGGCGGCTTGGCGCGGCCGATACCCGCTTGCCTATCGGCCCTTGGTTGAAAAGCACTCCAGGAAGGCCAAACTGGACCCCGACCTCTTTCAAGCGCTGATGCGCGAAGAAAGCAGCTTCAACCGACGGGCGCGTTCGTCGACCGGGGCGATTGGCCTTTCGCAACTGATGCCTCAAACGGCGCGTGCCGTCGCGCGTCAGCTCTCGCTGGGCCAGGTGAACGAAGCGCTCCTGATGGACCCGGCGATCAACATTCGCCTCGGCAGCGCCTACCTGGCGTCATTGGTCTCTGAGTTTGATTCGCTCCCCTACGCGGTCGCCGCGTACAACGCAGGGCCAGGTCGCGTGCGTCAGTGGGCAGCGCAGCGTGGCGACACGGCACTGGATGCGTGGGTTGAGGAGATTCCGTTCGAAGAAACCCGTCACTACGTGATGCGTGTCTTGGGAAGCTATGGCGCCTATCGCCAGGTCAGCGAACGCGCCGACGGTTTGAAGCTCGAAGCGCTAAAGGCCATGGGTTCGCTGCAGCGCCCTTCGTCGCAAACGAGCCTCTAGCAGCCTGCTAGAGCGCTTTTCCAGCTTGATCCGCGCTAGCGCCATGGCGCTAGCTAGAGCCTGCGGACGATTTCGGTGTACCCGCGGAACGCCACCGCACCCCAGGTGTTGGCCAAGACGGACAGCGCGAGCACCGCAATGACGAGCGGCCTCCGGAGGCTCCAACCCGAGACGGCCAGAAGTGCCAACAGGTAGGGGGTGTAGTCGAGGCTGAACCGAAACCCAAACTGCATGTAGCCGGTGTTCTGGTACAGCAAGCCCGGTAAGGCACAGGCCAAAACGGTCAACGCCAATGGGAGTCGGAGTCGACTCTTCTGGCGCGGCCAGAGCAGCAGAAGAAGCCAGGGCATCGTCAGGAAAAGACTGAGCCCGTGCGGGTCGTAGTCCAAGCGCAACGGTTCAAGCGACAGCCTCGGCAGTTTGAAAAATGCGGCTTCGAGATTTCGACCCAGGTACGCCAAGTCGAAAAGCCCAAATCTATCGATGTCGGCGTTGACGCGATTCGAATACAGGAATGCGTGTCCAAACTCACCGAACTTGCCGAAGCGAACCCAGTTGAACGCGGCGCCCATGAGCGCACTGGGGAGCGCACCCAGGCAAAACCATCCGAGTCGTCGGGCCCGACCCACCGGAGCGCGCCAGGCCTCCATCACGAAAAATACTGCTGTGAACAAGAGCGGCGTGCGCGTGAGCACGGCAATTCCGAAAAACAAGCCCGCACGCAAAGGTTGCTGCGCACCGAGTGCCGACGTGGCGTAGAGCCAAGTCAGCGCAACGCCCAGCACTTCGGCGAAGAACCACACTTCGCCCCGAATCGTGCAGTAGAAAAACAGTGACGCGAAGGCGAGCGCACACGCCAGGACTGCGTTGTCGACCGCCACGTTCGTGTTCTCACGCAGGTGACTGAGTTTTTGGAAAAAACGATAGGCCAACACGATGGCCAGGGCCCCCACCAGAACCCCCAGCGACGTGTCATTGAACTGATAGCCGTGCAGCGCGACGAAGGGCAGCATGACCACGGCCGGAAACGGCGGAAAACTGACATACCAACGGTCGCCCGCTTGGGCCGCACCTTCACAACGGCTTAGCCGGCCGTCGATACGTCGCACACAGGCCCAGTCTTCGCGGTTCGGCAAGACCCTCGCGTCGATGTCTAGCCTTCCCTCAAGCCAGGCCTTCGCCTGATACACGAAATGCGGCGCAGCGCTTTGACGCGAAAATCTGGGACCGCTGAAACTCGCAAAAACAAAGAACGCCAGCCCAAAGAGAATGAGCTCGACCCGATACCGCTCTACCCGACGAAGCATGTTCACGGCGACAGAACCCGACGAAGCACATTGAGCGCTCCATACGTTGCAAAACGTCGAATCAGCGCGCGGTCCCCGGGGTAAACGTGGTGTTCCACCACTGAACCTTCGGGTCCGTCCAAGCCAAGAAAAACGAGGCCCACGGGCTTTTCAGGTGTGGCACCCGAAGGTCCTGAAATCCCGGTGACGGAAAGGCCATAGGTGCTGTGGGCGCTGTGGCGCACCCCTTTGGCCATGGCGAGTGCCACTTCCGAAGACACGGCGCCATGCGCCCGCAACAGCACTTCGGGAACATCGGCCCATCGCTGTTTCATGTCGTTGGCATAGGTGACGGCACCCCCCAAGAACCATGCGCTTGCGCCCGCGGGCCCTGAGAGAAGCTCGCTGATGGCGCCGCCGGTGCAACTTTCAGCCACGGCAACGGTTGCGCCTCGCTCGCGCAAAGCCCCGCCAACCACCGTCTCTAAACGCTCGTCGTCCGCGCCGAAGACGAAGTCGGCCAAGAGAGCGCGTGCGTCGACTTCTGCA
Organism: Myxococcaceae bacterium; assembly: GCA_046155985.1. Classification (GTDB taxonomy): domain Bacteria; phylum Myxococcota; class Myxococcia; order Myxococcales; family Myxococcaceae; genus JBJXGM01. The sequence continues at coordinate 11,303 of JBJXGM010000106.1, read as the reverse complement.
GCTGCCAGCGCGTCGTTGGCGTGCGTTTGCGTAGGCCCCGTCGCGAACAACTTGAGGTGGTTTTCGGGCGCCTGGGTTCGAAAACCAAACGTCACGCTCGGGTGCTGGCCGACGAGTGGACGGATGCGTTCGTCGAGATGAGACTCTGCGATGCCCATTGTACGAAGGAGACGCAACGCGCTGAAGCTTTGCGCCCCGCTTTGAGCGCGCAAGGCGTCCACCGCCGGAAGGACTTCGGCGTTCACCCAATGTCGGTATTCGCGCGGAACGCCTGCGACGAAAAAGCACTGCGCCCGTCCGATACGCAGCGAAAACGATGGCGCGCTGCCAATGTCCCCCACGTACACCCGCGCGCCGTGCGGGACTTTGGCCTGGCGCATGTTGTTCTCCGAAAGACGCAGGCCGCGACGGGCAAAACGCTCGCGCAAGTTGGCGACGACGCGTTCGTCTTCCTCCAGGGAAACGCCCGCAGCGCGTGCAGCGCACTCCGCGGTGATGTCGTCCGTCGTTGGCCCAAGGCCCCCCGACACCAGCACGAGGTCCGCGCGCGCGCTCGCCACCCGCAGGGCTTCGACGATTTCTTCGCGAACATCGCGCACCACCTGAATCGCTGCGAGTGCTGCGCCGTGTCGAATGAGCTGTTCGGAAAAATAGGTGGAGTTCGTGTCGGTGGTCAGTCCCGTCAGCAGCTCATCGCCTGTGCAGACCGCTTCGATGCGCATGGCTATAAGAAATCCTGCTCGTCGAGGTCGTCGGCCTCTTGGTCGTCAACTTCGACTTCACCCGCCGACGCGCGCCGCGCCATGGCCCGTCGCGCGACAAGAAGCGCCGACTCGATGAGCCCCAACGTGAGGTAGGTCGAGAAGAGCACCACCAACACGTAAGCAGGGTGAAGCTGTGTCGCGACAAGAACCCCCAAGAGACACAACGCTGCAAACGCCGCACCGCTCTTGGGAGACAACCTCAGGTCCTTCAATGTCCGATATCGAACAGTCGACACCATCATCAAGGCCAAGAGAACCACGACGAGCGCAATGGGCGCCTGGGCGGTCGGCGCCAGCTCGCCGCCAGACACGCCGTGGTGAGCAATCACCATCGAAACAATCATGCCCGCAGCGAGTGGAATCGGCAGCCCGACGAAGAATGCGCCGCCGCCGCCGTGGTGAGAGTTCTGCGCAAGGACGTTGAAACGTGCGAGACGCAATGCCCCGCAGCACGCGAAAGAAAACGCCACGAGCAAGCCCAAGAGCCCCAGGGGCTCCAGCGCCCACCGGTAGACGAGAATCGCCGGCACGAGGCCGAAGGACATGACGTCTGCCAAGCTGTCGAGTTCGACCCCGAACTGACTTTGGGTCTGCGTGAGTCGCGCCACGCGACCGTCGAAACCGTCGAAAAACATGGCGAAAAAAATTGCTATTGATGCTTGATATAATTGAGATGGCGCGGCGTCTCCGACGATCCGCGTCAAGGCGTAGAAGCCGCAGAAAATCGAGGTCACCGTGAACAGGTTCGGCAGAACGAACATCAGTTTCCGCAGCTTCATGGCACTCCCGAAGTCGAATGCAGCCCATCACAACCTGTCCGCTGGGCCAAGCGATGTTCGCCCCAATGTTCAGGAAGGCGGACAACTCACCCGAAAAACAGGTGGCACACTGTCACGGCGCCGACGACACCCGCGATGTCAGCCGCCAAGCAGGCTACAAGCGTGTGCCGGGTCGCGCGAATGCCAATGCTGCCGAAATAAACGGCAAGCACATAGAAGGTGGTTTCCATGCTGCCGTTGAGCACGGATACCAGATAGCCGACGAAGGAATCTGGGCCGTGAGTCTTCATCGCCTCCGTCATGACGGCCAGCGCGCCGCTTCCAGACATGGGCCGAATCAACGCCATGGGCAGTGCCTCAGCCGGAAAGCCGAGCCGCGTTGTCAAAGGGCCCAACACCGTCACGATGGCCTCCATCGCCCCAGATGCTCGGAACATCCCAATGGCCACAAGAATGGCGACGAGAAAAGGAATAATTTGAATGGCCGTCTGAAAACCCTCTTTGGCGCTGGCAATGAAGGTTTCATAAACCTTCACCCCGCGGCTGAGACCGAACAGAACGATGCCACACATCAAAAGGGGCAGGAGCCAGTCCGACATCATCGCGCGAAGCGTGAGGGCTCTCTCAGGACCCGAGGGGAGCGACACGAGGTAGCGCACCGTCGCGAGGCCCAACACGGCCAAGACACCCCACGCCAAAAAGCGCTCCGCCCCAACCTTCACGACACGTTCAGCGGCGGCCTGCTCAGCCTGCGCCATACCCGAAATCGGCTTGCTTCCTGCCTCGAGCGGCAAATGGGCTGCGGGATATCGGGTCGGCGCAAACATCGGAAGACGTTCAGTCATCTTGGCCACCACGATGGCTGCTGCCGTCGAACACGAGGTCGCCAACAAAGAAGGAAGGAGAATCCCTGCCGCATCGTTTGAACCCAGCGATGCGCGCACTGCAACAACGCCCAGCGCCAAAACGGCAACGCCGGAAGTGTTGATGGCCAAGAACAAGGCCATCGCATTCGTCGCCACCCCTTTGCGTGAGTTGAGCGAATCCAATTCTGCCATCGCCTTCAGGCCAAACGGGGTCGCAGCATTGCCCACACCGAGCATGTTTGCGGCCAGATTGAGCACCATCGCCCCCATCGCGGGGTGGTCGGGTGGCACGTCCGGGAAAAGCCGACGCATCACGGGATTGAGCCGTTTCGCGAGCGAATGCATCAGCCCCGCTTCGCGGAGAATTCCCATGAAACCCAACCAGAGCGTCATCTGCCCGGCGAGTGTGATGGCGAGGTCGACGGAGGATTTCGCCGAATCCATCGAGGCTTTGGTCACGGCCCCCATGGTTCCCGTCAATGACGCCGTCGCGACTGCTCCCAAAACCAAGACGGCGAAAATCCAGTTCAGCATGTGCTTCTCCCGCGCGTGTCAGTCCCGAACACGCCCGCTCATGTCCGCTGCAAAACGAACGCAGGGTGCGTCCGTGTCTTCGGGTTTTAGTCCTGTGACGCCTGTTCCCGTCACGGCTGTCCCCTGTTTGCAGTCTGCGCGCACCACACGTTGACCCAAGGAATGCAAGTGCACGCGGTCCAATCTGACACGCGCGGACGTCAATGCCACCAGGGCTTCACTTCGGACGTGAAGAATCTCGACTGAACGCAACTCGGCGTCACCTCGTGTCTCCACCAGCAAACCGGCAACGCTGCACGCTTCAAGGCGTGAATCGCTCATCCGCAGTCGCGCCCCTTCTGCAACTTGCACGCATGCACCGGCGACCTTCTTCACATGGACACGTGCGAGATCCGCCACCGCGCGCCTCAAGTGAACACCGTCCCCGGCCCCTCCCCCGGGGTTGCGAATGTCTCGAATCGCGCCATCATGCAACGATAGCGTTCCACCGATAGCGCTCACGCCGTAACTCTTCGCACGCGCAACGAGAAAATTTTCGACGCGCAAGGCGCCGCCCACGGACTGAATCCCGCCGTAGGGCCCTGAATCCAGCGCGACGACCTCCGCAAGCGTGGCTGCCGCACCCACGATGCCGACGCCGGCACGCTGCGCCTTGTCCGTCCGCAAGCGCCTCGCGAAAACCCGTGCGCCAGCACGCCCGAGGACTGCATATTCATGACCTTCAACAAAGACGTCTTCCAATTCCAGCGACGAATCGCTGCCGGCAAACAGCGCCACCCCTTCCCCACCTTCGATGCGTGTGCGCTCAATGCGCACTTGGGCCGCGTCCAATTGCACTGCCGTGACGGTGCCTGCGAAATGGCCGTGGCGGATGGTCGTGCGGGCGTTTTTTGCCACGCGCAGTGCACGCCGAAATGCCCCCCGAAACGTGCAACCTTCGAGCCGGGCCACGGCGTTCTCGGCCACCAGAAGGCCGACGCGAATGGGCTTCGTCGACTCAAACGCCAACCCCTCCAACGCTGCATCCGCCTGGACGGTCAGAATCGGGCCCTCGTCCTGGGTCACGAGGACAACACCGGCGGCCCCGGTGATGCGCACCGGGCCACCGACTCCAAAGGGCCCCTCGTATTGGCCGGGCCCAACGCGAATTTCGTCCACGCCTGGACGGCCGAGCGCTTCTTGCAATCGCGCGAAAGGGCGTTCAGCCGTCCCCAATCCGCCGGGCGACGCTCGTGCGTCAACGAAGGCCACGTTCGGTGGTCCCGAAGAAGCGCCGACGCACACCAGCATCGCCGCAAGCGTGATCAAAATGTGGCTCCAAGCGATCGACATGGCAGCGCTTTTCGCCAACAACCGATCACAATTGGGAGGCTTTCGGAGATGACTAAGTTACTGAGAATACTTAGAAAATTGAGCTTCTCTCATTGACAGACATTTGCAAATTTTGTTAGTGAAGCGCGCCCGTTTTCCTTGTTGGGAGGATGCTCATGACGAAGGCGGAGTTGGTGGAAAAGACGGCGGCTCGAGGACACCTGACCAAGAAATCCGCATCGGCCCTCTTGGATTTCGTGTTCGCCAACATCGGCGGCGCGGTGAAGCGTGAGGAGCGGTTCAGCTATCCAGGTTTTGGCACCTGGTCGTTGCGCGAGCGCAAGTCGCGGAAGGTGCGGCACCCTCAGACTGCGGAAATGCTACGCCTCAAACCGTACAAGACGGTGGGATTTCGCCCGGCCAAGGAACTTAAGAAGAGCCTGTAGTCCGCTTGGTGCCCGCGGGTACGGCGCGCCGTTGCTCTTTGGGCGCGACGCGTGCGACGGACGACCTGAGTGTACGGCGCCGTGGTGTGGGCTTCATGAACTGCATGGGATTTCTTGGGCGGCCCTGCGCCCAGACTTCGAAGTGCAGATGAACACCCGTCGCGTAGCCCGTGTCGCCCGCGAGTCCAATCAGAGAGCCAGCTTCGACGAGCGCGCCAGGTTCGACAAGGAGTTCGGCGAGGTGGCTGTAGCGCGTCTGTGTTCCATTGGGATGGCGGACTTCAATTTGAAGCCCATGTGCGCCGCGCCAACCTGCACCGATCACTTTTCCCGCCCCCGCAGAAAGCACGGGCTGTCCCCACTCGGCGGCCAAATCGATTCCAGCATGGCGTCGGTAGACGCCATCGATGGGATGCATCCGAGGTCCAAAGGAACTCGTGACATAGACCCAGGGCTTGACGGGCCAACCCAAACGCTTCGGTGCGGACACGCGCTTCTTCTTGAACGTCTTGACCGTCACCACGCCGCGCGAAGACGTGCCTGGAACGCTGGAAAGGGGCGCTGCAGGCGCAACCCACGCAAAGATCAAAGCGAAAACAAGTGCGAACCGCGCGCTGGGATACACGTCAAAAAAAACGCTATCAGAGAGTGGCGCATGGAAGGCAGGGGGCCACCTGCCACTCGGGCGCACCTCCGACGACAGTGCAAACACAAACGAGCCCCATTTTTCGGGCATGGGCGCGATTTCAGGGACTTAGGGCGGCGGCTTTAGACATGCGCCGTCTCGCGTTCAAGCTGCAAACGCTTCATTCGTTTTCGAATGAGTTCGCGCTTCAGTGCGGAGATATGATCAACAAAAACAGTACCTTCAAGGTGATCGGTCTCGTGTTGGACGGCGATGGCCAAAAGGCCCTCGCACGACATTTCCTGCGGTTTGCCCTGGGGATCGAGAAAACGCACCGTGACGCGCTCCGCGCGATCAACGTCTTCCGCCTCCCCTGGAATCGACAAGCAGCCCTCGGTATAGGTCGTCTCGCCTTCGGTCGAAAAAATCTCCGGATTAATCATGGCAATGGGTTTGCTTTCGGGTTGCCTGGGGGTCGTGTCCAACACGATGACCCGCGAAAGCACCCCGACTTGCGGCGCGGCAAGCCCGACGCCATCGGCGGCGTACATCGTTTCGAACATGTCTCGAATCAGGGCGCGCGTCTCATCCGTGACGGCGCCTACGGGCGCCGCCTTTTTTTTCAGCGTCGGATGCGGCCAAATCAAAATCTCGCGAACCATGAGGAACGTCTAATCCGCGGAACCGCCTCGGGCAAGCGAACGCAGAGGCTCTTTCAATCCGAGAGGTTACGCGCGTAGGCCTCACGAAGACGGTCATCGGAGAGCGCCTGCGTCGCTTCGACAAGAAGCTCATTGAGCCTCTGGGCCGTCAAACGAACGCTGGGGTCTGGATGTCCGGCAAAGCGAAAAGGGTCGAACTCCCCCTTGAGAACGAGAAATGCGCGCTCGACATCCTCGCGATTCGCATCGCGCGGGAGTGCCAGGACGGAGAAATAGTCGGCTTCCGCCGATTCCGCCCACTTCGACAACAGGCGCTCGGCGTGCTTCACGAGCGTGGCTTGTGACTCGGCCTGGTTCCGCAGGGGGCGCAGCGTCAAGAGTCCAAGCGCCTTGCCTGTCGCCAGGACGCGAAACGCGACATCGGGCGGCACACCCGTTTGACGCAACAGCCCCTCCAGCGGCGAGTCCACTTGGGCGGCCTCGAGCAGGCGCCGCTCCCGTTCGGAAAATTCAAAGCCTTCCAGCGACTCGGCAGCAATGTCGAGCCGAACGGACACATCGACGCTGCCGACGATGCGCTCCGCTTCTTCGGGCGAGAGCGCCTTGCGCAACCCGTCGACCAGCAGCGCGGGCAGTGCGCGCGTCGCCGCAGCGGCGCCTGGTGGAATCGTTTCCGCCGTTTCCCATTCGTACAAGGCTTGAGCTTCTCCAAAAGCTGCCACCGCGACCGACTCGGTGTGGCGCTGCAACAGCAGGACAACTTCACGAGGCTGAAGCAAACCCCGCTCACGCATCGCCTCTCCCGCGGCAGAGGCGTCCATGCTGACCAACGCCCGGAGGTGTGTCACCTGCTCATTGTCAATGAGACCATCTTGATGCGCCCGCTGCACAATCGACTCGTACGGCGACGACGACGCAGCACCCAGAACGCTATCGCCCAAGAGCCAGACATCTCGACGAACATCGGGGCAGGTGAGAACGAGGTGAACCCCTTTGCCCAGTGCCGCCAACGATGCCACCAAGGCAGGCAGCGTCTCGGGTGTCACCGTGCCGTGGGTGTGGGGGCCTCCTGGGGATGCACTCCGCTTCAACATCGAAGGCACAGACCGCACATGAGGCGGCGCCGGGACCGGCGGCTGCGTTAAGAGTGGAATCGGCGCATGCATCGGCTTTGTCGCCTGATTTTTCGCCCCGGTCGGTGTGGGCGCCCCAAGACGCCGCGAGGCCACGGCAGGCGCTGGCGGCACAGGTCTCGGCCCGGCGCGCACCGATGCCAGCTTCTCGAGGAAAAAGTCTCCTTCCAGCGGAATCGGCACGACCGGCAGTTCGAACCCAGCGATGGCATCGCCCACGAGCAAAACAGGTGGAAGAGGCGACTCGCCGGCTTGGAAGAGCTCCCTCAGAAGATTTTCTCCGCGACCCCCTTCGATGCTGGTTCCAAGAACCAGCAGGCTGGGAGCCTCGTGTCCATAAGCAATCAGCGCGTCTTCCACAGATGTGGCCAACACGACGTCGTAGCCTTGTCGCTGCAACAGTCGCTTTGCCGCCGCGATGGTGGCGATGTCGTCATGAATGAGAAGCGCCGTGGCCGACATGGTGGTGGTCAGGCTACAACATGGTGGCCGGATCAACGTCGACTGTCATGTGTATGGAGCGTGGCAACTCTGCGGCCAAGGCTTCGGCATGAAGGAGCAGGGGCCGCAACGTGGCGTGGCGATCTGCCTGAAGCAAGAGCTGCCAGCGCGTCTTTCCGCGCAGACGCGCCAAGGGTGAAGGTGCAGGACCAATCAATCTTGTCGACGCGGGCAGCTGGCCCAAAAGTCCGGCACCGAGACGCTGCGCGAACGACTCCACTCGCTTTGCGTCCGTCCCTTCGACGCGGATACACACTTGACGCGAGAACGGCGGGTAACCGAGTGCTTGACGCCAGGCCAGCTCATGCTCGGCGAAGGCGTCATAGTTGTGGCGAATCACCTCGCCCACGCAGGGCGTCTTTGGATTGTAGGTCTGAACCAGCACACGGCCGGCCTCTTCCCCGCGCCCTGCCCGACCGCTGACTTGGGTCAAGAGCTGGAAGGTCCGCTCTGCGGCGCGAAAGTCCGGCAGCAGCAACAGGGTGTCGGCCAGCACCACCAGCACCAAGGTGACGCCCGGAAAGTCGTGCCCCTTGGCGACCATCTGGGTGCCGACCAACACGTCGAGTTCGCGCCGTGCGAACGCCGCCAAGAGTTCCGTCACGCGCGTGCCCGACGTCGTCGCATCGCGGTCCAAACGGCCAATGCGCGCCTGCGGGAACATCTCGGCAATCTCGTGTTCGACCCGCTGGGTGCCTGCGCCGAGTTCGAGCAACGTTCCACTGCAGTCAGGGCACTCCAATGTGGCGGGGCGTGACTCACCACAGTAGTGGCACAGAAGGCGCGCCGGTGAGCGGTGTTGTGTCATCGACACATCGCAACGCCGGCAGCGTTGTGCTTCGCCACAGGCAGCACACACCAGAAACGTGCGGTCGCCTCGGCGGTGGATGAACACAATCGCCTGCTGACCCGCGCGAAGCGTTTCCGCGAGCGCCTCAGCGGCCTGTGGGGACAACACGGGCGGTGCTTCGCGCAAGGCACCTTGTCGTGGACGCGTTTGACGCAAGTCCACGAGCGAGACTTCGGGAAGCGGGCGCGACGCCACCCGATGGGCCATGCGCAGCAGTGCGTAACGCCCGCGTTTGGCGTTGAGCATGGACTCCAACGAGGGCGTCGCAGAACCCAGCACAAGCACCGCGCCCGCATGCTTGGCACGCACGACGGCCAAATCGCGCGCTTGGTAGCGCAGCTTGTCCTCCTGCTTGAACGACGGCTCGTGCTCTTCGTCGACGACGACCAAGCCCAAGTCCTTCACCGGCGCGAACACGGCAGAGCGAACGCCCACCGCGATGCGCGCGCGCCCACTTCGAAGCGCGTGCCACTCCCGCAGCCGCTCGCCATCGCTCAGGGCGGAATGCAGCAGCGCCACGCGGGCACCGAAACGATTTCGAAACCTACCGACAAGCTGCGGCGTCAGCGCGATTTCGGGGACGAGCACCAAGACGCCTCGGTCGGCGGCCAACGCCTCCGCTGCAGCACGCAAATAGACTTCGGTCTTGCCACTGCCCGTGACGCCTTGAAGCAAGAACGGTTGGAATGTTCGCGTTTGAAGACCCGAACCCACGGCCTCCAAGGCTGCCGCCTGCTCTGGTGTTAATGCCCAGGGCGTCTCTGCCAACACTGGCGTTGAATCCGCCGCGACGCCGACTTCTTGCCAAGACAGCAGTCCTCGCTCGACCAAACGGGCCACGGCTTCACGCGCGCCAGAGACCGCGAACGAAACCTCTTCCAAGGACGCCCGACCCCCGACGGCCAACACATAGCTCAAAACGGCTTGTTGCTTTCGCGCACGACCCAGTTTTGCAGTGGGGGCCTCGACCGACGCGACAACAAATTTCAGAACCGGTGGCGCGGGGAGTTCAACGACGGATGCTTGGCCAAAACCCGGAGGAAGTGCCGCACGAAGCGCTTCGCCCAAAGGATAGCGGTAGTGGTCCGCCGCGAATCGAACAAGTTCGACGACATCTTCGGGAAGTGCAGGCTCGTTTTCAAGAAGCTGCGTGATGGGCCGAAGCCCTTGCGCAGTCTGAGGTGCAGCGCCTGGACCCAAATAGAAACCCAACGCGCTTCCACGGCCAAATGGCACCAAGAGCCGCTGGCCCAAACGCAACTTGCCCTCAAGTCCTTCCGGAACCTGATAGGTAAACAACGGCCGCAACGGACGCCCGACGGCAATCTGTGCGAGTGTCAAAGGTTGCACGGCGAGCGCACCTTAGCCGCAATGCCGGTCAGATAAGGACTCCGGCCGCGGCTGCTGGGCGCTTTCGGGCGTAGTTGCTCATCTTGATTTTCACCGCTCTGGGATAGACGCGCTCCTCCCTGCGTGGAGGCAAGACGAAGTCCCTTATTGCCTTACGCAGGTCGCGGAGGTGCCGTGGAATCGCACCTGGACTTGAGTTCGCCGACCAGAGCCATTCGTCCTGGATGAGCCGTAGCGCCATCACGAAGCTGATACGGGTCGGCTCCACCCTGGCCTCGTTGGCCACCTGCTCCATCTCAAGTCGGATCAAGTTGTACATCGTCATGACGCCCCATATTTCCTGGCGCACCGTCATTGGGCTCCTACTCCGAATCGCTTCCTCTCGATCGAGGATTTCCGTCTTGATCTCGTCGAAGCCGAGTTCGAGTTCCCAGCGCTCATGGTAAAGCGTGACCAACTCGCTCGCCGGGTACTGCTGCGCGTCGACCAGTGAGGTCAGCAACGTTTGCGGTCTGAATCCCTTCCGCTCGTACCTGATGGCTCGGACCACCCAGCGTTCTGGCAAAGATGGGTCCTTTCGGCGCGCTTCACGCGAGACCTTCATCTCGACCAGGTCGTCACCGGGCCCGAGTTGACGGATGACTTCCCACCGGGTGTTCGACTTCCCTCTCGTAAGCCACCCGCGGTTCTTCCCGTTCCGCGCAAGCGGGATGAGGATGCCGGCAGAGAGAAAGCCTCGGTCAAGGAGGCTCAAGGAGTCGTCTGGCACGGATGACCAGAGTTCTTGGGCGTAGCTTCCCTCACCCGTCTTGTACGGACCAAAGCGCACCGCGGCCAAGAGATGCGACCTCAACGCCATCAGGGCGACAAGGCGCAGCAACGGGTATCCACTCTGCCCACGGCCAGCCCCCGCCCCCTGACCGCCAAACTCGGTTCGATTCTCCAGAGAGTCCGGCACACGCAAGGTAGAGCCGTCGACGCCGTACAGACTGAGACCGTGCCAGCGGTGGTTGCTCGCGCTCTCGTGAGCCCATTCACGAGCACACCGATGGAACAGCCAATCCATCGGCTCCTCACCGAGCCGCTTGCGTGAATTGGCCACGGCGCTTGGTGCCACCGTCGGCCCCCGCGGGCCAGGCAATGCCAAATCCAGTTTTGACACCACGTCCGCAATAGACCGATTGCGGAGCAGGGCCATTCCCAGAACCAGCCAAATGACCTGCAGCACGGGAAGTCGCCGCCTTCGAACAGTCGCGGTGCCCCTTCTCTTCTGCAAAGCCTCTTCCAGCCACCCCGGGTCGATATGTCGCTGGAAGTTTCCGAAATCCTCTGGGCTCGCGTGCGCCGTGGCCGCAAGCGCCTTGTCCAAGAACATGATCGCTCCCTTGCGATCAAGGCATCATGATCTCGGCTACACTCCCGCAAAAGAGAAAAGAAAACCTGAGCGATTCCGATCTCTTGTCCCCTAACTGATCGGCATTG
>JBJXGM010000074.1:0-10616 GCA_046155985.1 Myxococcaceae bacterium | reverse complement strand
CGCCTCGCTTCGCGGGCTTGACGAAGCGCTTCGGCAGAGGGGCGGGCGTAAGTGGAAAGGCGTTGGCCTGCCTGAGCGCCATGGGGCGTTGTCCACGTCAGCGAAAGAAGCAGCGCCATGACGCCAGCACCAGCTTGGTGAAAAAAGCGCAAAGGACGTGGTGAGAAAGTCGTCATGTTGCGGCGCGCCCCCCGGGCGTCGAAGTGACTTCAACGTGTGTTGGGGGCGCAACCTAAAGTTGACTCGCGGCGACGTGCAAGGAGCGGGTGTTCTTTCTGGCGTAAACGGGAGACGTCCCGGCCCTGCCGGCGGCTTGTTAAGCGGGCGAAGTGGCGCTGCGAACGGCCGACGCCAGGGTCCCTGAGTCGATCAGGCCCACGACCGTCTCGAGGTCTCGGTACAGGATTCGGTCATCCTCCAGGTGCGGCACGTGTGCGCGGATGAGGTTGTGGGCGGCTCTTGCACCACGTCCGGGCGCAACGGGTTTTCTGAAGTCCAGTGCCTGAGCGGCGCACAAGAATTCGATGGCAAGGCAGGTTTTGGCGTGGCCAACGACTTGTCGGGCTTTAAGGGCTGCCGTCATCCCCATGGAAACGTGGTCTTCGCGACCGGCGGAAGAAGGAATGGAGTCGACCGATGCCGGATGGCACAAGATTCGCGATTCGGCGACGAGTGCTGCCGACGTCACCTGAGCGATCATGAAACCGGAGTTGAGTCCGCTGCGGGGACTCAAAAACGGCGGAAGCCCAGAAAGCGCCGGATTGACCAGCTGCTCGACCCGTCGCTCGCTGATCGTCGCCAATTGCGTCAAAGCCATCGCGAGGACATCCAGCCCCAAAGAAACCGGCTGGCCGTGGAAGTTTCCGCCAGAGACGATGCTCTCTTGGTCCGCGAACACCAGCGGGTTGTCCGTGGCGCTGTTGATCTCGACGGAGAGGATGTTGCGCGTGAACGAAATGCCGTCCCGCGCAGCGCCGTGCACCTGAGGCATGCACCGCAGACTGTAAGGGTCTTGAACCTTCGCGCAATCGACATGCGTTTGAACCAACGCCGAGTCTTGGAGCAGTGCGCGCAAGTTCGCAGCGCACACGCGCTGTCCAGCGTGCGGACGAACGTCCTGAATCGACGGACCGAACGGCTTGTGGCTTCCCAGGAGTCCTTCCACCGTCATCGCACCTGCAACATCGAACAGGTGGGCGAGGCGTTCCGCTTCGCAAAGCGCGAGCGAACCCACGGCGCACATTGCTTGCGTTCCGTTGACCAACGCCAGCCCCTCTTTGGGTTCGAGCACGAGAGGTGACAGACCCGCACGCGACAAAGCTTCCTTCCCCGGAAGGCGCTGGCCGTCAAAGAAGGCTTCACCCTCGCCGACCAGCGTCAGCGCGAGGTGAGCCAGTGGCGCGAGGTCACCCGAAGCTCCCACGCTGCCACGCTCCGGAACAACGGGCGTCACGTCGCGGTTCAGCATATCGAGAGCAAGTTGAAGCGTTGAAAGACGGATGCCGGAGTAACCCTTCGCAAGAACGTTCGCGCGAAGCAGAAGGAGGGCGCGGGCCTCGGCTTTCGGCAAGGGGGCGCCGACCCCCACGGCATGACTTCGCAGCAGATTGAGCTGCAGCGCGCGCAGGTCCTTCGCGGCAATGCGAACCTCCGCCAAAGTTCCAAAGCCCGTGTTGATGCCGTAGGTGGGCACATCGCTGGACGCGACCTTGTCGACGAGCGCGCGCGAGGCCTTCACGCGCGCTTGGGCCTGCGTGGACAATTCGACCGGCGTCGCTTGGTGGGCGATGCGGTCAACGTCTTCGAGGGTGAGTGTGTCCCCGTCCAAAACAAGCCGTGTCATCGGCGCGCACGCTACCCCAAGCGGCACTCCTTCGGGGTGTGCAGTCGACACCCACGCACCGGGCGGTTAGGGTGCGCCGCCCGGCGTTGAGAGGCATTCGGAGGCAAGGCAGTCGCGTGGCGCTGATTGTACAGAAGTACGGGGGGACGTCCGTGGGAGACGTCGACCGCATTCGCAACGTTGCGCGGCGGTGTCTCGATGCGCAGCGTGCCGGCAACGACGTGGTCGTCGTTGTGTCGGCGATGTCGGGGGAAACCAGTCGGCTGCTCCGGTTGGTGGGTGAAATTTCCAAGACGCCTGCCGAACGGGAACAGGATGTCGTGGTGGCCACAGGGGAGCAGGTGACCGTGGGCCTGGTCGCATTGGCGATCCAGGCGCTCGGTGGAACGGCGCAGAGCTTCTTGGCACACCAATGCCGCATTGTGACCGACAGCAGTTTTTCCAAGGCGCGCATCAAGCGGATCGATGGTGAGCGAATTTTTCAAGCGCTTTCCGAGAAGAAAATCGCGGTCGTCGCGGGCTTTCAGGGGGTCGACGAGCAAGGCAGTGTGACCACGCTCGGTCGCGGCGGCTCCGACACGACTGCCGTTGCCCTCGCCGCGGCACTTCAAGCGAAGGCCTGCGAGATTTATACCGACGTCGACGGCGTCTACACCACCGACCCCAACATTTGCCCCGCGGCGCGAAAGCTCGACGTGATTTCGTACGAAGAGATGCTCGAGCTCGCGAGTCTTGGGGCCAAAGTCTTACAGACGCGTTCCGTTGAATTCGCCATGAAGTACAAGGTGCCCGTTTGGGTGAAGTCGTCGTTCAGCGACGCACCCGGCACGCTCGTTCGGGAGGAGGATGCATCCATGGAAGACGTTTTGGTCAGCGGGATTGCCTATGACCGCAACGAGGCCAAAGTGGCCATTCGCGGTGTGCCGGATACCCCTGGCATGGCTGCGAAGGTCTTTGGTGCTCTGGATGAGCGAAACATTGTTGTCGACCTGATTGTCCAAAACGCCGCGAAAGACGGCCGAACGGACCTGACGTTTACAGTCGGCAAAACCGATTTGCCCAAGGCAGAAGAAGTCATTCGGCGAATCGTCCAACAAATCCACGCAGAAGGGTTCGACACTGATGATCGCATCGCCAAGGTATCCGTCGTCGGGGTGGGCATGCGGAACCATTCAGGCGTTGCCGCACGAATGTTTCAGGTGTTGTCGGACCATGGCATCAATCTCCTGATGATCTCGACGTCAGAAATCAAAACGTCGTGCGTCATCGAAGAGAAGTACACCGAGCTGGCGGTCCGTTCCCTGCACACGGCCTTCGGCTTGGATGATGCCAAAGCCGAATCCCGCAAGACCTAGGGCCTTCACGCGAACACACGCGCTGGCGGCCGTTTTGTTTTTGGGACTGTCCGTCTCGTGGTTGGCACGGTGGCAACGCATCGCTGCAGCAGATGTGCACCTGGATTGTCCGCCATCGGAGATTGTCTTTCGTCGAATTCGCGGCGAAGCGCCTATCGCCATGTGTTCGCCGGTGAACGTTGGCGAGCCTGCGCCAGTTCCAGCAGGTGTGGCGCTGACGTTGGAAAAGCGTCTGGATTGCAATCGGGCGTCCGCCGCGGAATTGGCTAAGGTGCCGGGACTGGGTCGCACTCGCGCTTTGGCGTTGGTCAACGCACGCGCCGGGTTGGGCGGGCGTTTTCGCACATGGGCGCAAGTGGACGCCGTGGAGGGCGTTGGGCCCAAGACACGACGCCGGCTTCAGGAAGCCTGCGAACTAAAGCGGTGAAGTGCTATAAGCGACGCGCTTTGCAGATCGCCTGCCCGCGGTGTGCGCACGCTTACACGCTTGACGAGCGATTGCTCCCGCCAGGGGGCGCGCCTGTCCAGTGCACGTCGTGCGGTCACGTGTTCAATGCTTCGCCCAGTGGCGCTGCGGCAGCGCCAGCTCCCGCGCCGGCTCCAGCAACTGGAGAATCGCTTCCTGGCGGAGGTGTTCACCGCACGCAGATGTTCGGTGCCCTGCCGCCCATGCCCGCCGCTCCAGTGACAACGTTGCCGCCCTTGCCGGTCCCCAGTGTGGTTGCTCCAGTGGCTGAGCCGAAGCGCACACAAGTGTTTGGCCGGGAAGGCTCTGCGCCAGGCGCGCCGGCCCCAGCGGCGCCTTTTGCGCAGCCTCCGGTCAATGTGTCTTCGGCAGACGCTGCTTCGGGCGGGGTGCACAAGACACAGATGTTTGGTGCATTGCCTTTGGCTGCGTCGCTCCCGTCAGCCTTTCCTGAGCGAAGTCCAGCCCCAGCTGCCGAGCCTGTTTTGTCCGCAGTCGCATCCTCGCCCAGAGTTGCGTTGCCACCGGAGAACCGAGAGGCGGTTGCGCGCGGGCGCCTCACCGATGAAGCGATCGCGGTCGTTCGAACAGCCCAGCGCCATCGCCGCGGTAGACTTTTGGCCACGCTGGCGGCGCTTGGGCTTTTGGCGATGGGTGGTTTGGCTGTCAGGCGGTGGGTGCGGACTCCCACGCCGATGGACGCTGAAGCGGGCGCGGCGCGAGACGCCGTGGCCCATCTGCTTCGTCGTGATGACGAGCTGTCGCGCGCCAAAGCCCTCAGCGAACTCGGTCGGTGGGTGACCTCGCGGCCTGACGACGCGTCTTTTCGCGCAGACCTGCTCTTGGCACTTGCGCTGGAACTCGACGATCGCCAGGTTCGGCTGAGGCACCTCAAGGAAATGGCCGCGCGCCTGAAACGCGAACTGGCGGATTTGGAAAGCCGCAAAGACACCGACTGGGCGGCGCAAGCAGCCCTCCGCCGGCAAGAGCTCGAGCAACTGCACGTGCGTGGGGCCCCCCAAAGCGACGAGGCGGCGCGCATTGAATCCAATGCTGCAAGCCATTTTCGAGCGCTCGCGGAGCGCGGCGAAGAAGCCGACGTCGGACTCGATGTGCTTCGGGCGTTGGCCGTCTACCAAGGCGTCAAAGGGGCGGAGCAAGCGTTGGTGCTGGCCGAGCGCTATCGCGCGCAAGGTGGGAAAGACGGGTGGGATGCCGTCGCGCTGGCGGAGTACGCACTCAATGCCACGGTGTCGCCGGAGACTCGAGACGAGGCGCTCACGCGCTTGGGACAGCTTCGAGATGGCGACCGAGGGTTCTTGCGCGCCTACGCATTGGCAGCACGGCTGTCCACGGCGATGGGCGACCCAGAAACGACGGCGTCAGAGCTCGAAGCCCTGACTGCGATGAATCCTGCACACCGCATAGGTCAAGACCTGTTGGCCTGGCAGCCGGAACCGACCGAAGCCGAGGCGCCTTAGACCGTTTCCAGGTCTCGTGCGGCGCTATTGTCCGCCGAGCGCGATGCGCACGTTGTCGGGCAAGATTTCGGCGTAGAAGGCAAACAGTTGTCCGGTGAGCGCACCCTCGCTGCGGGCGTGCGCGATCCGAAGGGGCTCGTTCAAAAGTTTGTCTGACGGGTGCTGTGCGTTCATGCGCGCGCGGCGCACGCCTCGTCGAACGCGATGGATGACCTCAACGGTGCCGTCGCGGGCGACGGACTCGACGATGGCAATGTGGGTGAGGCCGTCGTTCTTGCGGCCGTCGCGGTTGCGGTCGTAGGTGTCGACGAAGAAGGCCACGTCGCCCGGACGCGGCGTCGCGTCGCGAAAAATCGAACCGTTTTGGCGAACGAAGCGAAACACCGCAGTCGTGGCGTTGTCGCCGCGGCGTCCATCCCGCCCAAGCGGCACGCCGGCGGCTTTGAAAACGCCTTCTACAAAGCCCACACAATCGTCGGCGACGCCACGAAAGGGCACGCGTCGGCGACCGACGGCTTCCACAGCGATGGCCACGATGCGTTCCCGCTCGGGGGTCAGCGGCAGAGTCAGGCGTTCAGCGTTTCGAGGCAGGTCGGGGGCTGCAGGCACTGCGGGAGTTCGGAGTGCCGGAGCAGGCATCGCGTCCGGAGGCGAGGTCGGGAGTGTGCGCGCAGACCGCGCCTCGGGCTGTCCCTCGAGTCGGGCGTCGGACAGGGGGATGTGGGCACAGGCAAGGTGCCCGGCGGCCACACACAAAAACATCCCCAGAGGCAGCCCCCAAGGTTTGCGTCGAACGTTCATCGCGGCGCGCACCTTGCGGGCGGGCGTCTGGCACGTCAAAGGAAAACCAACCTGTGTTACGGAAGCGACGTGAACATGCCTGTATCTCTGCGGCTCGGCCGGTCGCTGTTTTTTGTGACACTCAGTCTCTTGGGCGGGTGCCGCGGTTCCGCATGGACGCGCGCAGCCGAAATCGACACGCCAGCTGCGTACCGCGCGTTCTTAAGAGAGTCCCCGTCGGGAGAAGAAGCTGAAGAGGCTGTTGACCGCTTGGCTGAACTCGAGTTCACCGAAGCCGCCAAGCTGCACACGGTGGTCGCTTATCGACGGTTCCTCGAGGAGTTCCCGAAATCGCGACAGGCCGCTCAAGCAGAGGCGCGCTTGGAAGCGTTGCGTTTCAATGCGGCGAAAGACGCAAACACGTTGGGTGCATGGCGGAACTTCCTTTCGCAGCATCCCAGCGGTGCGCATCGAACCGAGGCGTTGGACCACTTGAGCGCTTCAGAAGACGTCGCTTTGGCGTCTGCAAGCCCCGATGAGACGCGGACGATTTTGGCGCGGCGCGGACAGACTGTTCCGGTCGCGGTCACCGAAAAACTCGATGGACAGGCGTTCGCCGCCGCAGAGCGCGACGGCACGACCGCGCTGCTTCGCTATTTGCAACAGTTCCCGACGGGCGCCCATCGCGAAGCTGCAAAGCGGGCGATCTTGAGACGTCGTCTTTGGGGTCTCCTGTTTTCAGAGATGCTCGAAGCGGCGCAGACCGAGGCTTCGGATTCGCCGCTTGTGGCGGGTATTGCGGATTGGCCCACCCGGTTGGCGGAGGCCGAGCGTCGCGTTCGCGCGCTGGAGCGCACCCCGCCCGCCGCACGGGCCTCGCAGGTGGATTACTACTTGCGCTCGCTTCCTGATCTCGATCGCGCGATGCATGCCAGCGATGCGCTTCACCGATGGGAGGCCGCACAGGAGGCCGGCCTGCATGTCTCGGTTGGGGGCATCGATTCGCTTGCTCGAGTGATTCGGGAGGATCGCAACCCGAAGGTGCGTCTCGCGGCTTTCCAGAGTCTGCGGCAAGTCTTGCGCGCGCTCCCTCCCGATTTTGCGGAGCACGAACTCGCCCATCGTCTCGCTGCGAAAGCAAACGTCGTGTCGGCAGGAGAGCAGGGGGTTTTGCGGGCGGTATTTCTTGAGTTGTCTGGCCGCTTGGCAGACGCCGCAAGCGAATACCAGCGCGCGTTCGATGCCGTGCGCCCTGATCCGCTGGTGCTTTGGCGATGGATTGAACTGCGTCGCGAGATGGGCCAACCGTTTTCCGCGGCATTGGCGGCGCGCCAGCTTTCGCATTGGGCGAATCGTCAGGCGGAATGGGCGGCGGGCGAGGAGGGCGGCAGCGGCGTCGGCCCGGCCCGGCAACTGTGCGCAGCTGTAGGTTTCGCGCGGGTGGCGGAGCAGGTTCTGCGCGAGCTTGCGCCACACGAGAAAGACTTTCCGAAAGATGCAGCCGCGTTTCTGGCGCTTGCGGAAAGGTATCGCGTGGCGACGGAGGCGCGTTTGAGTGAAGGAGAACTCAAGCTGCGCAAAGAACTGCCTCAGGCGGGTTTGTGTGCGGATGAGGCCCTGACACTTCGGCTCGCCGATGCGGAGAAGCAGCGTGCGGCGCGTCTGGGTCAGTTGCGAAAGAACGCACCCCAGCAAGCCCCGTGGCTTCTGGCCCGCGCGCGCGAAAGGGACCCATCTCCCTACATTCGGTCGTTGGCGGAGAAACTGCTGGCGTCACCGCGCTAGGTCGCGCACCACAATGTGGTTTGCGTGAGACATCGCGCATAGAGTTCTGGGTCGAGAGCAATGGCCGAGAAACCGCGCATCGTCGGCATCGACTTGGGTACCACCAACACGTTGGTGGCTTCCGTGCGCAACAAGATTCCCAAAGTCGTTCCAACGGATCGCGGGCAGCTCATCCTCCCTTCCGTCGTTGCCGTGTCGGCCAAAGGCGACTTGCTGGTCGGTGGCGTGGCCAAAGATCAAATGGTGACCAACCCGAAGAACACCATTTACGGCGCCAAGCGTCTCATCGGGCGCAAGTACGAATCGCGCGTTGTTCAAGAACTGCGCAGCTATTTCACCTACGACATTGTTGCTGGGCCAGAGGGTGACGCCGCCGTGAGCTTGGGCGGCAAGGTGTACACGCTGCCGCAAATTTCATCGATGGTACTGACCCACGCCAAGCGCATTGCCGAACAATTCTTGGGCGCGCCTGTGGAAGCGGCCGTGATCTCGGTACCCGCGTACTACAACGACAACCAGCGCCAGGCCGTGAAGGAAGCCGGACGTCTTGCCGGCTTCGACGTCAAACGCATCGTCAACGAGCCGACGGCCGCCGCGTTGGCTTATGGATTCAACCGGGGCTTGGACCAGAAAATTCTGGTGTACGACCTCGGCGGCGGCACGTTTGACGTGTCGGTGCTTCAGCTGAGCGGCAACGTCTTTGAAGTGCTCGCGACGGGTGGCGACACATTCTTGGGCGGCGCGGACTTCGATGCGCGCATCATCGAGTTCGTGCTGGAGACGTTTCAGCGCACCGAGCGCGTCGATTTGTCGCAAAGTCCCATTTCAATGCAGCGCATCAAGAACGCTGCTGAAGCTGCGAAAATCGACCTCACGCTCATCCCCAACGTGGTCATTGAGCTGCCCTACATCGAAGAGCGAAAGGGCAAGCCGGTTGACCTGCGTGTTCCGTTGTCGCGCGAAAAGCTGAACGAAATCACGCATGACCTCGTCGAACGCACTTTCCAGATGTGTGACCAAGTCCTGGCGTCTCGAGGACTTCGTCGTGAGGACATTGACGAAGTGATTCTCGTGGGTGGTCAAAGCCGAATGCCGCTGGTGCAAAAAAGAATTCAAGAACACTTTGGCAAAGTGGCGCGAAAAGGCGTTCACCCAGACGAGTGTGTCGCGTTGGGCGCAGCACTTTTGGCAGATTCGCTGGGCAACGCAGACGCCGTCACGCTTCTGGATGCGCTGTCCATGCCGATTGGTTACGCCGCCGCGAATGGGCGCTTTCGCTCCGTCATTGACAAGAATTCGATTTTCCCGACCTCGAAGAGTTTTCGTGTGCCACCACCCCGTGAGGCGGGCGCTTCCTCGATTGAACTCGACGTCTTTCAGGGCGACGGCGAATACGTCATCGACAACGAGTACCTGGGCAGCGTCCGTTTGCCGGTCGAGATGCAGGGGCACAGAATCGATTTTCGCCTCACTGAAGAATGCTTGCTGAAGATTTCCGTAGAGACCTCCAGTGGCGCTTCGAGCGAAGTGCGCCTGGCGACGCAAGACACGCCCGATTCCCTCAAGCGGGCCATTGAAGACGACGAAGTCAGACGCCTGGCACGCAGAAGCGCAGGCGCAGGCGAGACAAGTGGCGGTCTCTTCTCCAGCCTGCGCCGGATTCTCGGCGGCGGGTAACACCGCTTCGTATCTGCCCGCCCCAGACGACTTAGAAGAAATCGAACCGGCTTGCGTGGTTCGCGCGCCGTATTCGGTGTGGAAGCAGATGCTGCTCGGAACGCTCGATCCTGTTCAAACGTTGATGCAGGGGCGCGTTCGCGTGCAGGGTGATGCGCAGCAGCTGATTGCGCGCGCGCCTTCGCGGAATTGTGGAGCGCTTGTTTGCGGCGACGGAAACGCAGTTCGCCGACGAAGCGGGTGGTGTGCGATGAGTTTGGGAAACGAGATGAAAGCACGGGCCACCAAGCTGACCGGCCGTGCAATGCAGCGCCTTTTGGCCGACGAGCACAGGGCCGCCCAGTTTGCAGAGTTTGTTTGCGCGCTCCAGAAGGGGAAGCAGCTGTTGGAGCAGCGCCAGAACGACTTCCTGCGTTCCATGGGCATTGCCTCGCGTGAAGACTACAAAGCCGTCAGCAATCGGCTGGCCGGACTCAAGCGACGGGCGCGGGAACTTTCGGAGAAGCTGGACGAGCTTACGGCCGCAGGAGTAGGCGCCGGCACTCCCACAAAGCGCCGCAAACGGCGTTGACGAGGTCCCCCTCGCCCTGGCAGGTTGCGCCCCTCGTTTGAAACGAACGGGCGTATAGCTCAGCGGTAGAGCACTGCCTTCACACGGCAGGGGTCGCAGGTTCAATCCCTGCTGCGCCCATGAAGTGAAAGTCCTCGGATGTGCTCAAGAAAATGGCACTCCGGGGCTTTGTGTTTTTTGGGCAGTGTCGCCTGAACAACCGTCTCAGGTGGCAGGTCAGGTGGCAACATGCGGGTGCGGAGGGCGTCATCTCGCGTGATGCCGCCCCCGAGGCTGACTTCTTCTTGGCTACACGCGGAAGGGCTCCGCACGTCTTATCTTAGCGCCGAGAAGCTGGACAACGTCACCTAGTCCGTTGCCTCAGCCTTGAACGGATCGACCAGGCTCAAGAAAACAGTGGGCTGGCCGGGGAACGAAAGGAAGAAGTGCGATTCTCCAAGGCTAGCCATGCTTATGAGCCGGGCTCCCTTCGGTAAAAGGTCGATTCGAGCTGCGGCGAGCTTGCCGTCAGTTCCGTAGACGTAGGCTAAGTCGAAAAGCCCCGCCTCTTTCCCGTAGTTCAGGATGAAGTGGAAGATGTGTGCGTTTCCTTCCTTCTTATGGACGGCACCCTCCAGTTTGGGCACTGCATGAGCCATGTATGCGGCTTCAACAAGCC
>JBJXGM010000100.1:0-12323 GCA_046155985.1 Myxococcaceae bacterium | reverse complement strand
CACTGCAGTTGCCTAGAACCACGGGATCCACATCGCCGTAAATGCTCCCCAGCGGCGGTGGTTGCGAATGTGTCCCAGGCGGATGTGTCTCAGCCGCACCAGGGACGTGATGCGAATCTTCGGCGCCATCGAGTGAACCCTCACACGCGACGACTGGCAGTGCGAGCGCGATCAAAAGCGTGAATTTGGTCTTGTTGGTAAACGTACGCATGGTGTCTCCCATGCGTTGAAGAAGCCGCGAGGAGGTCGCGGCGGCTCATGCGTTGACTTGTGTGTAGATTGTCCCCCACGCATTGGGGGTTTCACACCTCACGTCATCGCTTCAAACTCATGTAGCCGTCTTGAAATCACCTGCCGTGGCGGATCTTACGTTTCGGCACTGGCGCGCGATTTGGGGCGCTTGCTGTGGTGCGGGCCTTCAACCGCGGGACCGACCTCAAGCGCTTCTACGAACGCTGCAATTGGGACCCTCAGCGGCTGCGGACGGTCGCTGTGGCGAGATCCCTCTGGTCCACCGAAAAGACGCTGCTCGGGCCTGGGGTTCTTGGGATCACCTGCTGTCCGATAGAAGCCGCCCTTGCGTCCTCGATGGGGACCGCGGTAGCGGCCTCCCAGTCGCTCAACATCGTGTCGATTTCTCGGCGTGCGAGTTGACGGTAAGGCACCGGCTGAGCAGCTCGCCGGTCAAGGTTACGAGGAAGACGCCTTCCCCACGGAATCCGTGCCCAAGCCCCCTACAGTGCTGTTCGGCACGACCGTGGCTTGGCTGAACCGCAAGCGGAGCGTTTTGGCCGTGCGGGACTGGCGGCATACCGCCAAGCGCCTGCTCTTCCAGGGCCCCATCGCGGCGGGGTTGTGCGAGCCTCGCTCACATTGCTCCCGTGTCGTCGAGGCGCGCAGAATCTCTGCATATGAAGCATTCGACCGTCCTCTTGCTCACCCTTCTGACGACGGCCGCCCGCGCCGAGAGTGTGCTGCTCTGGACAGCTTTCATGTCCCCAGCGCCCATCGACGCCACTTCGCTGCCCAATGGCAACATCGTCTTTGGCGATGGCTGGGCAATACAGGAAGTCACCCCGACCGGCACCTCGGGCTATAGCGTCGTCTCGACAATCGGGAGCACCCTGCGCGGCGCACGGCCCCTCCCGAACGGTGACTATCTCACCACTTACACACTCATCGGCGACGAAAAGGTCGGGCGCCTAAACGGCAGCGGTGGCGTCGTCTCTGAGTTCGGAACCGGAACAAACCTCTGCAACGACAGCGGCTTCAAGGGGCCAGAGGACTTCATTCAGCTGGCGAACGGCGACTACCTTGTCGCTGACACCGGCCAGAACCGACTCATTCAGCTGAACGCGGCCGGTGCGAAGGTCTGGTCTTTCGGAACGGTCTGTACGCCCGGGAGTCCGGACAACGGAATGTTGCGCAAGCCCACCTCGTTGTTCGAGATGCCCAACGGCAATCTGATCGTTTCGGAGGGTCACGATGTCGTGGAGATTGCACGAGCGCCCACCTCGGGCGGCAGCGTCACCCGATGGTATGGCACGGGCGCCGCTGGGAGTGGCCCAAACGAGCTCTCCGCACCTCAAGACGCCGTGGCGCTGGCGAGCGGCAATTGGCTGATCACAGACAGCGACAATGCGCGCATCATCGAGGTGAACCCAGACACACGAAGCATCGCTTGGCAGTTCGGTGTCACCGGCACGCCGGGGGGCAGTGACGACATGCTGGACATTCCGCTCACCGCGCGCCCCACCCCACGCGGCGGCATTCTGATCGCGGACTGGGGCAACGGGCGCCTCCTCGAGGTGTCGCCGCTGGTCCTGAACGTCGCCAGCGCTCCCGCGCTCACAACCGGCGTCTGTTCGGCGCCCCTGGTCATCAACGTGCAGGACGTGACGGGGGCCGCCCAGCCGGTCCCAACAAATCGCTCAGTGATCCTGGGCTTCGGTCCCAACCTCTCTGTCTTCTCCGACAGCGGCTGCACCACGCCGGTGACGACCGCCAGCCTCGTGACGGGGGCAACCTCCGCGACGCTTTTCGTGCGCGCCAACACGGCCGGCACCGAACAACTCGACATGGCGGTTACCGGCTATCGGACCAGCGCAACCGTGCTCACAGTCATTGACCCTTCTTCCTCAGCGCCCCCGCAAACGCCATCGAGCTCGGGAGGCGACGTCGAAGTTTCCGGCTCGCGGCTGCTGACGGTGGGGTGCAACTGTTCCAGTGGCGTTGACGGCACGAGCGCCTCGGCCGGCGCGCTCCTCCTGTTGGGGTTCTTGGCCCGGCGGCGCCGCGTCGAGGTCGGACGCATGGGGGCTGAGGGTTATCGTGACGTTAGGGCACAACGGACCAGCCCGAACGTTTTCGACGAGCAGGGACCTCGCTGATAATCTCGAAGGCTTTTACCGCGAGATCAGAGGCGTCGTTCCTACGTCGGAAATGCCGTTGTCGATCTTGATTGGTCAGCTTCGTGCGGTCGGTAGCGGAGCGCGCCCACAGACGGGACTTCGGTGGTCTCAGAACCCATAGCCACGCAACGATTGCAGAACCCTCCGCGGCGACGATGGACAGAGGGCTTTCTCGATTGAAGAATGCCCACTCAGGCCCGTACAGCGCGGACAGATCAACGTCCAGTGTCGGAGTGACTTGAGGCCAGGTTCGCCAGACCGGGTGGTCCACGCGGTACTCGCGCGTCCGTCCATTGCGCACTCTAGTGAAGCCCCCACTGTGTTGCTTGATGAAGTGGGCCAGAGAGGACTCTGGCAGCGTCTCCGCGCTCCAGAGGTCTTCCATGCGACGCGGATCAAGCCGCGCGAAGCCGCTCAACCGTAAGCCCGCGCACGTGAGGGTCCTGGTGAACGTTCCCTGGGAGCGCATCGACGGGAAAATTCATCTGGACCTCACCCAGTGGGGCGTCGTGGTGCACGAAGTAGGGCACGGGGTCGCCTGTCTGTTGCAATATGCCCACCCGAATTCAAGTCGAGCGACAAAATGGTGTCGCCCACTTTGAGCACGGACATGTACGCGGCCATGTTGGCTTGGCTGCCCGAATGCGGCTGCACGTTCGCGTACTCGGCACCAAACAACAACTTCACGCGGTCGATGGCGAGCGTCTCGGCAACGTCAACGACTTCGCAGCCGCCGTAGTAGCGCTTGCCCGGGTAACCTTCGGCGTATTTGTTGGTGAGCACACTGCCCAAGGCTTCGAGCACCGCGGGGCTGACGAAGTTTTCCGAGGCGATGAGCTCGAGCCCGTCTTCTTGCCGACGCGTCTCTTCTTCGATGACGCGGGCGATGTCGGGGTCGACTTGCGTGAGCGGCTGAACGCTCTCAATGGCAGGTGCCTCATACGGCAGCGCCCGCCAGCAATCCAGGTCCTCGACTTTCAAGGCTTTTCTGGCCAGCAGCGGCATGCGCGCAACTCAGACTTCTTGGAGGTCGAGAATTCACCATGCGAATAAGAGAACCCGCGACCCCCGGATTCGGCGCAAAAGCGACGACGCCCTCGACCGAAAATGCTGAGTTTTCAGAAGGTTCACTGCGTGATGCCTTTCAAACGATCCCAACCCCATTCGAGGCGGGGAGCCCTACGGTTTCACTTGCGACGACGCACCCCTTTTCCCTGAATGCCGGCACGCTCGGCCTTTTGGGAGCACAGCCCCCCATCAGCACCTCGAAATCCACCCCAGCCCTCGACGCCGAGGCGATCGCGGTCGCCGAAGTGTTTGGTGCAGATGCCGTAGCGCGCTGGGCCGACATGACCGACTTGGAGCGCGCCGACGCCTACGCGGGTGCGACCGCGGCCCGCATCCAGGTCGCTTCCCTGCCGCCTCGCCGAGCCGCGCTTTCGGAGTTTCATGCCGGCTTGGTGCAGAACGCCACAGGCGTGACGCCGTTGGCCTTCGCAGCGTTGTCTCCGGCAGACAAGACAGAACAGCTAAGGGCAACGGCGCTTAAAGTGCTCGGTGATTCCCGAGACGACAATGGCAAATGGGAATGGGTTGCAGCGTCGCAGGCAGCAGCAAGTCCGGAAGAGACGGCAGCGGCGCGGCAGCTTTGGAATGCGCGACTGGAGGCTTACATCGGGCCACTTCCTGATGGGGACCGCATCCTGCTGCGCATGCCGCAAAGCGACTATCGCGAGATGCAAGACCGCTCGCCGCAGGAGCAGTCCGAAATGTTCGCGGCCGTTTTGGCGCAACCGGGAGCTGGGACCGCCGATGTTTCTCAGTTGTCCGAGGATGATCGCAATCGGCTGGGTGTCGTTGCCACCTGGTGGAAGCAGCAACGCCGGAGCGCTTCGGTGGGCGATGCTGCCGCATTGAAAGCACTCGAAGCATCGGGTGCAACGGCCGAAGCCCAAGCCGCGTTCGCAGGGCTCATGCAAAACGGCTCACGCGCCGACATCACTGCCCTGAAAGAGCGTGCGGGTTCGCTAGGTCTATTTGGGCGCCGCGAGCTCGAGAGCAAGCTGATTGTGGATGACACCACCCGCGCCGTAGTGAACAGGGCCAAAGCTCGCTACCCTGATTGGGATAACCAAACGTTGGGCGAGCAGGCCATGCACCTTCGCGCCGAAAACCTGTGTCAAGCCAGCACCCTCGCCTCGTCGCTCGTAGACGCCGCACCCTGACCTTCAGGGGCGGGTTCATAGCCCCGGTGATAACGCCTCGCGTCATCGCTGCGCACCCTCGCCCTCGGGCTCAGGCAAGCTCAGTCGGCGCGTTCGTCGCCCCCGCTGGGGTCGACGAACGTTGAAGGTTCGGGCTCGAGCTCTCCCGGCAACTCCTTGAACGCGACGTCATCTGGCCGACACCTCAATTCTCAGTGAATTTGAAGACATGCCCGACCCACGGGTGGAGCGGACGAAGCTGCATGACTTGCAGGACATCCTGGCCATCGTGCTTTGCCGCGGAAAGGGGCCGACTACGTCTTGACGCTCAAGGACAACCAAGCGCTGCTTGCTGCTCATCCAGGGCGTTCTGGACAAGTTCAGCCACAGCTTTTCGGGCGTCGCTTTGCGAACGCGCGAGGTGCCGGACCAACTGAAATGGGTCACGAATACCGATTTCACCCGACGCCCAGCCGTCGGCGTGCCGAACCAGTCGCATGGGCATCGGGTCTGGCTTTTAGCGGCGGGCCTAGCTGCTGCGCAACTTGGCGCTTGCGCATCGCTTTCCCTCGATGCGATGCAGCGGCATGCTCTCCTTCTCAGACACTTCAGAGATTGCTGCATTGCTAAAGGCCGACCTCGGGCGTCGCCTCGGGCGCCAGTCGGTCGATGCCTGGGTGTCACATTTATTGAGCATTACGCCCGATGACGTTGAGGTGCGGCGCGGCGCTGCTCAGGCGCTGTTGCGGCGAGTGGCGGCGTCGAGGAGTCTCGAAGGCGCTTTCAGAAAAACAGCCCCAGGCCGATTCTCGTTTGAAAGCGAGCTGGGTGCGTCTTACGTGCTTTCGCTCTACGCGTCATCGCTCATTGAAATGAGCTGTACGTGTCCGGATTTTTCGCGAAACGCGCTGGGAATCTGTAAACACCTTTGGAGGCTTCTGGAAACTGTCGACGCGAAGGAGCGCGGCGTCGCCGCACCGCCTGACTTGGTATGGATGCCGATTCGAGCGTGGCACGGTGCAGCGTCACTTCCTGAGGCGTTTCGTTGGCGGCAAACGGTTGGAAGCCGGGTCCCGGCGGGTTGGAGGTCCAGCGAAGAGGAGGGATACCTTCGCCTTGAAAGCGACGGTAACCTCGCCACCACGCAAGAGCGATTGCGTGCCGCACTGAAGAAGGCAGAGCAGGTCGACCCGCTCGCAGAACAGTTGATAGCTGAACGTGAGCCTCTGGCCGCCAGCTTCACGCGCAACACAGATGGCAAGCTTGAGTCTGCGCGACTTGGCCACTTGCGTCGGCAACTCTTTCCGTACCAGCGCGAAGGCGTGCAACGTTTGCTTTCTCAAGAGCTGCTGCTTTTGGGCGACGACATGGGTTTAGGCAAAACCATCCAGGCCATTTCTGCCGCGTCCATTTTGCTTTGTGAGAAGAAGGTGCAGCGATGCCTCGTTGTTTGCCCCGCGTCGCTCAAGTCGCAATGGGCGCGTGAGTGGCTCGAGACGACAGGCGAGGTGGCCGTCGTTGTCGAGGGTAATCCGGAAGAGCGCCGCCATACTTACGCCGAAACGACCGCGGGCCCTCTGCTGATGAATTACGAGCAGGTTGTGCGCGACTTCTCCGCGGTGATGCACTGGAACGCCGACTTGGTTATTCTCGACGAAGCCCAGCGGCTAAAAAACTGGGCGACCAAAACCGCGTTGACCATCAAGGCGCTCAAACCTCGCTACCGTTGGGTGCTCACCGGCACACCGTTCGAAAATCGCCTCGACGAACTCGCGTCGCTCATCGAGTGGATTGATGACCGAGCGCTTGAGCCCAAGTGGCGGCTCTCTACGTTTCATTCGGTCCGAAAGGACGGACATCGCCAAGTGGTGGCCGCCCGGCACTTAGACACGCTTCGCGCGCGCCTGTCGCACTGTTTTCTCCGCAGAATCAAGGACGACGTACTTCAACAGTTGCCCGAGCGCACCGACACGCGAATCTCAGTGCCACTGACAGAAGAGCAGCGCGAGGCGCACGACGGCCTCAATCGACCCATCGCGCAGCTCGTGAGGCGTCGTCACCGTCGCCCGCTGACTCAAGCGGAGTTTCTTAAGCTGATGTCGCTGTTCAATGAACAGCGCATGACTTCGAACGCGCTCATTCTTCCCGCGCATACAGAATATTGGCCTGAGTTGTCACGCGAGTCACCCGCCAAGCACCTCAAACTCCTGGGAAGTCCAAAACTCGAAGAGTTTCGCGAACTCGTTTCACAGCTCGTGCTGGCGCAGGGACAGAAGGTGGCCGTCTTCAGCCAATGGCGGCGAATGCTGGAGTGGGCGGCGTGGTCAGTCCGCGACTTGCTTCACGAAGAAGGCGTGGATGCATTGTTCTTCACAGGGCAAGAGTCGCAACGTAGACGCGCGGAGAACCTTGTGCTCTTTCACGACGACCCAGCTTCGCGTCTATTGTTCCTCAGCGATGCGGGAGGCGTGGGCCTCAACTTGCAGCGAGCCGCGTCTGTCATGGTGAATCTCGAGTACCCCTGGAACCCCGCCGTACTTGAACAGCGCATCGCTCGGGTGCACCGTCATGGGCAATCACGACCCGTACAGGTGTACTTGTTCGGCGCCGAAGAAGGCATCGAAGCGCGCATCGCGGCGCTCGTCGGAGACAAGCGCGCTTTCTTCAAAGGCCTTTTCGATGGCGAAAGCGACACAGTGCAGTTCGACCAGTCGGGCTCCTTTATGGAAAGCGTCGAAAAGCTGGCGATGGCCTCCGATGACTCGGACGAGGCCGCCGAGTTAGAGGCCACCCTTGATGGGCTGGATGATGGCGACACGCTGAACGCTTTCGAATCTGGAGCGCCATCTGAAGAGTCACCGCCCGAGAGGGACCTGTCCGCGGAGGAGGATGCGACGCTTGAGTTGGTTCCGCCCGCGAAGGCGATGCCGGCGCCAACCCTCGCCGGAGATTGGCTGAGACAAATTCGGGTCGAGCGGGACGCCTCGGGCGGTCTCAAAATCGAAGCCGACGGCGATGCGGCGGACCAGTTAGCGAGTGTATTCTCCGGTCTTGCGAATCTTTTCGCCTCCACGGCACAGGCGCGCCGACCAACGGGCTCTCGCCCCTGAGCCCACGCGAAAACGACGAGACAACAAAGCCGACGCTCAGCCGAAGCGGTCGGGCCTCTGCGGCGTCACGCTCGCCTGGTTTCCTTCGAACGAAACCTGTCGAGGCCCTGGGAAAAGCGTGACGGTCGTGATGCCCTGACGCGCCAAAGCGTCGAGGTACGTAGGACCCTTCACCTCCGTTGTCCTGAGGTGGGAGCGTCCAAAGATGACCAGTGCAGTGGACGACGCACCCTCTCGGCTGAACACGTTGCTTGTGTGTCGCGCTGCTGCAACGTTTCTTGCGGCGATAACGTGTTTTGGGAAGAGTGCGTTCATCGCTTTGATTGAGGCCACGTATTCGGGAATGTCGGGGGTGAGAATTCCCAGCGTCATCTCAATCCCTGTGCTCGTCTTGGCTTGTCGGTGGATGAGGTGCGAGACATCCAGCATGGGCGCCTCCTGCCCGAAGTGCCGACGGAGCTCTGCGAACGCCTCGAACATTTTCGCGGGAGAGAGCTGGAGGAACTGGCCATCACAAGTGATGGGCAACTGACCCTGCGTGTCGAGTTCCTTGGTCATGATTTCCAAGATGGTCGACGCAGTGCCCAAAACGCTGGTCAGGTAGTGGTCGTCCTCGAGACCGAAGACGTTGGGGATGCCGGCACGCTCCTCATACGGCTCGTAGGTGTATTCACCACGCCTTGGCGTCATCCGAAACCGCTTGTCCAATTCCACCTGACTCATCATTTTGGAAGTGGCGCGTGCGTCGAACATCGCGATTTGCCGAACAGCCATGGCCTGCTGTTGAGGGCTGGAACTCCGTCCTTCTGCGACGAGGGTGTCCACGCCGGTGAGTTGCTTGAGGTCAGCGATCGCCTGTCGAGTGAAAGCGTTGCCCGCTTCTGTGTGCATGTCTCCAATCACGTATGCAACAGCAGGCTGCCCGTTAACGCGTAGCGGCGGAGAGGAGAGTCGCGTCTGAACGGTGTAGCCCTTGGCAACAAGCGCCCGCTCAACCCCGGCCGGTATGGGCGAGGTTTGCCCGAGAGCGACTGAAGCCGGCCGCAGTAGCGGGAGGAGAACGCTCTTGAGCACAAAGCGACGCGAAACATCCATGGTCACCCGTTATCGCTCGGGGGGAGGGCTGAGTTGCCGGGGGGTTGTGCTGCGCGCCTCAACGCCCCGCCAGCCCGAGGCAACACCGAGGCAACCAGATTGCGTCAGAAATCGATAACCCAGCGTCACTATGCGAATCACATCAACAAGAGCCCCAGGCGCCAGTTCTCCTCTTGGTAGTCAACCCCCAATTTCATTACCCACGAGGACATTTCTCGAGGACCTCGGTGCCAGTTGGGGAAGCAAGCCGCAACAGGTGGCGTTAGACCAACAGGCCGTTTGTGTGCTTGCCGGGCTCGACGCGCTGGGCCTCCTTAAGCCAGGCAGCGACAGTGCAATTGCTTTCGTGAATCAGTTCCGCCGGGAAGGACGCCAGCGCGTACTTCAGCGGTACCTTTCACGGCTCTCTGTTGTGGTGGAAGTGGTTAGAGAGAGCCGCGCCCTGGGAGAATCATTCTCACCCGCCGAGTTGCAGGCGACCAGTCGGCCTGAAGACCTCGAGCGCGCGTTACACCAACGACTTCGGGGTTTGCGCTCCAAGAGGGCGGCCTTGGAGGCCAACGCCAAAAGGGCGATGGCGTCGACTCTGTTGAAGGACTGCCTGGAGCCCAAACTGCGGGAGCTCGAACGGCGGCTCGACCGATTGGGGGACGCTGGCGCCGGGTTTCGGGACAGTGTGAACCAACTTCGAAGCGGCACTTCAAAACCTTCGGAACTGCCGGCGCTCTTGTTGCGCGTGGGCCGTGCGGAAAAAGATGCGGGGATTTGGGGCAGTTCCTACGTGCAAAGGGCGCTGGACCACCGGCTCGACAACTTGCTCGTGGAGCTGCGCGCCGTCTGCTCCGAAGCTTGGGCCGGTGGCGGCGCCCTCGAGCCTCTCATCGCAGCGCGCAGGACGGGACATTTTGGGCCCGGCGAAGATGCTTTTCGCAAGGTTGTTGAACTCCATGAGCAGGCCCTTCATCTTATTCGCAGCGCGCGACGCACTCAGGCTGACCAAGTCGTTAACGGCGTAACGACGCTTCTGCGCCAGGGCTTGACGGACGAATCCAAGCTTCACGACTTTCAACAGCGCTGGTCCGATTTCGTGCAGGCCTCAAAGAAGAAACCACCCAAGAACTCACTTGGCGGAAACGGCGACGGAAGGATTCGACGGCTAGAGGAAGCCCAGGCCGCTCTGGAGGACCTCGCCGCTAGAATCAGGACACGCCCGCTTCGCGAACAGCGCCCCTATTGGGAGCGATTGGCCGACATTGCGAAAGGGGCCTACGCGGCCGGTACGCTGCCTGCGGAGGCCCGCGCGTTGAGCCTGGCCCTCACCGGCCAGAGATGGCAGCCCTTTCCTGGCGAAGAAGGGGAACCAAGGCGCACACTGCCTGAACGGTAGGCGGGCGCTTACCAATCTCGGAGAGCATCTGTGGCAGCGACAATCCGCATGCCATCACATCACCGTCCCATCGCGCGTCACCACGCCGCTTCGCAAAACAATGTCGTTTTGGATGCGCCCCAACTCATTTTTTCCATCCTCAGAAAGAAGGCCTCCGAGGTCTCGTGCCTGCTCAGCGAT
This sequence comes from Myxococcaceae bacterium, assembly GCA_046155985.1. GTDB lineage: Bacteria > Myxococcota > Myxococcia > Myxococcales > Myxococcaceae > JBJXGM01. The sequence continues at coordinate 1,936 of JBJXGM010000100.1, read as the reverse complement.
GACCACCATGACGCTCGCCTGATTTTCAGGGCTGCTCCGCGTTCTGTGGAGATAGGTGGAATCGCGTCTCAGCACGCGATGGTTCATCCCTAACGATAGGAGAGCGCCTGCCACGGAAGCGGCAATTTGCTGGAAGTCTGCGGGATGCATCGGGTCATCGGGTCCGAGCCACTGTTGAGGGTCGACGGCGCGCCCGGAGATCGCACCCACGAGTGTTGCGGCGAGCGATTCCGTCAACTCTCGTTCCGGTTCCAGCGGGAAACTCTCCACCGTCATGCTGTACGCGAGCGAGCGGATGGATCCAGGGGTTGGTGTTGGTTCACTTGGGAATACCTGGCTGGCGGCGAACAACAGGTTACTGATGCGCTGAAACATGATGGAGGGGCCGCTCCCTCCCTTGATTCGCGCCAGAGGCAAATGATCGTGCGCGTTCGACGGGCGCAATGACTTCAATGACTTTTCGCTCCTTTGGAATCGCCTTAGCCTCTGAAACAGCGCTGTCTCGGCAATCGGAAGAAGCGTCTCATCTCTCGAGAGAAAGGTATCAAGCGCTGTGGCATCCGCTTCAAACGCGGCAGCAGAGTCCCTGGCCACTCGCAACGCCCACTTTAGTTTGGAAGGATCATCTGTTTCCAACGCAACATGCACTCGCAGAAGTACGTCGGCGACGCACCCCTGGAGTAGTGTCAGCCCACCCGCTTTGGCGAGTTGAACACTCTGCACGAGGGCCGCCTCTGCCTCGGGAAGCCGCCCGACACCCGCGAGCGCGACGCCATGAAATAAAGTTTTCAACCACGCGTTCTGTGGAGTCCCCAGACTAACCCATCGCTCTGCGAGTGCGCATGCATCCGCGTTACCAATCGGCTCGCTTTCGAGACTCCCATAAATAGAAAGCATACGAAACTTCTCAGCAAGCGGCATCTGCTCGAAGACGGCGAGTCCGAGCTTCCCCAACATTGGAATGATCTCAATGGGGCGCTGAATCGCCAGAGTCGAGTGCGGTTCAGGACGAGGGGCAGCGCTACGAACTGGGCTCATGAGTCCGTTACCGTTGTCGTGTCGCGCTGAACAAAGTTGTGCGTCGATCGATTCCGTTTTGGCTTGGCGCGAACACCCTGGTTGACGCACTGCGCCTTTTGCTGGGTGAAGCGATTGTGAGCGCGCGAACCCTATCGATAACTGGAAACCCGCTCGTTCAAGAGTTTTCGAACGTCTTCGATGGACCGGCGTTCCCCAGTTCCGGTTCGAACCTGCCCGGCGTGGACCGGGAGAATTCCCGCCTGCCCACCCACGGGCACCAAGAAGGCTCCAGCTTTGTCGCCTTCGGGTTCCAGAAACAGGACAACCCGCTCCCCCCGTTCAGGAGAGGGCGCGCTGGGGGGCAGGTAGACGCGAAACCGTGGCAAGCCTCGAAGCGGTTCTTCACCGCGCGTCCACAGACCGTCCACAATTTCAAATTCGAGAATGCGCGCAGGACGTGCGTCCGCTGTCGACACGAAAGTGTTTGCCACTTCGCTTCCAGAGACATCGCTTTCAATAATCACCGTCGCTCGGTCAAGCAGTTGCGAGAACGACAGCGGTTTCGAAGCCCGAATGACCGAGCCTGCGGCACACCCAAGGGTCGCCGAAGTCGTCACGCCAAGGGTGGAGACCGCAAGTGCCTGAGCGAACCTTCTCGCGCGGCTCACAATCGGGCTTTTCGATGCTGGGTGAATTGTCATGCCAGCTTATCGATGGTTGCCGCTCCATGGTTGTTTCGAAATCGCTTCGACGGCTCCTGCGACAAGGCGACAAAAAGGCGACAACGGAGGCGGAAACTCTGCGCCAGTCCCACCCGATACATCGTCCATGATTTCGAGAGTACAGCGTGCACTGCGTCCAGCCGCCCGTGCCTTCGAGGTGCGCACCTTGCCGAAAACAGCCGGCGACTTGAACC
>JBJXGM010000067.1:0-26092 GCA_046155985.1 Myxococcaceae bacterium | reverse complement strand
CGTCCAAAAACGGCGCCAGGGCCTCGAATTTCTCAGCAATCTCCCGCTCGTTGAGCACCCACAGCGTAGATCACACGTCGCTGCTCAACTCAATCCCAACAGGATCGTTTATTTTGCGGAGGCTCCTAAATGTGACGCCCAGCCAATTCCGCGCTTTGCGTATAGGTCACGCTTCCGTAACCGGAATGCTGAACGACCTGGTCAGCCGTGGACATCGACTGAGCGCTTACAGCTCCGGGATCTGTCGCGGTGTCTGACTGACTTCGTTCCACAGCTGATGGAAGATCCCGGTCCAACTTCCCGAAAAGCGCCCCACGCCTCGCGAGCTTGGAGCCTTTCCCGATGATGGACGCGGCGGGAATGGGAGAATCGAACCACCGTGCAGCTCCACTTTTTTCGAAACGCCCGGAAGTCAGTGGAAACTTGCGCTTGCTCTCGCGAAAACGGATGTGCGGGAGGCACCTCCCGGGATTGACAACGGGCGTAGCTACGCGAAAGAGACGGGTTCATCGCTGCCCCTCGGCTTCGGATTGTGGGCTTTATCTCGAATTCGAAGTGAGCTCTTGGATCAACGCCTCGAGACGCCCCCGAATCCCTGCCGCGTCGATACCTTCTGCAAGCTTCTGCTTTCGAACCCGCGTCGGCAAGAAAGGTGCGTGCCCTTGTCGATAGATTGCGCCTCCATTCTTTTCCGACGCTTTCTCGTCAAGAATTGGAAGACCGTCGGAACCCACGACCGGCAAACGGAGCCTCGAGTCGTGGAAGGTGCGCCAGGCGCGTTCCACTTTTTCTGGGGTGGGTACGTAGCCAATCCTCGAAATCAGTTCTCGATGGTCAATCGCTTCCTGACTGTTGGCATTCCAGTCCGCCTCCACCCGACGATTGTTGAGTTCTTCAATGAACCAATTCACGATCATTCGTTTATCGGGACCCAGCGGAGACTTCTGTTTGATGACACCGTTGTGAAACTTCACACGGCATTCGTTTTTCGAAACTGACTTCTGAAGTTCGAACATCGCGACATCCCGACCCTCCGCGTCGCGCAACGCGAATAGGTGAAGTCCATTTCGCACGTATTGATCGGGATTCGCGGAGTGGGAAAAACAGTTCTCCAGGGCTTCCCCCAGAATCGTGGCATCGCCGTGCGTGTTTACCTCGATGATTTGCATTCCAACGCCGAGGCGTTCCGGGACTGCCACCTGGCCGTCCTTGAGAAGTCTCTCCCATCCATTTTTGCCGGGAAAATCCCGAATGCCTGACGTCACCGAAGAAGCGTTTGCCATCACAAGCCCAGCGCGACGCGCAAACCACCGATCGACCATTTTCAAGGAATCCCAAACATTTCGGCCACCAAACAACATCTCGGCCGCCAAGGGCCGCAGACGTCTAACGAATTTGTTGTCGACGGTATTGTGAAGCCGGTGTTCCTTGTTGAGAGTTGAGGTGTCGCCGCTCCGGTCACGAGCCTCTACAATGATGTGCGGAAGAAGGACGCCTTCTGAGAAGTCATCCACAAGTTCTCGAGCGCGAAAAGCCTCCAAGAAAGAAAACATGCGCAGTTCATTGTCCCCAATCCTTTTGAATTCGGTGACACTGGCCGCAATAAGCTTGCAAACGGACTCTTCGGGCAAACCGGTCCACGCGCCCAGCGCGTTCGCCGTGGCGACCATGAGTGCGAATCCCGCGAAGCCGCGATAGTTGTTCGAGGGATTCGGCAGCGCCCGCGACGCATCGCTACCGGGTGGGAAAGCCTTTGCGACCAGTTGGTCAAACGCTACGGTATCGTGCGCGGCCAATTTCTTGAGAAACAAAACGCTTCCCTGCGGATGATTATCCACCTCGCGCGAATTGCCCAGAGCGAGAAGAAACGCCGAAAAACTCAAGTTAAAAAAGGGGGCCCAGCCATCCTCGCGGGTCTCGTACGCGTGGTACCTGTTCAAATCTCTGAATACAGGCATTTCCTGGAATTTCACTTCACCCGGGTCAAACCCTTTCGAAATGAGAGCGCGAACGAGCTGAGGTCGGTCCATTGCCGCTACAAGCGGGCCGGTATCTCCCGAGGTCTTGGCTCCGTTTGCGATGAGATACTCGATAATTTCGTTGGCATCTTCTCGCTGCGCGGCAACAACCTCGGCCAGCGGTGTCCTCCCCGTACTAGACCGCACACTGACATCGGCACCCCCTTCGACCAGCGCTGCAATGACGTCTAAAGTCTTTCCATGACACGCGCCGTGAAGCGGAGTGGTCTCTTGGGAACCGTACCTTGCAAAACGATTGGGCGATGCGCCGGCCGAAATGAGGGTGCGAACAACGTCCGCATTTGCCGCGCGATGAAGCGTCGATTCATCCCAACCATCGCCCGCCCTTCCGTTGGTCGCCTCCCCCTCGGCGAGAAGAAATTGGACGATTCTTATGTCTCCCTTAGAGGAGGCCTCCGCGAGGGACTGAGTTGAGAGAGCGTTTGAACGAGGAGCTTGCTCATAGACAAGACGGAACACTTCAAACGGGCCTTCGTGGGCGGCAATCAATACTGCTTTGTCATCGGCGATTGCACCCTTTTCAAGGAGATACTGCGTCATCTCCACAGACGCGCGAAGATCTGCCCGCCCACAGTTCTTGAGCCACTCGTGAAGGACAGTGTCGCCACGGTCGCTTTCGCGCTTCGCGCAGGGATCCGCACCCAGCTCAATCAACCATCGAATCTCGTCGATTCGGTGTCCCTGACAGGCGAGGTGAAGCGCCTTGTCGCCGCAGTCCCAATGCGCCTCAAGCAAGCCCGGGGAATTCTTCAAGGCCCGCCCAAGTTTTGTTCGGTCACCCTCCCCGCTGCTAACGAGATCGTAGAGCGCATCCGCGGCTTCTTTCGGAAACCGAGTGAAGTGGAGGCTGACGCGCGCAGTCGCAGTCATCCCTTCCATTGTCAGCTTTCGCCACGCGTAAGTTGCCACGTTGCCGGGCACACGGGCACACGGGCACACGACGGGCACACGTTGCCGGGCGAACCTTCGTCTCCTAGTCCCAAGACCGTCGTCGCCCAAAGGGGGTACGGTGGGGGTATTCCGATGCGCTATCGAGCGTTATGTGTCTCCAAAGGCTCTAATCAACGGTGCTTTTTGTTGTGGTTCGAATCCCGGCAGGGTCATAGGTGTTTCAAATCGTTGTAGCGCGTTTGCCGTGAGCCCGGCCTTCCTCTGTGCTACGCGCGCCTCGTTGCCGTTGGCCACTCGCCGGCGCCCGTGCGATCGTGACCCAGCTGGTCGCGCCACATCTTGAGCTGGGCTTCCTGACGAACGACGAAATCCCAGACGTCGAGGGGATATGTCGACTGCGTCCGTGCGACCCATTCGGCGTGAGCGCGCTCGCGCTCGGGCCCGGAGATTTCTGCGTCCGCCATTTCCCAGTAGTTCTCGGCAAAGCTCCACGGCCGGCCGAAACGGTAGCGCTTCTCCGGACGGGCTCGCTTCCCGTGTTTCCTCCACCAATGCCTCCAAGCTTCAGGGTTGCGGCTGAGTTCGAGCGCCGGCAAATCCGGACGGTGCCCTGGGGTGAACGGCTCCTCGCCTTCCTCGTAGTCTGGATCGGGGTCGGCGTCGGTGATCGACGCCCCGGTCAGACGCTGGAGCGCATCCGCGGCGCTCGGGTTCTTCGGCAAGGCCTCCAGGAGCGGCTCAATGAACTGGATACTTCCGTACCATCCGAGCCCATCGAGCAGCACCGGCCCCATGCCTTTGGCCAGTGCAGCGGTGAAGTCAGCCGCGGCCTTAGGACCGCCGATCAAAGCGTTCCACCGCGCCGCGCCGCCAAATTCCGCTCGGCCGGTCCGGGTGAAATCGGATGCCAGCGCCGCACCGAGATGAGAATGGCGGTGAACCAGGGCGGCCAGAAGGCTGTCGACGATCGCCGGGTCTTCCATCCGCAAAAGCGCACTGACCTCGCGCGGGCCAAGGTCTCCCGGGGCGCCGCGCAACCCCGCAGCAAGCTCGGTGCGCAAAACTGCGTCGGTGGCCGCATTCGATGATCCGGAATCCGGCAGAAGAAGCGCGAGGATGCGGTCGGTTGAAAGGCGCCGGCGGCGACCCAGAATCCTCGCCGCCATCCGTGCTTCCCAGCCTCCTCGGTCAAGCCATGACGGCAACAACGCGTGCACACCCGGCTGCGGCGCCAACAACACGGCGTCGGTCGCAGCATCCCACAGCGCGTCCGAATCGAGACCGGCGGTTCGAAGAAGGCGCAACACCTGGTCCCGTGCGTCGTCCTCAGCGAACGAGCCGAAGAAGAAGATGGCAGCCCACAGGAGATCGGGATCCGGGACGGGGCGATCGCTCAGGTACTCCACCAGGCGAGGCCAGACCGTTGAGCCACAAGCGACGAGGCCCTCCACGCGAGCCAAGAGTCGCTCTTCCGGAGATCCCGACTCACGCCACGCTCCAAAAGGACGGCGCATGCCTCCCAGCATCGCCAGCTCTTCAAACAGCTCCTGGGCCCTCCGCCACTCCACTTCGTCGCGCTTGAGAGGCTGCGAATAGAGCACGTCGTCCGGGACGCCGGAGCGCTCGGGTTCCGGCGGAGGCGGCTTCTTGGCGGTGGCGCGCTTCTGCATCGCCTCCGCGGCGCGTCCGATGGCTTCGGTCTGTGCCATCAGCTCTGACAAGGACGTTGGCGTGGGCTGGGTGCCGTCCGGCTCGGGAGGAATCTCCGGCACCGTGGGCGCGATCGGCTCCACCTCCGGGAGGATGACCGCTGGATTCAAGACCTCCCGCGATCGCGTCAATGGCACCGGCTCACGGTACGCCGCCCGGACGTTCTGACCTTCGCGCTGAACTTTGGGAAGTCCCAGCTGAACTTCGAGCGTGCCCTGCGGTTGACCCCACGCGGTGACCGCTGTCCGCAACGCATCCGCCGCCGGCGCAGCAAAGGTGCCCGCCTGGGCCTCCCACGCCTCCAGCAACACCAGCGCGATTCTCGAACGACCCAGCCCGGTATCGGAATGCTGGCGCAACTTCTGTGCGTCGCCGGATTCAGCAAGCGCGGCGTAGGCGTGGCGGAGAGCGGCCCGCAAGTGAAAGAGCACTTCCTCGCGGGGCGCCTCCGGGTGCTTGATACGCGAAAACAAGACCAGCGCTTCGTCCAGTGCTTCGTGCGCTTTCCACAGGTGTGCCGGAACCCGTACCGTCGCAACTTGCATCCAACGACCCTATCCAAGTTTGGGGTCCAGGAATATCGTCGCGCGCGATGATGCCCCCCGAGCTCAACACCCGCAGCGAAAGTGCCGCCGTCGGCATGCACCCCCAGCTCAACCTTGACGGGAGTGTGCTCACAGTGGTGGTGATCAAGCAGTCCTTCAGCATCCTCCCGGGCCGGGAATGTGTCACTGCCGCCGGGGCAGAAATCCGCATGGTGGACGACCCTTGGGACCCCGACGCGGAATCGAGCAGCATCCGCTACCCCACCGACGTTTGCCTCCACAAACCCGGCGCCGATGTCATCGTGGTCGGCGAGGCGATCGCGAGGGGCGAAGTCGCGGTCCCAGAACTGACTGTCAACATCGAGGTGGGGCCGGTGAAGAAGGCCCTCCGCGTCTTCGGACCACGCGTTTGGTACAAGGGCCTGCTGGGCCTCACGCCGTCGGATCCCTTGCCGTTCGTGCGTCGCGAGCTCCGCTGGGACTACGCCTGGGGCGGTCCCGACGAGCGAAGGAACCCGAGGGGCATCGGCGCGGACGCTGAACCCGCCGCTCTGCTCGGGAAACCGGTGGCCTGTATCGAGGACCCCTCGAACCTCATTCGCACGCCCAAGACGCGGCCAAATCCCGCGGGCGTGGGCGCGATCGGTCCGGACTTCGCGCCGCGCCTGCATTATGCAGGGACCATGAACCAGCGCTGGCAAGAGGAGCGGGCTCCGCTTCGCCCGACGGATTTTGACCCGCGCTTCTTTCAAGCCGCCTGTCCGGAGATGGTGGTGGCGGCTCCCTTCAAGGGCGGAGAGCCGGTACGAATCGAGGGCATGCACCCGGAGGGCACCCTCGCCTTCGCCCTTCCGAAGGCCTGGTTCGGCGTGGCGGCAGAGTTCGACAAAGGCCGTCAGGAGTACAGGCCCGTGTTGGATACCATTCTCATCGAGCCGGAGGCCCTCTCCTTGGATTTCACCTGGCGCTCCGTCATCCCCACGCCGACGCAAAGCACACGCCTGCGCGCCATCGAAGTTTGGGAGAAGGCGCTCGCGTGAGTGACGACGCCCCTGAAGCGCCCTTGCCGCTCATCGCGGAAACCGACTCGGGGCTCCCCATCGCCCGGCCGGCGCTCGGTCTCACCGCCTATCTGGCAGAACCGGACAGCTGGGCGCGGGGGGGTGCGTCGAAGGCGCTCAAAGTTTTCCTCGAACGTGCGCCTCGAAAGCGCCTCGAATTCCTCACCACTTCGGTGATGACGGAGTGGCGAGCCCTGGCGCAGAGGGAGCTGGAAGCGCTCGCCGACGAGCTGACCGCCCAGGTTCTCTTGTTGAAAGCTCCCCGGCATCACTTCACCCTTTCGCTCGTCGACGTCCCGGACCTTCCCGAGGTGGGCTTTTCGTACACCGAGATTGACCCCAAGCGCGGTGACCGCGCCGGCGTGCTCGAGCTCACTTTGCCGCCGGAGACTCCGCCTTCGCAGTTGGTCGACCTGGCCAAGGCGATCGCCGAAATCGGCCCACTTTTCTCGATGGTAGGCGGCTGCGTCGTGCGCTGGAGCCCGATTTTCCAGAATCTGGCCTTCGATCAGATTTACCTCTGGTCGCGGCGCTATGTCGGCTTCGACGTTCAAGACGCGGAGGAGATGGCGTGGCATGCGCCAGAGTCACTACCGGGAACCGGCTGGCTCACGCTGGTGGGAAATCCACTGGCGGAAACGATCGACTGCTCCCCCGAGAAGCTGCTTCGGCAGAAATGGAAGGAGAAGATCGAGGTGCACCGAACCTCGGCGGGCGTGCTGATCCAGGCGGGTTCCGAGCCGAGTTGGGGAGACCTCAACGCCTTCGCCTTCCCCGACGCCTATGCCGAAGTGGCGCGCGCGCTGAAGGATGGATTGCCGAAGGCGCCGCCGCGGCTTCAGGGCGCGTTCAGGGCCGACGACCTCACGCTGCAATGGCTGCGGCGCTTCGTCGAACCCGGCAAGTGGATTGTCCCCGCACCGGATTGAGGGCCCTAAGGCTCGTGAAGCGCTTTGTCGCCACGAATCTCGAGCACGCTGTCGCGGGCGGCTGCGACGAACTTTTTGCCGTCTTGTGTGGCGGCAATCACGTTGTAGCAGCAGATGACGAAGTCCTTGCGCACGTCGAACGCCTTGGCACGAACCCCCTTTTCGAGGAGCTCCAGCTTGTTGGACTTACCGACGCGCTTGAAGAGGCCGGCAGACTCGGCGCCGATCCACAAGTCCCCCTTCCACTTCACCACCGCGTCCAGGCCGAGCGGGATTTCGGGGTCTCCAATCTTTTGGAACCCGTGCGGTCCACCCTCAATCACGAAGCTGTTCACGCGACCCACCGCGTAGACCTCGTCCGGCGCGGCCACAAAGACAGCGACGTAACGCTCCGGCCCCGGCGCCGGGAATTGCTTCCACTGGGATCCGTTCCAGAACGCGACACCGTCGCCGACCGCCCAGATGAGGTTGGGCGACAAGCCATGCATCGCGTAGACCTCGAAACCCGGTGACGGCATCTCGTTCCATTGCGTCCCGTCGAAACGGAAGATTGGATATTCCTGATCGTCGCCAACCCCGCGAATGCCCCAGGTGAAGACGCAATCGTCGGTCAGCCCCCAAATATCAGTCAGGGTCGAACGAATGTTGTCCACCTGAAAATCGGTGTGGGTCAGCTCGGGGCGGAAAGCCTTGGGCATCCGCAAGACTCGGTCCTGCTGTGTCGCGACAAAGAGCGTCTCGTCTGGAGACAACCAAAGACCGCAGTGCCAGTCGTTGGAGATGCGCACCAGGTTGACGTGAAGCTGCCCCGGCTCTTTCTTCGGGGAGATGGCGACGACAATCGATTCGTCGACACGCTTGCGCGCGGACTCAACGTCGGCCGGATGTCGCTCGGCGAGGAAGCAGCACCGGTCGTACGACGGGCCGCTCACTGCATAATAGGTGGTGCTGAATTCAGGCTTGGGGACAATCGCCATGGGCCGGTGACTAGCTCAGGTTTCCCATTCCGGCGCTACCAACAAAGACCACGGGTTTCCCGCCCATCTTGACCGTGGGGCATCCCACCACCCCTTGGGCCTTTCCACCGGTCACTCCCGTGAGAATGTCTTTCTCAGGCTTGCCGGGCGGCAAGCGTCCCACCCCCGCCTGATTTCCTTTGATGCCGCTGACGATGGTCTTGGTGTTGAGGACCTTCTTGCCCTTGTGCTGGATGCGATCGGCACCGTTCTCGGTCACTTTGCCGCTGTCGGTCAGAATCGGAAACGGCGTGGGAATACCCATGGGTCCCGCGGGAGGCGGCGGCGCAGGGATGAGGCAGACATTGGGCGGAACGGTGGCGAAGTTAACCTTCTGCTTCTCCGACGCAATCTCCATCATCATTCCCAAAAGTCCCATGGTGACTCCTCAGGCAGTGGCTTCTACGGCGGAAAGCAAGACTGCGCCTCGTTCGTTGCAAACCGAGGACCCGGCAACCAGACAATTTCGTCTCGGAGGCACGCTGCGCCGGAAAGACTCCGCCGCAAGCACTATCCCCGTAGCGATAGACGCCGCGCCCAGGTCTCCGAAGCATTCCGGGAGAAAGTCATACGGGAACGCTGCATCGACCAGCACACCGTAATCCTTACCGCCGGTGTCGAGCCCACCCGGTGCGATGGCGCGGGGCAGCGCCAGCCCGAATTCATGGGTCCGATAGTCCTCGTTGGTGACGTCGGAGATCATCCACTCCAGCATCCGCTTCTGCGATTTGAGACGGGTGGTCACCCCGCGAAGCGCTTCTCCGAGCCCGATCGCAGCACAAGGGGCATCGCCGGTCAGTGTGCTCGGTTCCAGGGCGGTCGACACCGTTTCGAGCCGTGCGAGCGCGGGCAAACGCACCTGCCGCTGGATTTCGCCTCGGGTGAGAAGCACGAAGGCGGCGCCCTCGCCTGGAATGATAGCGGTGGTGTTTGCCTGGTCGAAGAGTCGCTCTTGCGCGATGAGCGTGTCGATGACCGGAGGGTCGTAGTAGGTGTCGAGCCCTCCGACGATCGCTGCGTCGACCGTTCGCGACGCGAGCGCCATTCCTGCTTCCTGCAAAGCAAAGGCAGTCGACGCGTGGCCGTGCGGAAACAAAGAAACGGACGCGAGCGGAACCTTACCGGGAAGACTCCGCAGGCCGGTCTCCAGGGCGCGACGTTGCGCCTGAAAAGCATCGGGCTTGTCTGTCCGGAAACGCTCGGAGATACCGAGGTAGAGACCCACCTTGGCCCCCTGGGGCAATGCCTCCAGCGCCGGCGTGAGTTCTCGCCACGCCTCTTGGGCCAACTGAAGCATTCGCGTCGCACCGAAAGAGCGCAGTGGCAAGGTTCGCGCGTGCGCCATCGTGGCGCGCTCTCCGTTCTTGCACGCGAACGGGCCCTCGGCCCAAGGGCTGATTTCGGCACGCCAAAACGCCCACGACTGATGTGCATCGAAGCCAAGCCCGTTGAAGGCCGCTGTCGCGACGAGGAGCGGCGCCGCTCCCCCTCCCTCTCCAAAAGCTTTCACGCGCGCGGGCATGGGTGGTCGAGGTCAGGTCTTGTGCAGTGGCTTGGCGCCGCGGATATCGAGCACGGCGTCCCGCGCCGAGGCAAGGAAGTCCTTGCCGTTCAGAGTCGTCGCGATCGCGGTGGGACAAGACATCACGAAACTGTCCCTAACGTCGAACGAGCTGGCGCGAACTCCCTTATGTACCAACTCGAACTTCTTCGTCTTGACAACCCGCTTGAAGAGGCCCGCGGACTCGGCGCCCACCCAAAGGTCTCCCTTCCACTTCGTCACCGCGTCCAAGCCCAGCGGGACGTCCAGAGCGGCAATCGTCTTGAAGCCCTTGGGACCGCCCTCGACCACCAGCGCCTGGGTCCTACCGACGGCGTACACTTCCGTAGGGGAGGCCACGAAAACAGACGTGTACTGCTCGACTGGGGCGGGAACCCTCTTCCACTTGGCGCCGTTCCAGACAGCGATGGCACCATCTCCCACCGCATAGACGAGGTCGGGCGAGAGGCCATGCATGGCGTAGATGTCGAACTTCGGAGACGGAATCTCCTTCCACTTTTTCCCATCAAACCGAAAGACCGGATACTCCTGAGCCTCGCCGACCCCGCGGATGCCCCAGGTCAAAACGAAGTCTGCTGAGAGCCCCCAGACGTCGCTCAGCGTGGAGCGAATCTCGTCCACCACGTAGTCCTTGTAGGTCAGTCTTGGCCGAAAGGCTTTGGGAAGTCTCAGCACTCGGTCCTGTCGCGTGGCGACGAACAGAGTCTCCTCAGGCGACATCCAAAGTCCGCAGTGGACGCCGTTGGAAATATCGACCAAATTGACGTGGATCTTTCCCGGCTGCTTCTCGGGCGAGACGACAACCACGATCGATTCGTCGACCCTCGGCCGGAAGGACTCCACCTTCGAGGGGTGGCGCTCCGCGAGGAACGCACATCGATCGTACGCGGGACCGCTCACAGCGCGATAGCTGCTGCTGAACTTTGGAACCTTCGTTGCCACGTTTCCTCCTTAGGTCGGAGCTATTGCTCCGCCGGCACTGCCGCCACCGCCACTTGCCGCACTTGTCGACCCGCCCCCGGGCCTTCTGCCGCTGAACGAAGGCAACTTACCCGGACCGCCAGGGCCCCAACCAGCGGTGACGAGCGAATTGGCCTGGAACTCGCGGCAATCGTCCATCGATGGATTCTTGTTGCCCTTGCCCTTGGCGCCGGCAGATCCCGCCTTGGTCTCTTTTTCCACCTTCTTTTGCGCTGCGGCACAGGCCTTCTGGACGCTCGGGTCCTTTAGGACCGCGTTCTGCGCCTTGGGCGGCAGCTCGCCAAATCGCTTGATGTCCTTGGGCTCAGCGGTTCCATTCTTCTTTCGTTGCTTGGCGCGCTTGGCGTTCTCCTCTGCGATCGCCTGCTTGCACCGCGCCGTCGAATTGACTGCGGAGTGTTTGTCGATCGCGTCCATACGCATCTTGTCGATGCCGGCCTTCCAGTGGGCCTGGATGCATTCGCGCGCCTTCTTCTGGTTTTTCTTCGCGTGCGAGGCGCTGACCTTGTGGTTGGGCTTTACGCCCTCCTTCTTGGCGAGGACCTCCGCCTGCTTTTTCTGTGCGTCGGACATCGCCTTGGCTGTCTGCTTGGCCTGGGCCGCATCCGGGGTTCCGCCCTTGTGGTCGTTGGGGTTCGGCCCTGCTGCGACAATGGCCGCCGTCTGATCGACGCCGTTCGCGATGGTCGCTTCACTGACGCGCCCCGCTTTGTCCGTCTTGACGGTCTTCGCGTTTTCTTCCTCGTTGCGGGTCACCTTTTCGTGCGTGGTCCCCTTGGTGGTCGAGGTTCCAAAGTGATCGGTACAAGGCGCGAGGTTCGCGTCGTATCCAAAGCTTCCGCCATCGCTCTGCTGACCCGGAGGTGGAGGAATGTTGGTGCAAGGATCGGCGCGTGCCCCCGCGCCTTGGCTAAACGCGTTCTGCCCCGAGTGACCGGACTGCGAGTTGGCGGTGAGAAAGTCCTCCGGGCGTCCTTTTGATTCAAAGTAAGCGGCCGCCTCCGGTCTGGTGTGACAGTCGCAGGCGCCCAGCGACTTGCCCTTCTCCTTGAACTTGCAACCCGCGGGGTGATCCTTCTTTTTCTTCCCCATGTGCTCGCGGTACTCGGTGCGAGCCTTGTGTCCCGCCGCGAGTCGCTGGTTGTAGTTACCGAAAGCATCGGGGTTGATGCCGCAGGCGGCGAGCGCCTTGCGGCAGGCCTTGCTGAACCCGTCGTTGCCGCCCCCGGAAGCCCAGAGGCCTGGAGTTCCGAGCCCCATTTAGCGTGCCTTCCGCTGGGTGATGAGGTTCACGTTCGCGCGCCTTAGGGCCCCGGTCGAAATAGCGTGAGCAGGAATGAGCGCCGAGGCGCCCGCATGGCGCGACGCGAGGAGGAAGCATGCCCGTCGGCATGTGACCGACGAGCAACAAAGCCAGGCGGGGATGGATCGGCGCTCAGGACGCATAGGCTATTTCGACCGGGGCCCTTAGCCCAGCGGAGACTCGTTGAGTTCGATTTGACTGGCGTCAATGACCATCTTCGACGCGCCTTCGACAACGATTCCCCCACTCGACACCACAACCTTGCACTTACCGACGCTGATCGTCAGGGTGCCCCCCGCCTTCATCTTGAGCTTGGGCGAGTTGATCACCAGCAGCGCTTCGGCCGCGATGCTGTGGGTGCCAGAGATTTTCTGCTTCTGCGCACCGGCGATGTTGAGCGCAATCGCCTTGGCGGTGACGGCCAGCGACTCCTTGGCGTTGATCATGTAAACGCCGACCGTCTCCAGCTTGTCGCCTCCGGTGGTCTCCGCTTTGCCGTTCTTGATCATCTCGACACGCGCCGCGCCCACCATTTCCTTGCACGTCGCGTTCATCCCGAAGCTCACGCCGCCCAGCGAGTTGATCGCCGCGAGGCCGCCGATGTTTTCGGTGACCGCTCCCACCACGGTGGTCTTCCAGGTGCCTTGGCCGCCGCCTGACCCTGCCGTGGGACCAGCGGGGCCAGCGCCTGCAGCCGCGCCTCCCGCCTCCTTTTCCGCTGCGGCTTCCTCGGTCTTCTTCGTGGCCACCAGGTCGCTGACCTTTGCGAGATCCCGGGCGAGAACGCGCGCCGCAATGCCGGCAGCGATGTCACCCGCTTCGGCGGCACCCGGCACGTTCGAAAGCTTCCCGGCGGCTTCGGCGAAAGCGGCAATCTTCGGATCGCCCCCGGCGACGAGCGCCGCTGCGGGACCGGCAAATTGAGCGGCGCTTCCCAGAGCCGCCTTCGCCTGGGCGAGAACCGGAGCGATGGGACCCAAGAGGGCCGCCTGTGCCTGCTCGGCGGCATTGGCCGCCATGCCCTGCACCTTGGCGATCGCCACCTCTTTGAGGAGGTTCAAGGCCGCGGCCATCGCGCTGCCCACCTTGATGTTCTCCATCCCGCCGACCGTGCGGGTGAGCGCGCCCTTCACTTCCTCGTTGGCGCTTCCGGTCACCTTGACCCCGCGCGTGCCGCTCACGTTGACCGTTTCGGTACCGCCGATGCGGAAGTCGAAATCCGATCCAATCCCAATGTCTTCGTTGCCCTTCACTTCGGATTGCCGCTTCTTCGCTACCTTGTGGGTGGCTTGCTTGCCCACGCTGAAGAGCTTGTCGTTGGCGGTGTTCAGCATCACGTTGCGCACGCTCTGGATGCGCACCTTCTCGCCGCCCGCGGTGTCCTCGAAGGTCACTTCGTTGGTGCCGTTTCCTCCGGGTGACGACAAGCTGCTGTGGCCGGTCTGGGTCTTCCCCGCGGGCAGCTGCACAGGCGGCGGCGTGGTGGGGTTCCACACCCGGCCCAGGCACACCGGGCGGTCGGGATTTCCATCCTCCATCTCCACCAGGACTTCCCAACCCACTCTGGGAAGCAGGAACGAGCCAGTGGTGTGCGGCTGAGTCACTCGAACCCAGGTCGAAACCTTGTCGTCCGCGTTGGCTTCGCGGTCCCACGGAAACTGCAGCTTCACTCGCCCATGCTTGTCGCAGTGAATCTCCTCACCCTTGGGCCCGCACACCAACGCGGTCTGCAGCCCAGGCCACTTCGGCCTCGGCGTCACCCGAGCGGGACGGAAGAGTTGGTCTTCGGGAATGGCGCGAAACCGCACATCCAATCCGGAGTGACCCGTGTCCACCATCGGTCCGCTCTGAGTCTCCTCTTCGATCCGCGCTTGGAGGGTGACTTGGGTGAGAAAGTAACCCCCGTCGTCGGCGGGGTGACCCGACATCTTGAAGCGACGTCCAGGCACCGCGAACAGCGCATCGGTCTGCCCCAAGAGAACGTGGCTCTCGGCGCGCAGCTCCGCCAGTCGCACCTTCGCGCGCCGGGTGCCTTCGTTGGGCTTGGTGAAGCCGGCGGGATGTTCATAGTGCTCCCGCTCGATGGCGTCCTTCCCGTTCGCCTTGGCGCTCAGCGAGGCGGACGGACGCATGACGTCGTAGTCGTTGACCTCAACCTTGGACACGCAGAGCCGCTTCGCGGTTTCCACCCCGAAAACCCGCGCTTCGTCGCCGTCCGAATCAGGAAAGAACGCGTGAGGAAGCTCGTCCGGATCCAACGCGTCCACCGCGGAGCTGTCGTCCTCCAGCTTCATCACCCCATGG
Source organism: Myxococcaceae bacterium (assembly GCA_046155985.1). Classification (GTDB taxonomy): domain Bacteria; phylum Myxococcota; class Myxococcia; order Myxococcales; family Myxococcaceae; genus JBJXGM01. The sequence goes on along the minus strand of JBJXGM010000067.1, from coordinate 11,752 downwards.
TCGTCTTCATCGCCGAACGCAAAGAAGATGCCTTCGTCTTCCAACAAGCGGCAGACGAAGCTCCAATCGGACTCGTCGTACTGGACGCAGAAGTCTCGCGCGACGTACTTGCCGGTCACGCCCTTCGTCGTCAGGTCCTTCGCCTCGAGTCCGGCAGATTTCCAGATCCCCTTCACGACCTCAACGACGTCCTTCTCCTGGAAGATGCGCGACCCTCGCCGCATGGACAGAACGAGGAACGGAACCGGCACCACCACAGCGCGATAGCGAAGTTTCGCCCCTTCCTCGCTGTTGCTGCCCACGAGGAGGTTCAGCTCGGACGCCGCACCAAAAATCCGTCGCTCTCCCCCACGGGGAGCGGTGATCACCAACGACACCCGTGCCCCTGCCAACGCGTCGACGCCCAGAGCGTCCGACGAGAAGTCGACCTCGTAGCGGAAGGCGCGCGAGACTTCTTCGCTGCCACGCACGGCGTGGACGGTGAGCGGCGCATCCGCGCCGGCGATCGAGAGGACTGCTTGCAGTCTCTGGTCACTCACCTTTCACCCACTCTTGTGCTGCGTTTTGTGTCCGACCGCTTTGTTGCCCTTCAAAGTCGCCTTGGGAGACTTGATGGTGACGCTACTGCTGGTCACCTCAATCTGGGTTCCGCCCACTCGGAGAATCACTTTGTCCTCTCCGGTGATGTTGATGTTGGCGGCCTTGACGTTGAGGCCTCCGCCCGCGTTGATGATGATGCCTTTGGCGGTGTCGTTCCGATTGCCACCACAGTTGACCTGCTCGCTGGCTGCATTCATTCCGTAAGCGGCGCCGCAAGAGACTGCCACCGTCTTGGCCTTGATCATCTTGAGCGCGCCAACCGTTTCGGTCCTCAACGGACCGCACGTGCTCGCTTTGCTCGCGCCGCACACTTCGAGCCAGGCCGCGCCGACCTGGGTCTCCGAGGCACCGCCAATGGTGCGCATGTACGTCTCCATGCCCGTGACGCTTTGGAGCCCCCCCACTTTTCGATCGAGGGTCCCGGCGATGTTCTCGGTGAGGTCTCCCTTGACGGAAATCTTCCGGACTCCCCCCACAGCGAGCTTGGCAGTGCCAGCGACGGCTTGAGTGAAGTCGCCGCCCACATCCATTTTCTGGTCGGCATTGACCGTCACCGTGCGCGCCCCGCTCACGTTGCCGGTGCTGTTGGCGCCGATCTTCACGCTGCGATTGCCGCCGACCTCGCACTTCTCATCGTTGCCCACGGTGCAGTCGGACTCATTTTCGATCGCGACTTTGAGGTCGCGCGAAGCATTGAGGAAGATTTCCTCGGAGCCCGCGGCGTCCTCGAAGCGCAGCTCATTGGCGCCCCCGCCGCTGGCCGTGGTGGCCGTCTGCAAGGTGCTCCGCGTGGCACCGGCGGGAAGCTCGTAAGGGGGAAGCGCTTCACCGTTGTAGAGGTGCCCCACGACGAGCGGTCGATCCAGATGGCCCAGCTCGTGGTCCACCAGGACCTCGAACCCCACGCGGGGGATGATCATGCTTCCACCGAGCGCGAGCTGCCCAACCCTCAGCCACGGGGAACTCTTGTCGTTGGTGATGCCGGAGCGGTCCCAGGGGTAGCGGACGCGCACTTCCCCGTGCGCGTTGCCGTGCAGCTCCTGACCGTCCGCGCCGGTGACGAAGGCCACTTCCACACCGCTCGGCATCGGCGCGGGCAGGGGTGCGGGCCGAAACGGAGCATCGTCCGGAATGGCTTCGAACTGGTTCATGTAGGTGACTTCGGCCGCATCTCCTGCGGCGGGGCGGCCTCCTTCGTGCAATACCGAGACAACCCGGAACCGACGGTTGATGGCATCGCGCTTGTGGTTCTCCATGGCGAAGGTCCTTCCCGGCTCGAGCATCGGGCAATCACTGCGGCCTTGCTGGCCGACCCCGCCCATGCGAACCCGTTCCAACGTCCGTTTCGCGCGCGTCTTGCCCCAATCGGTGTCGAGAAAACCACCGGGGTGGAGATAGACCTCGCGCCCACGCGCACCGTCCGCCTTCTCCTGGAAGGTGAGGTCCACTTTCGGCTTGGCCGGGTTGTAGTCGCGCAGCATGACCGTGTCGGATCTGCTGCGTCGCACCTCATGGAGATCCCACACCGTGTTGGCGCGAGTCCCGGTGGCGGCGCGGTCCCAAAGCACATCGTCTCCCTCGATCGCCTCCAGTGGCTGCAGCGAATCGAAGAGCACCACCACGTCTTTGTCCTCGGTGTGGTGAATGGCGAAGCCGATGCCAGCGTCCGCCAACAGGCGGCGGATGAAGGCTTCGTCGCTCTCCCGATCCTGCTTGAAGACTTCGAGGGTCGGGTACGTGCCCTCGAGATGCCATTTGTGAGAATCGCCGGCGAGGTCACCCTCCTCCAAGATGGACGTCACCACTTCTTTGACGTTCTTCTCCTGAAAGAGGCGAAGGTTCTGTCCCAGACGCAGCAGGTGCAGACGCGCGCCGACGTCGATCCGTACCCGGAAGTGCTCTTCGCTGACGGCCTTCATTGCACCCCCGAAGACGACCCCTTGGAAAACGCGATCCAGATCGCCGCCACTCTCCACCTTGAGCGTGCAGGGCTTGCCCGTCATCGCCGCAGTATCGACTTCGGCGTTTGCCTGGAGTTCGAGCCATCCTTCCCACCCCACCGACAGGGCCTCGCGGATCCAAAAGCCGTGCACGCGGTGCTCGATCTCCTCGCCGTCGACGAGAAATCTGAAGCGCAATGTTCGGTCGGTTTCCATGGCATCTCCTACTTCTTGTAGTGCACCTTGCCCTTGAGCTTGATGTTGGTGCCCTTGCTGCCGATCTTCGATCCCTTCAACGCGGCCGAGCCGGGAGTCAGCGTCACCTTCGCGCCGGCCTCGAGCTTCGCGTTGCCCACATTGATCATGACGACCTTGCCGCTGACGGCGAAGTCGCCGCTGCACTGAATCGTCATCACGCCGGCGTTGATGCCGAGCGCTGCTTCGGCTGCGAAAGTGATGTCCCCGCCAGTCTTGATTTTGACCAGACCAGACGTCAGCGCCTTTGCGTTGCCGATGTTCTCCGCCTTGGAGCCTTTGATGACTTCCATCTTGGCGCCCGCGACCACCTCGGTCTTCTTGCCGGCGGTCGCGTCGGAGATGGGGCCGACCGCGTTGATCGCGAATACGCCGCCGACTGTCCGCTTCGCGGTGGCGTTGAAGGTCTCACCCACCCCTTGAGCGAGGACGTTCTGAAGCCCGCCGATGTCTTCCGAGCGGGCCGCGCCGTTCACCACCGCATGAAAGCCGGTGACATCCCACTCATCCATGCCCACCGTCACGTCCTGATCGGAGAGGGTGGTCAGCGTGCAGGCGCCGGTCACGCTGGTCTTCTGATCGCCCACCACCTTCGCTTCTTCGGTGGTCCCGACGTCGAAGCTGAAGTCGGTCTTGATCTGAACCGTCTCGTTGACCTTCACCTTCTCGAGCAGGTCGTGGCCCGAGCCCAAGGAGAAATCCTTCTGGGCGTGGACCATGAATTCCATCCCGCCCGCGCCATCGCTCATCTTGATCTCGTTGGTGCCGCCGCCGCCCGGACTCGACGAGGACTGCAGCGAAGACTGGTGCAGATTGTCCGGCAGCCCATACGGAGGAAGGGTGGCGTCGTTGTACAGCTTCTGCAGCACCACGGGGCGGTCCGGATCGCCGTTGATAAACCCGACATCCACCTCCCACCCCTGCCGCGGGAGGATGAGACTGCCCGTGGTGTTCTGCTGCTGCACCCGGATCCAGCAGGAAGCCTTGTCGTCCATCTTCCCTTCGCGGTCCCAATAGAAGTGGACCTTGATTCGTCCAAACTCGTCCACGTGGATTTCTTCCCCCGGCGGGCAGGTCACATGGGCCGACTCTTTGCCGGCGATGAAGGGGCGAGGCGTGACGCGCTCGGGGCGGAACTCCACGTTGGAGGGGATAGCCGAAAAGTGCGCCCGGTAGTGTCCACCCTCGGTGGCCTTACCGGGTCCCCCACCCGCCGCTTCAGTGGTCGAGAAGTGCTCGAAGACGTGGCGAACGGAGGTGATGAGATACTCGGTGTTCAGCGCTTCGGGTACCGCTCCGGTAATCTCGAGCTTGCGACTGGGCGCCAACCAACGGTTGGGGGTGTGCCCTTCCAAGGTTTGGCGCCGGACGTGGAGCGCTTTGAGCCGATCCTCGGCGCGGCGGGTGCCGTCTTTGTTGTCGGAGAAATAGCCGGGGTAGACGTACTGCTCGAGAGATTCGAAGCGCTCGACGCTCGCGATGCCCACCACGGGCGCTGTGGGTGACTCCCAATTCCAGTCGCGGAGCGTCACCGCGCCCGGCACCACTTGCGAGCGATAAGTCAGCTCACGAACGACGTTGGGATCGTGCGACTCCTGTATCACCGTGACGAAACGCAGGGACGAGGTCCCGGGAATGGGCTCGTGGACACCAGGGGAATCGCCGATCGTGAGCAAGTGCTTGTCTTCTGCATGCTCGAACCAGAAGAAGAGGCCTTCATCCTCAAGCAGCCGCAGCACAAAGTTAAGTTCGCTCTCGCGCCACTGGGTGCAGATTTTCCGCTGAAGACAGGTGCCTACTTTCCAATCCATCTGATCGGCAGCAATGCCGGCGTCGGTGATCACCTGCTTCACCACCTCGGGCGCGCTGAGATCCTGAAAGATGCGGCTGCGAAGTCGGTACGCCAGACTGTGCAGTCGGGGGCGAAGGACCAATTGGTAGCGAGACAGGTCGCCCTGGGCGCCGAGGTATTCGGCTTCGTCGACAACGCCATGAAAAAAACGCGGAGACGGATCGGCCACGTCGTCGATGGCGAGAACAGCGTCGGTGTCCAACATCGCCGCCAAGTCGAGTCCGCCGTCCGGGGTCGCTACTTCGACGCGGATTTCGAACAGGGTGGAAAGCGACTCCCGGACTTCGGCGCGGAGCACCACCGACTCGGGGTCCAAGTCCGCCTGAGATATTCGGGCGATGATTTTCATGGCAGCGGGGCCGTACCTTTGCACAGTGCGAGTCAAAGGTTGATAGGGACCTTGCCGTCGTTGCGCGGGCGTGGCGGCCCGCCCAGCCAGGTCGCTCCCTCGGTTCGAACTCTGAATGGTACTGAACACGTCACACAAACTCGTCAAACCCTCAGCGAACCACGGAACCCTCTGGCGGCGTAATAGGACTCTGCGCCGTTGTGGTACGCGAACACGGTGTCGTAGCGGCGATCGCAAAACAGCGCCCCGCCGAGCTTTCGAATGCTCGCAGGTGTCTTCACCCAGCTGGACGTTTTGGTATCGAACTCACCGAACTTCTGAAGCTCCCGGTACTCGTCTTCGCTGACGAGCTCGATTCCCATGTCAGCTGCCATCCCCAGTGCGCTGCCGCCTGGTTTGTTCTCTTTCCGAGAAGCCAACGCCTCAGCATCAAAACAAAGACTCCTGCGTCCCTTCGGGCTTTCGTCTGAACAGTCGCAAAAGATGTAGGCCTTCGTTTTCTGGTCGAAGCCGATGACGTCGGGCTCACCGCCTGTCCGCTCCATTTCGTTCAGCGACCAGAGCTTTCCGGCCTCGGCTTCGAGCTTCGCTCTGACGTCTTTCCATCTCAGCGCTGGATGCCGCCGCATGTTTTCCTCGAAACGGGACATCAAGATGCGAAGCAGGATTTCCTTCTGGTCGCCGGCCAATTGACGCCCTTTTGCATTGCGCGCGGTCACAGTTCTTCCCCCTTCTGCCTGCGCAGCCTCGTTGCTCAACTGCCCCGAGGCGCCAAGGCGTTCACGACGCGCAGCATCTCGTCATCCGCTGCATGCAGCGGATGACTCACTTCGAAGCCAAGATCGTCCATTTCAGCTGGCATGTCAGCGGGGGAACGTCCCTCACCGAAGCGCTGAAGTGTCCGCGCATGAAGGAGTTCGACGGCGCGACCCAGCGCGAAAGCAAGGGTGGCGTAGGTGGATTCGGACAGATTCCCGAAATCCGCCAGCTCCCTCTCGCCGTGCTGTTGAAGTCGGGTGAATCGACACTCACCGACCCATTTCTCCGCTCGGAAATGGTATCGCGCCGCACCAACAGCTCCCCTTCTCTGAACGTCGATCCAGCCCGCGAACACCTCCGGCGTTCTCCAAACGGCGCTGATCAACATGACCCGAATTGTTGCTTCTGGTTCCATTCCAAAACCTAAGACCTTTGCAAATCCGGTACCCTTGACCGGATGCCGAGCGCGAAAAGCAAACCACGAATCGTCAACTTCGCCGAGTACCTCGCCAGCCAACCCCCGCGATCACGAGCTGTGCTGCGGAAAATTCGGGCACTCGTGAGAAGCCTTGTTCCCGATGCCGAGGAAACGATCAGCTATCACCTGCCTGCTTTTCGGCGCGGGCGCATCTTCTTTTACTTTGCAGCATTCAAAAGCCACATCGGGATCTATCCGCCCGCCCGCGGCAACCCGGCGTTGCTGCGGGCGCTTGCGAAACATCGAACCGCGGGGGGCAACCTGCGCTTCCCCCTGGACGCTCCGCTCTCCCCCCAATTGCTCGCGCGCGTCATTAAGGCCTTGGCCAAGCCGTACGCGAAACGCGCCCTCTCGAAGAAGGCGCACTCTCCTTAGCGCTTCGTCGGTCCCCAAAGCGTCAACACAATGGTGCGATTCTCAGGTGACTCAAAGAGGCCATCGTTGTCACCGGGCACATATCGAGCCTCGGCGAGGCGTGGACGGCTCGCTTGAAGTCGCGCTGCGACTGCCTTGGACTCTGACCGGTTTTGCACAAGCCACACCCGGCCTGGATGGCTGTCAAGCGCGTCCTCGTCCGTGTCCGCCGCCGGCGCGCGTGGAAAGCGCCAGGGTTCGCCGGGCAACACGAGCGGCGGCATGCGCTCGGCGCCCGCCTCGTCAACGCTGTAGAAGAGCGGCGCAGGCTGGAGGATGTCGAGAGACACAGCATCACCGGGCTGTGCTTCAGCTTGGATTCGGTGCACGACATTGCGCCAAGCTTCCTGCGGGCCCTGCCGGGTCGCGGCGGCAAACGACAACCCGCTCAGCGCCAGTAACCCCAACCAACCTACCCGATGGGTAAAAACGACCGCGAGAGCGAGCGAGAATCCTGGCAACGCCATCAGCAGATAGCGTGGGTGAACGATCGGCTTCCACAACACGGCGATCACGAGCATCACAGTCGTGGGCCCGAGCGCCCAGGCGAGCACCAACGACCGCGCGCGCTCGTCGACAGCGCGTGGCGGTGCACCGCGACCCAACGCCAGGGCGGCCAGCGCGATGAGCGACATGACGCCAAGGCCCAGGTTTCCGCCGGAAAGCAACGCCCAGGTTCGAACAACGCTTTTGCCCGTCGGTGCACGAATCCATCCAATCTGGCCGTCACCCACGACAAGCGCGGCCAGAATCCAAGGCGCCGCCAACACACCTACACTCGCAAACATCGCCACGATTGCCCGCCACGATGGGCCCCTGCCGTGCGAAATCCCCACCAGCCAGACCAAATGGGACAGCGGCACCAGTATTGCGAACAAGTGCGCGTACACGCTGAGCCCGGCGAGCAACACATACAGGGCAGCCCAACGCCCCCGTCGTTCTTGGACCCACCGCACGAGCGCCCAAGTCGCTGCGACCGCCAGCAATACAACGAGCGTGTACGCACGCGCCTCGCGGGCGTAGTGGAGAAGGAAGGCGTTCAACGCCATCAAGGCTGCCGCCCGTCGTGCAACTTCGGCGCCGAACAGACGATCCGCAAGATCGTGCAAGAGCGGTATTGCGCCAGCGGCGAGAAGAACCGAGAGGCTTCGAACCCACCCGAGCTCATGACCCTGTCCTAGCGCGAGCCAACCTTTCAGGATCAGGTAGTAAAGGACCATGTTGTGGTCATGCCCGATGGTCTTCAGCGGACGCAGTGCGTAGGTGACGCTGACAGACTCATCAAGCCAAATGCCATGGGCTGTCAGTCGCCACAGTCCAAGCATGAGCACGGCGAGCGTCCATGGCGCCCAACGCATCCACGAGTACTTCACATGCCGGAAGGTATCGGCCCCAACGTCGCGCCGAAAGCCCTGTTTCAGGACCTCCGCTTGCGCTTAAGCCTTGAGCGTCCTCGTAGATTGCCTGACGCAGCGCGTGTTTCGAGCGCTTGAACCAACCACCATCGCGATGGACTACTTCGTGCGGAAGGCCCCGACGATGAGGATGATCAACGAAGTCGTGATTGCCAGGACGCCGATCAGCCCAATGGGGGGAACATTGTCCGACGCGCCCATCGCGCCCTTGAACGCCAATCCCACGGGCAACATGATCGCCCCCATCGCACAATAGGAGCACACCTTCTTCCAGCTCTCCGCGAGGTTCAGGTGGTTCAAGGTCAGGCCGACGAAGAGATTGAAGAAGCACATGAAGTTGCCGTGCGAGTGGCCCTCGCGCAGGTAGAACCGCGCCAACCCGAGAACGTGGTCGGACGCTGTACTGGTTGAAGGTTCCGCCTAACATCATGCTCCCCGCTGCAGCAGTCAGGAGAAGCACGGTGAAGCCGAAACGAATGTTGGCGAGTCGAAGGTTCATCGTCGCCGTGTTGAACACTGTCTTCATTTCGTCAAGCACAATGAGGCGCTAGCGAGTTCGCCGCCTTTGCGCTCCGGAATCCCGCATTTTCGCGGCCCTGACGCGGGCCTCGGACAGTCACCGGAAGACGGCTACCGAGATGGATGGCTACCTCCCATCGCTCTGGAACACGCCAGGCACCAGCACGGCGCATCTGGGTGCCATTGTTCCCCTCAAAGGCATGCGCGCAGACCTCTGCTCAGCCATTCTCGCTTGGACGGTCGAGGAGTCGGTCTACCTGGATGATCGGAGGTTCGCGACAAACTGGGCTTGGAAGAGGTTGTGGTACCCGCGGACCTTTCCCGGATCATTCTGGACGGAGTAATTCAGGCGGAGCTGGCCTTTTGTGCCGAGCTCGGAAGTGAGCGACAACTCGCCCTTTCGGTTTCCTTCCACGCCTCCGTTGATCGTCAACCCGTTCCACCCGTTTCGCAGCTTCACGTCCTTGAGCCCGAACTGCGGGACGAGGGTCACGCCGTTCGCGGAGACCTGCGTGTCGAAGTCGAACCGCCAATGCTTCTTCTCCAGGCTGGTGAGGACCCCCCCGTATTGGAAAGAGTAGATGACCGGGGGTGAGGTCAACCAATCCCGGTACGAATACTGGGACCCATCGACGTACCTTCGCGTGCTCGTTGTGACGGAGAAATTCCCCCAGTCCGTCCTGCGGGAGTTGGTCCGGAAGCCCATGACGATAAGCGCGTCGTGGGAGCCACCCCAGTAGGAGACGAAGGGAATGCCCGAAAGCCGCTTCCCCGTGACCCCAAGGAGAGCGTTGAGGCTATCGACCCCCGCGCCAATGGCGGTGTTGATCAGGGGCAACTTGGGCGGGTTCTCTTCCATGCGGACGATGAAGTCCGACTTCGGCAGCTCGTTCGCGGAGGGTGCACCACCGACAGTCTGAGCCTGGAGCACTTGCGCGCCCAGCGTGGAGCTGAGAACAACCGCGCCGACTTTTCTGGCGAGAGCGAGCGTCTTCGGAGCGACGTAAGCGGAGCTGATATTGCGGGGTGAGGTCACCGGCTTCATTCTCGCGCAATCGAGCGGGAACGTTTCCGCCAAGTTCACTATGCCCTTGAGCCAACTGCGCGCACAGACTCCAGCGTCTTCTTGAATTCGCCGACAAGGGCCTCGCGCCTGCGGTCCAGCTCCGGCAGCGGGACACCGAGTCGACTGGCGACGTCCTCCCAACGTGGGTCGGCCCGATGAGGGGAAAGCAGCCCTTGAACAATCCCTTGGTCGACGGGGTCACGCATCACCCTCAAGAAGGCCTCAACCGCTGTGGCAAGTTTGGGACTTAGCAATGGACGGGGACCCTCACCGAGAGTCTGCCGAGGGACGCTATCGTACAAAGGACATGATTTCAGGAGCGTGCGGGCAACTTTTTCCGCGAGCTGCCCTTCCCGCTGTCGAACAGCATCGGGGGTCGTCCGCGGCGCCCCAAGCTCCCTCAGCTTCGCACAGATTTCATTCATCGTCAGGGGCACCGGGCGTGCCAAACAACCCTCCAAGATGGCCTTGTCCCCTGGAGTGGCTCCCTGGGCCACGTGGGCAATGGCCAATCTGACCAGAGGCCAATGTTGGGAGTTGGGCGGCGGGTCAAGTTGGGAAAACTTGCGCACCAGGGCTGGAGGCAGGGGTTGATCTCCAGGGGCGGCGCTGACCGCGTTCTCAATCCGCGTCAACAGGGCAGTCAGGTGCCTCTCCGTCTCCCCCTTCGTGGCCGGCCGCCCGGCGCTCGTTTTGAAAGGAGGTTCGCGCGCAATTTTGCCAATGTCCCATTGGTCGTCACGTGTCCGGGGCAAGATGGCGTGCTCTAAAAGAAGCATTTCCCGAGGGTTGAGATTCAGGCTTTTCAAGACCGCTTCCACCCGGTTTCGCTCGAAATCAGAAAGCGGCAGGGCCCTTCCAAAATGAGCGTGTCGGTAGCGCGCAAACAGCGTCCACTGCGCGGTCGCAGTCAAAGGGCGTTGGCTGGGCCGGACAACCCGAGAAGGCATGCCCCGGTTTTCGCGCTGGGCGACTCCCGAGTTGCGCGCTGGGCACTAAGCAAACAGGACACTCGCCACTCACCTCTTCCACCTTGCGCTAACCGCCTGTAGTTTCGCAACTCCTGTCGGACTGCCGGCGCTTTGTGGCTAGGAATGTCTCGCAAGAGACAACTGTCCGTGTGGCGTGGCGACAATCCTGATCTGTGCTGACCTTGTCCAGACGAAGCTTCGTTCTCGGTTTGCTGGGTGGTGGTTACGCCGCCCAGCGTGCTGCGTCTGCCGCCAGCACCGCTTCGACAGCGTCGGCCCCCAGCGCGATCACTGGCGCGAACAATGTGGCGATGAACAGGTGGGAGCTGAAGGCCTTCCGCGCGAGTCAGGCCCGGTTCGAGGCAGTGCTCCGGCAGGAAGGACTCATTCCCATCACAGACGAAGACATGCTGGTCGAGTTCGTGAACGACGGGATGTTGGTCCCTCTTCCGGAGACGTCTCACATCCGTTTCGACCCCTACCTCGCTCACGAAGGCGTTTTCGTCGCCCCGGCCAGGCCCCCTAGGGGGCGAGCCCGGCGTGCGAAGAATGCCCCCGCACCGGAGCCGAAAGAGGTGCGGAAGTACCCGCGTCAATTCTGTACACCGAGCGCAGAAAGGTTCGCTCTCGATCTCGGGGAAGCCTTCGCTCGGAGATTCCCCCAATGGCCCACGCCGCTGTGCATCACGTCTGCGGTGCGACCCACACCCGTGCAGGTCGCTGTGGTGGCCTCCGGCAACAAGGATGCTGCAAAGTACTTCAGTTTTCATTGCACGGGTGCCTCGCTCGACATCGGCATTGGAGGCGTCAGTTCCAAAGGCGTTGACGGCAAGCCAGATGGTCGACCGCAAATTTCGCCTCCGCTGCCGAGGCAACAGCGCATCTGGTTACGACAGTACCTGACGGGCTTCGAACGACAGGGGCATCTCTTCGAGCACGTATGGGAAACTGCGGCAGTCCATTTCGGAGTGAGCAGTCGCTACAAATCGCCGGCGTAGCCACACGAACTTTGCGCCGAGCGCGGCTTTCGGAATAGCAAATCGCGCGACTTCGGTTGACCGAAAAGCACGAAGGGCGGCGCACACTTGCGGGTCTTGAGAACACGTTGCCGCATCAGGCAACGGTGGACCCGAT
>JBJXGM010000063.1:0-39856 GCA_046155985.1 Myxococcaceae bacterium | reverse complement strand
TGAAGAGCACGTAGGGCAGTAGCGCCCTGGCGGTCGGCACGACCAGAGAGGGTGGTCAGGCTCCGCTGGACGGTTGTGGTCAGCTTGGCGGTTGACGCGCGGAAGCGGTTCTTGCCTCCCGCGTCAGGTCGCTCCAGCGACCGCCATGCGCGACGCTTTTCGGGACTGTCGGCTTTGACGCACCGCGTGGTTCAAACGTTTGAACCATTCTGGGGAGTCGAGTCGCCAGTTCCGGAACGTGTGGCTTCGCGGCACCGGATATGCGCGTCTTGGAACGTTGCGGGGCGCGAGGCCAACGCGTGTCCGTGAGCGCCATCACATCGAAGTGCGCCCACTCACCGGGCGAATCTCTGCTGAAAGCACACGACTTGACTTGGATCTGACTTCCACCGAGATCCGGCCGACCAAATCATCGCTGCCACGGCCCGTTGCCACGGCCTTCGCCTCATGACTTGCGACGAAGCCCTCCGGCGCTCGAACCTTGTGTTCCTGCGTTCGCCTGCAATAACCCCTCAAACCAAGGGGTTACGAGGCGGCGTTTCTGCTACACTGACCCACGTCCATGGCTCCTCCCAAGGTTCCGTCGCAACGGCCTGTACTGCCCGCTCCAGTTTGGCCCTGGGGAGGGCCTAGGAACGTCCAGGAGCGCCTCCTGAGGCGTGCGGACGTCGATGTCCGCAAGACCGGTAAGAAAGGCGACCCGAAGAATCCTCCGCTCGCGTCGGCCGCGCTGCTCGAATTCATGAGCCCCGGCGAAACGTCTGAGGCGATGCGCCTGCCAGCGCCTGACTTGCCGCCTGGGCATGAAGCCGAACTCGTGGGTTTCGCCGATGGGCCCCACTTGTCGTCTCTGGCGGCGCGAGGCGACGCAGCGACACGTCAAATGCTGGAGCGAGTGCTGTCTCACATTCAAGCGCCACCCGATCGGCGAACCCGGATGCAGGCACTGCTCGACCGCGAAGCGCAGATGCTTGAGTTGCTTTCCGATGTGAACGTCCTCGTGCGCGAAATCCGCCGCAAGATGCGCGAAGAGCAGCGCGAGGAAGGCTACTGACGCCCATGGCGCCGGCCAGCAAAGCCGCTGAAGAGAAGCTTACCGCCCTGGCCCAACGTTGGGCCGATGGCAAGGCCAGTCTTCGCGACGTGCGCGGCTACACCGAGGAAGAGCTCTACCTCGTCGCGCGCATGGCCTATTTGTTCTACTACCAAGGCAAACTCGACGAGGCGCGCACGTTGTTTCAGGGTTTGTATGCCGTGGACCCGAGCGATGGCTATGTGGCGCGTGCGTTGGGTGTTGTGGAACTCGCCGCGGGCAACAACACGGGGGCGCTGGCGGCCTACGATGTTGCGGTCAAGCTAAACCCGCGCGACGCCGCCGCGTACGTGGGGCGTGCGGAAGTGCGCATTGCGATGGGCGAGCGCGCGCTGGCGGTGCAAGACTTGCGGCAAGCGTTGGAAGTCGAACCCGAAGGCGACTTGGCCGACAAGAGCGCTGCTGTTCTGGAGACGCTGAAAACCGCCCGACTGCGCTGAAGCGTCACGTCGCGCGATGCGCAGGCACCGCCACGCTGCCAAACCCCAGAGGCTTACTTCTTGGGCTTCTTCTTGGTGCCGGTTTTGGCGGACTTGGCGCCCGGCTTTGCGCCAGGCGCCGTCTTCGGCACCGAACCCCCTGCTGTCCCCTGGTGCGTCTTCAGGAAGTCGGCAAGCGCTTGAAGCATGGCCCGTGCTTTGGCAACCACACCGTCCTGGTCTCGCTGCTCAGCGGGTGTTCTGGGCTCTACTTGTTGGAGCGCTGCAGCGGCTTCGTGCAGAAGCCCTTGGCGGCTGAGTGTTTCTCCTAGGTTCATGTAGAAGTGCGCGTTCTTCGGGTCCAAGATAATGGCCTTGGAGAACGAACGGCGCGCATCCATGAACTTTTCCTGGCGCAGGTAAACGACGCCCAAGGCGTTGTGGAAGATGGATGAACCGCTGTCCAACATCGTCAAGCCCACGAAAATCTGTTCAGCGTCAGTCAGGCGGCCAATTTCAATGAGGTCGAAGCCGCCGTAGGCGAGCGCCGACATTTCTTCTTCGGTCACGCCCATGATGAACCCGGCCATCGTCCGGCCCTCGACAACCGCCATTGCTTCGTCCGGCGTCAAAGGGCGTGCTGCCATCTTTTTGGCGATAGATGCCGCGGCGTTGGCGGCTGCAACGGCTCTTTTCGGGTTCTGGTCGGCCATCGAAATGACTTGGGGCGCCCTTCACTCTGCCGAGTGGCGGCGCCCCAAGCAACTTTCTTAGCTGGTCGAACCTTCGATTAGGCGACTCGGCCCATGTTGTTGATGATGGATTCGAGCATCTTGTGGTGCGTATGCGCCCAGTTGGAGAAGAACTCCGTCAAGCGCTTGGACTGCTGCTGCATGAGTTCCAGGACCATCATCTGGCGCACGGCCGGCGGAAGGTTCTTGATGTGGGGCAGCATCGCCTCACCCAACTCCAAGCGAACCAAATCCTCAAGGCTGGAGCCATCGGCCACTTCAATGGGGCGGTTCATCACCCGGTAGTAGGGGCTGTTCACGATGTGTTGTGCGGAGCCGGTATTGAGGCCGTAGGTGTCGACGCCGAAGACGGATTGTTGACCCATCGCCCAAGCGCGGCCGAGGCCTGCGGTGACGCTGCCCGACTGTACCGCAGTGTCCCAAAACGTTCTGGCCATCTGGGCAATGTTCGTTCCGCCAATGCCGTACAGCATCTCGTCGGCCATTGCCTGCGAAGTTTCACCGGAGTGCCCGGTCAACAAGTTGGCGCCCAAATAGCGCTTCGCCATCAAATACGGGTCGATCTCTTTCGGGACACCTGGAATGCCGTGTTCTGACATGACTCCTGCTCCTTCCAACTGCGTCGAGGGCGGCAGCCCTCAAAATACTGCGTTCAATTGGATTATCGGTGCACCATTTCAGTTGTTGCTTACGTTCTGAGAAACGACATTTAGTCTATAAAAATCATGTGTTTAAACAATAGCTCACGCAGCATCTTCCAGGACGAGCTACCCGAAGAATGGATCATTTACGCTCCATTTCCAGCTTTATTTCGTTGCTACTGTTGGTTTTTCAGTGCGACGTATTGCGACGTCGTCAGGGGCCTGGCCACGTCGGCGCCTGATCGCAGCCAAAGCTGCCCGCCGTCGTCCCACGCAATCCACGTGGTGTCCGCGCCAGCTTTGTACTGCAGAAATACGCCCGTCTCCGCCGACTGCACCGCGATGAGTTCTGTCGCGGGTGTTCCCACAACGCCGCCGTTGGGGACGCTCAGCATGTACAGCTCGCTGTTGGGGCCGGGAATCTCGTAAAGCGTCAGCGACCCGCCCGAAGCCGTGGCCGGCGTAGTGGGGTTCAGCACGTTGCCGGTATTGGCATCCAAAAACCACGTTCGATTGGCCGCGACGGCGGCCAGCCGTGTGCCGTTGGCAAACGGCGTCACGTGGTCGATGACGGCGGCGAAGTCGTCCGACTGCCACACTTGGACTTCATCCGCCAACGTCTCAAAAGCACGCACAAGCGATGTCTGGCCAAAAGGCCCCGGTGGATTGAGGTCGCGAAGGAAAACACGGAGCCCATCGGCCGATACGGTCATGGGGGGCGGCTGGGGGTTGTCGCCCGGACCCTTGGGAATGCTCCCTTGAACGCCGAAATTGAGACGCTGGCCGGTCGAAACGTCCAGTTCCATGGTGAGCACCAACAGGCGCGAATTCGACATGTCGTCGGTTGCACCGGGGACGAGCAAACTGCCGCCGGCGATGACGGGGTCTCCTTGAAGTTGAACGACGAGCGGACTGGCGCTGCCAAGCTGCGGCGTCGTCGCCCACACCACGGGGTCGGTGCAGGTGGGGGCAATGCAAATGGGCCGCACCCGGTAAAGCGTGCGGGCTGAAGCCACCACGCCAGGCACCTGATAAATGATGAGGTCGCCGTTGGAAGCCACGGTGAAGTGAGCGCGCGGCGGCGGGACAATCAACGTGCCAAAGCTGCTGCCGTCAAAGTGGCGCGCGATGACTGTGGCCTCAAGCTGTTGATTGAAAGCCAGCGCGCCGACTTGGGGTGTCACCATCCAGCGGACGCCATTCTGCAACGGACCAAAGCGCGTGGCGGTGGTGCAATAAACTTGAGACGTGTTCATGTAGGCGATGCGAACGCCCGACAGATTTCGGCGAACCAGCCGCTGCGTGCCGTCTTCGAGGATTTCGCAACCCACAAAGGTGGTGCTGGGGCCGCTGCTCTCTGCGTAGAACACCAGCGGCGCGATGCGCTCGCCATTGGTCGGCGAATACGTTTGCGCGACAGGCAGGAACGTCGCACCGGTAATGGCGGACTGGCCTTGTCGGCCGTTTCCACATGTGACGCGCGCCACAAGCGCCAGTTCGGCCGCAAGACCGGCTGTGGCGAAAGGAATGTCGGACGCGGACAACGTGACGGAGGCGGAGGCGCCGTTGAAAGTGAGCGTCTGGAGCAGACGTGTGTCGTGGTAGAGGCCAGCCGATTGGATGTCGCTGCAGTTGGACACCTGCACGTTGACGCCAAGCTGCGTGCCGACGACGTTGGTGTCAGGCACCAGCACGACGACTTGGGGCGCACTGCCCCCGTTGCCGCCGCCGATGGAATCGGGGCAACCGAGCCAAAGCGGCGCGCAGGCTAAAGCGAAAAAGGTAGTGAAACGGAGGCCAAACACCTTCATGAGTGTACTCGCAATGCGGCGCCTGCCGAGGGGGCTGTCCAACACCTCGCAACCGCTTGGCAATCTAGGGGCGGCCTTGTTTCGGACGGTTTGCGGGATTCAGGGGGTCGTCCTTGGGCAACGTATCTCGCCCGCACAAGATGCCCTGCACGTATCCAGCCACGCGCGAGTGTTCAGACGTCGCCTCTGTCTCTGGAGCCGCTGCTGGGGGAGGTGGGGTACCCGCTATCGGTGCCGCAGTCCGCAGCCAAGCGGCATCCCACCCAGCGCTTGAACCGACGATGCCTCCGACGGTACAGCCTGTCGCAGTTCCGGCGCCACCCACCACGGTGGCGAGCGCCAGCGTTGCCAGAAGGTTGCGCTTAGCGGCAACTCCCAAAGCGGTGATGGTGCCGAACCCGGCGAGCCCAGCCAGGGCTGCCCACTTCGCAGAACCCGTGATGCCTCCCCAGAGCCAGCCGACGCTGCCTTGGGCACTTCTGCTCACAGTATCAATTGCGGTGCTTGCGGAGTCCCCTGCGGCATGCTTTCCGCGAACGACTGCGTCGGCGACTTGCCCCAAGGCTGCCGAAGCGCTTTGGCCAGCATCGGAGGCGATGCGAGCCGTATCCGCCGTGATGTCGCCCACCAAGTTGGGGTCGGTGCCGCAGATGTACGTGCGGAGGGCCTGAACCATGGAATCCACGTTATCTGGACCGGCGGCTTCGACGCCGCTTGCAGTCAGGGCAACAGCCCCCAACGTGGCGGCTGCAGTTACCCAGCGTGGGTCTAGCCTAAACCGCGCGGTGGTTGCGGCGGCCTGAGCGGTTGCTCGAGCCCCAACCGCTGGAGTCGCTCCCTCTCGGGAGGGGACAAGTGCCTTGGAAACAGTGCTCATGATAGTCCTACTTTCTTCTACAAGACGTTAAACCAACCCATATGGGCCGGGCCGACGTTGCCGGCCAGGTCACGTGCCTCGCTGACCAAAAATTCAACTTCGCAGTTCGCTGGAAACGGCTGCGCTGGGGCAAACGTCACTTCGCGCCCATCGATGCTCCACGTCGTCGTGCCCACCGTGTAACCCCAGGGCGTGATGATGTGGAACTGGAAGCCAGGCGACTGCCGATTCATGGGTTCTGAAAAGCGAACCGTCATGGCGGGTTGGCGGTTGCTCTGGGTTGAACCCATCGGCGGGTTTTGCCAGATGACCGTGGGTGCAATGATGTCGGGTACAGCCTCAGTCGCAAAGGTGAACGTGTGCGGCTGGGCCATGGGGTTTCCAGCAAGGTCGCGGGCCCCTGTACCAATGGTGACAGTGTACGTCGTGCCGTAAGACAGCGGCGCCAGGGGAACGATGGCGAAAACCTTGGCCGAAGCGTCCCAGTATTCATTCCACGGGAAGTCGGGGGTCACGGTGACGGGAAAGGGCAGCCCTGTGACGCGCATCGATTCGCTGAACTCGACAAGAATATTCGCCAAGATTGAAGCGGGCGCAGTGTTCTTGGGTGCCCAGTCCAGGACAGTGGGCGGTGTGTTGTCTGGGTCGTCGGTGACAAACGCGAACTGCGCCGGCCAAGCCAAAGCCTCGCCTTGCAGGTCCTGACCCAGCACGTCGATGACGTACGTTGTCTTCTCCAACAAAGGCTGGGTCGGCGCGAATGTCACCACCCGGTCGCCAGAACTCCAAATGGCAGGGCCCAACGCAATGGGTGGGTTAACGCTAAGAGACAGTGAGCCTCTGGAAATGGGCTCGGTAAAATCAATGCGCAGAAACGTGCTGAGACTGACGCCCAAAGAGCCGCTGTGGGGCACCGTGCCCAAAATGCGTGGCGCGCCTGTCGGCGTGCCGGCGGATGTTCCCGGCGTCGCAGCAATCGCCGCGCTGCGTTCGGACCGCTGGCCCAATTCGTTTTCGGCGTCGAGTGCAAAGTAATAGCGCGTGCCATTGTTCAGACCGCTGACGACAAAGCTGTTGGCGGGGCCGTTGGTGGTCGTTCGATTCGTGAGCGACGACTCGGAGGTGCCCCAATAGACGTTGTAATGCGAGACGGCGGTCAGCGAGAGCGTGGACCATCGCAACGCGACAGATGAGTCATTGGGTTCTGCAAGAATCTGATCGGGCCGCGCCGGAATCGGCGATTCGCACGCAATAAGGAGCACCGCTGCACCGAGCGCTAAAAAGCGAACTTGCGAGTGCCTCCTTTGACTCATGCCAAAGTATCGGAGCGACTCGCAGAAAAGTTTCTTCGCCTTTTCTCTCGCAACTTAAGAAGGGCATGGTGCGACAATGTTCCCAAAGGGTATTTTTCGGGGATTTTTCCGGGGAGAAGCAAACCATGAGCGGTGACAAACGCGTTGGTAGAGCAAACGGCGCCAACAAAGCGGGTGGACACGAGACGGCTGTGAATTCACCAGAGGCCGCTGCTTCGGCGGCACCGACGCCCCCGCTGGCCGCCCCCGACCCGACGACCCCCGTCACTCCGCGGCCCATCGAAGCCGCCGTGGCAGATGCACTCTCCCGGCATGAGTTCATCGGAATTGACCGCCAGAACAATCCGGAAATGGTGAAGGACTGGGCAGCCTTTCTCCGTGCGCAGGAGTTCCTGAAGGGGGAGAGCACCGGGGACCAAGGTGTTTTCGATGCTGCGATGGAGCAGGCGACCTTCGCTTTCCAGAAGAAGACGCTCGAGTTGAATCCGGGAAGCGGGTTTCGGCTTGACGGTTTCGTCGGTCAGCAAACCCTCGCCGCCTCGTACGGTATGGTGGGAGATGGCTTTCCGCCAACCACTGCTGAGTTTGCAGATCGCCAGTTCATCGCCAAGCCTGGCACGTCCAAAGCCACGGCCGCTGAACTGGCCGCTCAGCGCGCTGAATTTAAGAAACTGGCCACCGCCAGCGGCCAAAGCGGGTTCAGCAACGACAAACCCGCCGGTGGTGGGCCACGCCTGGATGGCGCGCCCACGGGGACGCCTCCGGCGCCCAAAGCAGATGCGCCCCCTGCTGGCAACGTCGCCAAGGTTTTGGCTGAACAGGCGCACCTCGAGAAGGCACAAGCCCGGGTGGAGACGAACGACAAGTGGATGCTTGGCGTCGCCGGCAGGGTGCTCACGCGCGTGCCTTTGACCAAGGAGAACGAAGAGTTCCTCAAAAAAGCCAACGACGAAACGAGGAACGGCGCGCGCCTTGCGTTGGCAAGTGTCGTTCGTGAGGGCTATTTGGAAGACCTGAAGGCCCAGGGCAAGAGCTACGCCACCTACGCCATGACCCAAGAGGACGCAGACAAGCTCGTTCAAGATGCCTCGCAAAGCGAGACGGACGTCAATGCCATATTGGGCAGGTTCCGAAGGGCCCAGAAGAGCGCCGCCGCGGCCGAGGGCGCGGGCGGCGAGAGCGGGACTGCCGCAAAGACAGCTGCTTCAGAAGCGCCGGCCAAACCGGCATCCGGACCCCTGGCGAAAACGCCGCGCGAAGAACAGGTAGAAGGACTGCTTCGTCAAAAGATTGGGCAAGAGTTATCGGAGCTGGTGGCCAAAGACCCTGATTACAAAGACCTAAACACAAGTCAGCAACAGGCGATTGCGGATGCCGCGCTGAGAGACGCCTTTGGGACCTATCAGGCGATGAAGCTCCACAAAAAGGACGACAATCAGTTTGCCGCCCTGATGTCCGGGCTTAAGGATCAATCCGTCGGAAATTGGCTGGATATGGCGAAGCGGGAACTCGCGGAGAAGAAGTAGACCGCAAACGGCTCGTGGCTGAACCAAGACAAGCGCGGTGACGTTGTCCAAGGTATCCTCGAGGTATTGTTGGAACACCTTTTGCGGGCGCGCGCCGACGTGCAAGAGATGGCTAAGCGCCTGAAATTGCACTTTGCCCGGCAAAAGAAGCAGTGCGCCAGACGGGCCGACGAAGATAACTCCAACGCGCTCTGGGGTTAGCTAGCATGAACCGTTTTCAGGTTGATGCGAGCTGCCTGCATCGGCCGATCCTCTGGCTTTGGACGCCCGCCCCGTCGCGAGCGTTGCTCGACGCGCCAATCGGCATGCCTCCGTGCCGCTGGCAGTGAATCAGGTATCGTGCGGCTTAGGGTCGAATTTGCTTTCTTGATACTGGTCGTCGTACGTCCACTTCGGACCCTTGGGGTCTTCTTGCAGATCGCCGCTCTGGAAGATTTTATCGTAATCGACAAGCTCGCCTTCGGGAGCATTGGCCGCCTGTTTGCCCATGTGAATCGTCTTGTCGATATTCGTCGGCTCGCTAATGGACCCAGGCGCTGAGATGGACGAAGGCTTGACCGCGTTATGCGCCAACTGACGACTTCCCGCCGACTCGCCAACGCCTTGCCAGCCGGGGTACTCGGGGCGTCCGCGCACCCGCTCGAATTTGGTGTCCCATGTTTTTTTCGCCTTCTTGACCATCTCCATGTTCTTGCCCAGCTTTGCGGCTGAAGCTTCCCATTGCTTGTCGAACGAGAGCGACTCGTCGACGTCAAACGGCACATACTTGAAGCTCAAGGCAGCTTCTTCCTCACGATCAATTGCCTTCAGAAGCCGAGCGCCCGCGTCGGCAGACGCAACGGCGTAAGCCGGTGGGCCGCCCCCCAGCGCAGAACCCAACGCTAGGGTGCTGCTTCCTATGATGGCCGCGACCGCGGCGCCGGCAAAGAGTTTTCGCCCTGAACGCCCCGTCAGCGTGGCACGAAGAATTTGGCCGATGGCGCCGAAGGAGGGCATGGCACGTTACCCGGGTGGACGAGTTTTCTGGGCCGCTTCGCGCTGGGCTCTTGCGGCGGCTTCACGTTCTTGCCTGTCTCGCTTCTCGTCGGCCTTACGTTGTGCCTTTTCAGCTTTTTCGCGGGCCTTGACTTCTGCTTTGTCGGCGTCGGCGACACATTCCTGGGTACGTTGCCGGCTTCTGCCACCCGATACGGAACCTCCGCCGGAAACGGTGCCCCAAATGGTGCCCCAAACGCTGCCCCCACCGTCCTCATATACAGTCTCAACGCAGGGGCGCCCTTGGGGTCCGCCTACTGGATAGCCGCCCGGTGCTGAACCCGGTAGTCCAGGTTGGTAGGGGCCTCCCCAGCCGGGATTGATTTGAGGCGCCACCGGAAAGTTGTCCGACCGCCCATGGGCTCTGACAAGCCCGTGAAACACCGTGGCGCTCATCCCGCTTCCCGCGAGCGCCGCCCCTGCGTCGCTTGCGAAAGCAGGGATCAAATGGGTGCCGCCAGGTGACGACGTCGCGATGTCCTGGCCTTTTAGGGGACCGCCGACCAAGGAAAACGCCACCGTACCGGGTTGAGTCAAAATGCCCCTTGCGACGACAGTGCGCGCTTCACCCGACAGCATCAGGACGCCGCTTCCGTCTTGGGCCACAACGATGGAACCCAAAAGCGTGCCCCCCTTCTTGCTGTAAAGCTCAAGGCTTTGGGCGGCGGCGTTGTCGAAGACGTAGTGGCCGGTACTCCCAAATGTGGCCCCAAGTGCGCCCGTGCCCGTCGCGGTTGTCATGTCGAAGACGAGTCGGTCGCGAACTACGCCCCCCGAAAGGAAGTTCAAGCCTGGGTTCGGGTTTTGCGGCGTGGGCGAAATGGATACGGTCATCGTATGTTCTGGCAATGGCGTTCCTGCAACGGCAGCCCCACTTTGTCCGGCCGCTTGAGCGACAGCAGCAGGTGTTGCTGGACCGAACATGCCGAGCCAAGCACTGAAAACGGCGGCGCCAATAGCGCGCCCGACAGTGGCGAGCGGTGACCGCGCGTTGACTGAGACGCCAGTAGCAACCGAACGCGCAAGGGCAGAAGTGACCATGGCAAATGTCTCCCTAAAGACTGCCTGAATTCTCGCGAGCTATCGGAGAAGGTTGCGTGTTTTCAAGCAAAGCATGATGGAATTCATTTGGCGGCGTGCCCCAACGCCTCAAGTCAGCAATTTCAATGACTTAGATGACACTGGCTTCAACGATGGCGCGATCAAGCCGCCGGGTTGTACTTCGTGTCGGCTTCCCGCTCTTCTCGTTTCGTTTTTGCGGTTCTGCCCTCGTCCGGGTTGTTTTTCTTGAACGCATTGTTGCGTTTTTCCGCAGCTTTCTGAAACATGCGCGCTGTGTCGTAAAGCACAGCGTCCTTGTTGCCGCCCTGGGCCACCGCCTCGTTCGCCGCATCGAGGAAACTCTGAATCGTCTGGTCGTCAGTCCCCACAGACGTGAAAATTTTCATGGCTGCAAGGTTCGCGCTGGCCTGGTTGAATCCCGCGGCCACCAATTTGTTCATTAGCTTGCCGAAGTCCGCATTGTTTGCATCCGGAGGGGCAGAAGGGCCAGAGGGGACAGACGTCGAAGCAGCGTAGCTGTTCGAAAGCCCGGTGCCTCCGGACCCGGTGCCTCCCGAAATGTCGACCAGGTTCGGTTGGCTGCCACCAAAGCTGCTGACGCTGGTGTCGAATCCAGAACTCGTGTTTGTTGGTGCTGCTCCGGGTGCCGAAGTTTCTGGGGTTCCCACCAAAGCATTTGGCGCATTGACTGTTCGGACTGCCATGACGACCTCCAATAATTCTCGCAAATTGATTATCCGTACCGAGAAGGCGCAGTTGCGTCATTCCCACGTTTTAAATTTAATAAATAAAATCAAGTGCTTGAAAAGATGATTGTTGTCTGTCTCAGACGATTTACCAGAAGCTTTCGTTGACCCTTGGCGGCGCGCAGGGTGAGATGCCGAATCTTCCATGAGTCGTGAATCTGTTTTCGCCGCGGTGAAGGTGCTCGAAACAGTGCTGCGCAAGTGGCACACAGGCTTAGCCCCAGAGGAGCGGACCGCGCAATACGCCACAGGCCAGCTCAACATGGCCGAGCTGATTGGCGAATCGGCGGCAGACATTCTCGAAGCCGCAGTGCAGGGTTTTCGCGCGCACGATGCGGGCCGGGCCGAAGAGGCCAAAGCGATTTTCGCAGAGCTGTGTGAGCGCGATGCCGAGCAGCCGATGTTTCGCGCAGCGCTTGGGGCGGCATGTTTGGCGCTGAGCGAACTCGACGATGCCGAAGCGCATCTGACCGACGCTATCGAGATGCGTGATGACGAGTTGGTGCCTTACGTGAATCGCGGCGTGGTGTACTTGCGCCAAGGGCGCTACCGGGAAGCCATCAACGACCTGGAACATGCGGCGAAAATCGGTCGCACAGGCGACGGCCCACCAGACCCGTTGGCCGAACGTGCGCGTCTTTTGGCGGCGGCTGCGAATGAAGTCGTGGATTTGAGCCGGGCTTCGGGCATTACCCCGCCCGTTCCGGAGTTGGACACAAAGCCCAAACGCAAATCGCAAGCACCAAAACGGACGGCCCGCCGGAAAAAGTAGGTATGGACTCCGAGGATTCTTCGACGGGGCGGATGCGGCCACTGCGCGTGACGCCACTCCGCGTCCCGATCGTCCGCTTTCGCCGCTCCGAAGCGCGCACAGTGACGCGGACACAAACTGAAATTGGCCCGCTCGACGAAGACACGGCGGTGGATGAAGCGCCTGCGCCCACCGCGCGGGCGTTGTCGTCCTTGATGCCAGAAGAGTTGGACGCAGAAGCCCGTTTTGATCGTGCGCGCGTCAACCGTCTGCTTTCCAGCAAACGGATCGGCCACGTTTTTTCAGACATCAGCGAAAACGATGGCGAAGAGCTGTCCCGCTTCGCGCACTTTTTGTTCGAGCTGGAGAAGTACGACGACGCCCGCGTGGTGCTGGAGGCGTTGGTGAGTGCCGGCATCAACGATGCGTTTCCGCATTCTTTGTTGGGCACCGTTTATTTGGCACTGGGCGACAGCGATCGTGCGTTGGCGCTTTTCGAAGCCGCGCTGGGGCTTGACGACAACGACTTGGCCGCACGGGTGTACAGGGCTGAAGTCCGTTGGCAGCAGGGCAAATTGGGCCCTGCAACCGGTGATTTGCGCCATGTCGTGACCCACGGCCGTGCGGGAGACCCCTTTGTCCTTCGGGCAGAAAAGCTTCTTCGGCGCGTCAAATCGGGGAATCGGCCGGGTTAATCCCAGAGATCGCCTGAGTTGGCCAGGGATCACGAGGGGATTTTGGCAGATACCGCGAAGCGACGCGTGACAGTGCCCAGGGGCACGGCAGGCCGAGCGCCAAAGGGATCGGCCGAAAGCCCCCGTGAGGATGGTATCAACTCAGGCGATTTCTGGGATTAGGTTAACATCACCCCCCACGCATGCCGGCCAACAGTTTCCTCAACCGCTATTCGGACCTGGTCCTCGCGATCGTTGTGGTGTCCATCGTCGCGATGATGATCGTGCCGTTGCCCACGCCGCTGCTCGACGTCCTGCTGACATTCAACATCAGTCTCTCGGTCATGGTGTTGCTCGTGTCGCTGTACGTGCCGCACGCGTTGCGGTTGTCGGTGTTTCCGACGCTGTTGCTCATCACCACGATGTACCGGCTGGCGCTCACCATCTCGACGACACGTTTGATTCTGCTCACCGGCGACCCCGGCGAAGTCGTTGTCGCCTTCGGTAATTTCGTCGTGCAGGGCAACTTTGTCGTCGGCGCTGTGGTGTTCCTCATTCTCACGATTGTGAACTTCATCGTGATTTCCAAAGGCTCGGAGCGCGTGGCCGAAGTCGCCGCGCGTTTCACTTTGGACGCCATGCCGGGCAAACAAATGTCGATTGACGCCGACTTGCGTTCAGGCGCCATGGACATGGACGAGGGCAAGCGCAAACGCCGCGACTTGGAGCGTGAAAGTTCGCTGTTTGGCGCCATGGACGGTGCCATGAAGTTCGTCAAAGGCGATGCGATTGCCGGCATCATCATCACGGTCGTCAACATTGTGGGTGGCCTCATCATCGGCGTCATGCAGCGGGGTTTGTCGATTGGCGACGCAGCCAAGAAATACACGCTGCTCACCATCGGTGACGGCTTGGTCGGCATGATTCCGGCGATTCTGATTTCGACGGCCGCCGGCATCATCGTCACGCGCGTCGGTGGCGAAGAAGAGGGCGCACATCTCGGCAAAGACGTTGGGTCTCAGCTGACGGCGTACCCGAAGGCCATCGCCATCGCCGCAGGCATGTTGGTGGTGCTGGCCATGGTGCCGGGCCTGCCGACGGTGCCCTTTTTGATGTTGGGCAGTGCGGCCGGAACGGGCGCGTACTTCCTGCTTCGCAAAGAGAGCCGTGCGACAGCGGCCGAAGAGTCGGGCATGACGATGCCGAGCTCGCCGGACGACGACATGTTGCCCTCGCCGATTGAGCCCGGGCCAAAGCAACCGGTGAATCCGGACTCGGAGATGTTTGTGCCGATGGTCACGCCCATCGTGCTCGAAGTGTCCGACGCCCTGGTGCCGTTCGTCGATTCGCGCCAAGACGGCGGCAAGTTCCTTTACGAGCTGATTCCGTTCATGCGCGACGGTTTGTTTGTGGAATTGGGCGTGCGATTCCCGGGCGTCCGCGCGCGCGGCAATCCGCAGCTGCAGCCGGGCATGTACCAAGTTCAAATCAACGAAGTTCCCATGGTGACAGGACAGGTGAATTCAGGACACGTGTTGGTGAACGACACGGTCGACCGGCTGAAACTGATGGGCATCGCCGGTGCACAGGCGATTAACCCTGCCACGCGCCAGCCCGCCGCTTGGGTGCCCGAGCAGCATCGCGATGCGCTCGAAGCGTCAGGCCTCACGACCTGGGATGTGCCGGGCTTCATCATCTTGCATCTGGCGTCCGTGCTGCGCCGCCACGCCCGAGAATTCGTCGGCGTGCAAGAAGTGCAAACGATGCTGGACCAGCTCGAAAAAGCTTTCCCAGCGATTGTGAAAGAAGTCGTTCCGAAGGTGGTCAACGTTCTCAAGCTGACCGACATTTTGGCGCGCTTGGTCGAAGAAGAGATTTCGGTCCGCGACTTGCGCGGCATTCTTCAGGCCATTGCCGAATACGGCCAGGTGGAGGCGGACAACGTCATGCTGACCGAACACGTGCGTGCGTCGTTGCGCCGCTACGTGTCGAACAAGTACTCGCGCGGCACGAATACGCTGGTCGTGTATTTGCTGGACCCGCAAATCGAAGATGCGGTTCGAGGCGCCATCAAGCGAACTTCTGCTGGGACGCATTTGGCGCTTGAGCCAGACATCGCCCAAGAGATTATCCAGGCCGTGCGCACCGAGTGCGGGCATCTGCCGCCCACCGCGCAGCGACCGATTATTCTCACCGCGATGGACATTCGTCGCTACGTCCGAAAACTCCTGGAATTTGAGTTCAACCCGCCATTTTCGGTGGTGAGCTACCAGGAGCTCTCGCCGGACTTGAACATTCAGCCGGTGGCGCGCATTTCGGTCAGATAGCTCCGCTGAGAAACGTCTCGAGCGTGACGCCGGTGACGGAGCGACATCTCGATCATGGCGCTTGCTTGGTCGCAGACTAGGCGCCGATGAGTATCGCCAGCACCAACCCGACCAGGCCCAGCGCCACCACAGCCATGCCGGCCATCAGGACAATCTGCTGGGGCGTTAACGTGCCGGGCGGTGTGGGGGCCTCGTCCGCGCCGTCGTCACCGACCTCGCCATCGTCGGCGAACGCATCATTTTCGGGCGGAAGCTCGACGCCTTCGTCGTTGGGGCCGTCGTCTGCCTCATCGTCTTCAGGGGCCTCGGTTTCGCCATCGCTCTCGGAGGTCTCAAGCTCTTCCTCCGAGGGCTGTTGTTCTGCAGCCCCCGCATGCGCGGGAGACTGCGACGCGTTGGTGTCTGCCGCACCTGCCTCATCGGTGGGGGGGTCTTCTTCCCCGGGAGGCGGGGTTGTCCGTCGGATTTCATTCAGCCGCGCCGATGGCATGGACGCTTCGGCGTCGGGAAGCGCCGCGGGGTCGACAAACAAAAGGCGCGTTCCACCGATTTCGACTTCATCACCGTCTTTGAGCGTCCGCCGAGACACACGCTTGCGGTTGACCCGAATGCCGTTTCGGCTTTCCAAGTCTTCGACGTGCGTGCCCGACCAGTCGCGCCGGACTTTGGCATGTCGCCGCGAGACCAAATCGTCGCGCAGAACAATGTCGACCCCCTCATCTCGGCCGAACACCCATTCTCGGGCGTCGGCCAGCATGATGCGACGTCCCTCTTCGTCGCCATTCATGACGCGCAGGTAGGGCTCGACCCCAGAGAGTGAGCCCCGGATGGCGTCTTTCAGCAGAGAACGCGCGAGTTGGCCCGTCTTGGCGGTGGGCGCCATGGCCTCGGGGACACGCTCGAAACTCAAGTCATACTGAGCAATCGCTAGGGTGTCGCCGTTGCGCAAAAGGCGCTTTTCGCCTTTGGGCAGGGGGCGCCCATTCACCAGCGTGCCGAACGAACTGCCGAGGTCTTCGACAAAACACAGCACCCCTTCTTGCGTGATGCGGGCGTGGGTTCGCGACACCGCCTGCTGGCTCAACACGACCTGACAGCTCTTGTCGCGCCCCAGCGTCATGACAGGCGCATCCAAGACGACTTCTTCGGGCTTGCCCGTGCCGCCTTCTTCGCTGCGCTGTCGAATGAGAAGGCGAACGCTCATGTCGGCTCAAATAGCCGCGTACGAATCCTTGGCTAGGGGCCCGTCGCGTTCAGGTACTTCTCACACAGCTCGATTTCCTTGGGATACTCGTCGCTCGTGGCGTACTTCGCAAAGTTCTTGCAGGCGCGGCTGGCTTCCTCGGTGCGTTCTTCGCCGCGAAACAGCTGAAACAGCGCAAAGTGGCAAGCGGGGTAGGTGACGTCGACTTTCACGCACTGGTACAGCGTTTTTTCTTCTTCGTCGCGCAGGCCTTTGTCGCGCAACGTGACGGCCAGTTCATAAAGACTCGCCGGCGACTTTTCGGCGCCCCGAGAGTCTTTGATGCTGTTCAAGACCGGGTCGAGCAACTGGGCACGACGTGTCGTGCGGATGACGCCCTCGCGACACTCCGCACGCTCGGAGTCCACAGCGAGGCAGTTGGCAAAAGCGTCTCTGGCTTCCGCAAACTTGCCAGATTCTTCCAGCACGATGCCTAAAGCGAGCCAAGCTTCCGGGAAGTCGCGGTGGAGTTCGACAGCCTTGGCGTAATTCTGAGCGGCTTCGTCGCGCTTGCCGTCCTCGTAGGCCAACTGCGCCAGGCGGTAGTAGGGGTCGGCGAGGCTGGGGTTGATTTGAATGATGGTTTGCAGCTCTTTGCGCGCGGGCACGTACTTCTTGAGTTCAATCAGCGCGAGCGACAGGTTGTAGCGGGCCTCGAGGTAGTCGGGGTCGACTTTGAGGGCGCGCTGAAAATTGTCATGGGCGCGGCCGTATTGCTTCTCTTGATAGAGGTAGATGGCGCCCAGGTTGTTGTAGGCCTGTGCCTGTTCATTGTTGATGCGCAACGCGTCAATGAGCAGCTTCTTCGACTCGTCAAATCGGCCCTGTTTGTAGCGAATGAGCCCCTTGTTCACGAGCAAGTCGGAATACTGTGGGGAGAACTCCAACCCCAGATCGCACTCGAGCTCGGCTTTTTGCATGTCGTTTCGCTGTAAGTATTCTGCGCAATTCAGGTTTGCCTGAACGGCGCGGGGATGCGGGGGCGGGGTGGACATACACGCCGCGAGAAGGAGAACAGTGCCTAGGAGAAGAGGTCGGAGCATGTAGGCCTGGAAGTCTACGGGAGTGGCCCCTGCCCAGACAAATCCAAGCACCCTTTGGGTGTGCAATTGCGAAGATTTGGATATGAGGGCCTTTCCCATGCGTACCCTTTCACTTGCTCTTGCTGTTTCGGCGGTCCTGGCCGCCGCGCCAGCGAACGCCCAATTCGCCAATCGCAGCCTGGGGTTGTCGGTGGGCTACTCCCAGCTCTTTATCGACAACGCCCGCTGGGGAATCCCGTTCGGCCTTGAAGGCAGCGCGTATATCGAAGGCGGATTCGACGCGACCGCATCGCTGCACATGATGGTGCTTGAACAGCCCGTGTGCCGCGACGGCTCATCGTGTCAGGTGATTTCGTTGTCGCCGGGTATCGGCTTTCGCTACCTGTTCCTTGAGGAAACGATTCGCCCGTACGTCGGGGCCGAGTTTATCTACTTGCACCTCTTCCGCGACCGATCGCCCACCGGCACGAGCGTTGACGGTACGGTGTCGGACTTCATCGGCATCGGCCCCCGCGTGGGCGTGGACTTTTTTGTCTCCGACAGCATCAGCCTTGGTGTTCGTGGACACTTCAATCTGTACTGGATGCTGAACCAGCCGCTGCAAACGGCAGTCGGCGCCATGTTCAAAGCGTCGACGTATTTCTAGTGCCCCGGCGAGGGATTTTCGCTCGCTGCGGCACTAGCGCGACTTTTTGCGGTCGCGCTGCATCACCCATTCCACGAGTGTGCGAACACCGACGCCGGTGGCGCCCTTTCCGTTGTAGCCGCGCTCCTTCGGGCTCTGAGAGGGGCCGGCGATGTCGAGATGGACCCAGGGTGTTTTCCCGACAAACTCTTTCAAAAAGAGGGCCGCATTGATGGCGCCTCCCCAGCGTTCGCCCGAGTTCTTCATGTCCGCGATGTCTGAACGCAGGGCGTCCTTCTGCAAATCGGACATCGGCAAGCGCCAAAACTCCTCGCCCGCGCTTTTGGCGGCGACAAGGAGTTCTTCCATCAACGCATCATCTGCGCCGAAAGCCCCGACGATGTAATGGCCCAGTGCGACCATGCAAGCGCCGGTCAAGGTGGCAAGATCGACAATCGCGGCGGGCTTCTTTTCGTTGGCGAAGGAAAGGATGTCGCCCAGCACCAGTCGGCCTTCCGCATCGGTGTTGGTGATTTCCACGGTCTTGCCCAGTCGCGAAATCAGGACGTCGCCGGGTCGGTAAGCGGTGCCGGACGGCATGTTTTCGCAAGTCCCCACGTAGGCGTGGACGGGGAAGCTGGGCTTCAGTGCTGCGATCACTTGCATCGCCGCAAACACTGCAGCGCTTCCCGCCATGTCGGTTTTCATGTCGACCATGCCGTCTGCGGGTTTGAGGGACAGACCACCGGAGTCAAACGTGATGGCTTTCCCCACGAGGACGACGGGCGCCTGTCGTGCGCCCGCGGCCGACTTGGGCGTGTAGCGAATCTGAATCAACTTGGGCTCCAGGACGCTGCCCTGGGCGACGCCCAGAAACATTCCCATTTTCAGGCGCTCGATTTCCTTGCGGCCGGAGACTTCGACGCGAAGGCCGGCGGCCCGCGCGGCTTTGGCGGCGGCGGCCGCGAGCGCGACGGGTGTCATGACACCCCCCGGTTCGTTGACCAGGTCCCGCGCCCAGTTGGTGGCCTCACTGATGCGCTTGGCAAGCGCCAGGGCGGATGTCGCCGCCCGGTCCTTCACCGATTGCCGAGGCAGAAGCAGGAGTGCGTCGCTGAGTTTCGGCGAAGGTTTTTCGTCCGGGCCCTTGGAACGGTAGCGGTCGAACGTGTAGGCGCCCAGCCACAGACCCTCGGCGACTGCACGCACGGGGTCGGCGACCGTGCGTCCAGAAGGGAGCACGAAAGCGAGTCGTTTGGCCCGAAGACGCTGGGCCGCCTTGGCGGCACGGCCCGCCGCGAGCCGCAAGGTCTCCAGAGGGTAGTTGGCCTTTGCGCCGAGCCCCAAAAGCAGCACGCGCGCCGCCGCAAGCCTGCCGTGGGTGTGAAACACAAACGACTGGTCAGTCTTGGCGGCGAAACCCTCCTCGGCAGCGGCGCGTCGCAAAAGGCCGCCCAGGGCTTTGTCGATGTCCGTCAGCAAACCCCGCTTGGCCTTGAAGTCTTCCCCCGTGACGGGCAGCACCAACACGTCGCATTTGGCGCGTCGGGCGTCTTGGCCAACCAGCGTGATGTTCATGAACGGCTCCTTCGGTGAACCGGCAATCTATCCGTTGGGCACGCACAACGGAGGCGAAAACTTCATCCCATCGTCGTAGAAACACGCCATGCCACCCGACTACCGCCAGTTAACCATCGCCAAAGACTTTCGTGTTCGGCGCTCCGAACTCACCTGCCCAGGGAATTCGCTGAAAATGATGAAACATGCGGCGGCTTCAGGGGCCGACGAAGTCATCTTCGACCTCGAGGACGCAGTCGCTGTCTCCCAAAAGGCAGCCGCGCGCGCTTCGGTCATTGAGGCGCTTTCAACCCTCGAGTTTGGCAACAAGGTGCGCGCATTTCGCGTCAACGCCATTCAAACACCTTGGTTTGAGGACGATGTCGCACACGTGATTTCCGGCGCAGGCCGCTTTGTCGACGTCGTGGTGCTTCCGAAAGTGCAAGAGGCGGCGGAAGTGCGAAAGCTTGATGCGACGCTGCAGTCGCTTGAGAAGAAGCACGGGTTGCCCGCGGGGCGGATTCAAATCGAAGTGCTGATTGAAAGCGCCAAGGGGGTTTTGCACGCGGAAGCCATTGCGGCAGCTTCGCCACGCATGGCGTCCCTTATTTTCGGCGTGGCGGATTACGCAGGCGATGTGGGCGCGCGAGACCTCTCGCCCAAGCGGCAATACGCGCTATTTCACTATCCGCGCAGTCATCTCTTGGCGGCGGCGCGAGCGGCGGGAATCGACGCCATCGACAGCGTGACGCTGCAGTTTCGAGACCTCGACCAAGTTCGCGAAGACTCTTTGGCCGGCGCGCAACTTGGTTTCGACGGCAAATGGGCGATTCACCCGACACATGTTTCGCTCATTCACGAGGCCTACACGCCCACCCGGTTGGAGCTTCACCGGGCCGTCGCGCTTCTGAAGGCCTACGCCGCCGCGGATATTGGCGAAGGGAAGGGTGCCATCGTGGTCGGCGACGAGATGGTCGATGCCGCGTCACTGCGTTTGGCCTGGCGCCAGGTGGTGGTGGGGCGCAAAGCTGGGTTGCTCGACGCCAACGACCAAGCGGTGTAGCCATCGCCTATGGGGAAGTCTTCCAAGTCTGCTTCCGGCCCGAACGACCTGGCCAAGCTACGGTCCGAAATCGAACAGGTCGATAGAACGTTGCTGACCGCGCTTCTGCGGCGAATGGAACTCGCCGAAGGCGTCGCGCTGGCCAAACTGAATTCGGCCTCGCCATTTCGAGACCCGCCGCGCGAGCAGCACGTGCTTTCACGAGTCAATGAACTCGCGCGTGAGCTGGGGCTGGATGTCCATGAAGTGGAGCGTTTGTACCGTCACATCATCGACATGGCGGTGGCGCGCCAGCAGCTGCATTTGCGGGGTTTGGCCGAAGGGCCTCTTCGGGTGGCGTACCAAGGCATCGAAGCGTCCTACAGTCATTTGGCCGCGCAGGCCCGCTACGCAGGACGCCCGGGGGGTGTCGTGCTGGAAGGTTACGAGACGCTGCGCGAAGCCGTCGATGCGGTCCGGACCGGCGAGGCAGGCTTGGCGCTTTTGCCCATCGAGCACACCACCGCAGGCAGCATGAATGAGACGTACGACTTGCTCGCCGAGGGGAGGGTTGCCATCACCGGGGAAGTCGTGTCGCGCGTTGAGCATCGTTTGCTGGTGCGTTCAGGAACGCGCTTCGAAGACATTCAAACCGTTCTTTCTCACCCGCAGGCCTTCGCGCAGTGTTCGGGATTCGTGCGGGGCCTCAAGGGCGTGCGTCTTCAGCCCGAGCTGGACACGGCCGGCGCGGCGCGCAAAGTCGCCGAGAGCCGGGACGCGCATCTCGCCGCGATTGCCAGCGCGCAGGCGGCAGAACGCTATGGGCTCGTCGTCTTGCCCGTGCCGGTTCAGAACGCCGCCGGCGACTTCACCCGATTCGTGGAAGTGGCTGCTGAGCCCATTCCCGTGCCTGCTGAAGCGACCTGCAAGACCTCGCTCTTGATGGTGCTTGAGCACAAAGCGGGCGCTCTCAACGAAGTGCTCGGGCACTTCGCCCGACACGGCGTCAGCTTGGCGAAAATCGAATCGCGGCCCATCGCGGGTTCCCCTTGGCGCTACCGGTTCTACGTCGACCTCGAAGGTCATGCGGCTTCACGTGCGATGACGGCGGCATTGGCCGACGTCCGAAAAGTGACTTCGGAAATCACGATTTTGGGCACCTACCCCCGCGCGCTCGACACGGAGGCGACATGAAACACGCATCGCGTGTCGCTTTGTTGGGGGGTGTGGGGAGTCACAGCGAGGACGCCGTTTCGGCCCTCTTAGGTGAAAACGCAGAGCTCATTGCACGGGCGGACTTCCCGAGCGTGTTCCGTGCAGTGACAGAAGGCGCCGCCGACTGCGCGGTTGTCCCCGTGGAGAATTCCAGAGCGGGCGTTGTGGGTGAAGTGTTGGACCTTTGGGGCGAGTCCGGCATTCGGGGGCAAGCAGAGTGGGTGCTTCCTGTTCACCACGCACTGTTGGCGCCGCGGGGTGCCGTGTTGGCCGGCATCACAGAGGTGCATTCGCACGCGCAAGCATTGGCTCAATGCGCCAAGTTCTTGAGCAAGCAGCGTGTTCGGCTCGTTCCGGCGAGCAGCACGATTGCCGCCGCGCGCGAGATTCATGCTCGGGGTGATGTGCACGTCGCCGCCGTGGCGCGCAAAGAAGCCGCTGTGCTGCTCGGGCTTTCTGTGTTGGCAGAAAATATTGAGACCGACGCAGACAACCGGACCCGTTTCGTGTTGTTGGGCGCGACGCCATCCAAACTCCCCCAAGGTCCGTTGCGCACGACGCTGCGGCTAGAGCTCGAACCGGTTCCGGGCGCCTTACATCGCGCCTTGGGTGTTTTCGCGGAGCGCCGCTTGGACCTCGCTCGGGTGGAGTGTCGGCCCTCTGGCGAGGGGGCTTGGCGCTACGTGTTTTTTATCGATATTTGGGGCGACGTGCACACGCCGCAAGGCGAGGCGCTCGTGACGCTCTTGTCCGACCAGTGCCGCAACGTTCGTTGGCTGGGAAGTTACCCCGTCGGCGGGGCTGGTGCTCTGCCCGCGGCGTAGTGCTTGCTTCGACAGTCGATTCTCTCGCAGCGGGCCGAGCCCTACACCGCAGCCTTGAGCGTGGGTGCTTCGCGCGTCGCGTCTTCGTAGGCTTGGCGCACAATCTGCGTGTAGCGCATCAGCTTGGGCAATTGGTCGAGTCGCAACGCCTGAGGGCCATCACACAGGGCCTTCTCGGGTTCCGGGTGAAAGTCGATGAGCACCATCGATGCGCCGGCGATGACGCCCTGGCCGACGACGTGAAAGATGTCGGGGAGGCCATCGGGGGCCAATTCGTTTCGGCCCACGCTGTGCGAAGGGTCGATGCAAACGGGCAGGCGCGTGAGGCGGCGAATCACTGGCACGTGCGCGAAGTCGACCAGGTTTCGATGGGGGTCGCCCAAGTGCGTTTTGACGCCGCGAAGCGCGAAAATGATGTTGGGGTTGCCCTCGCTGGCCACGTACTCGCAGGCGTTGAGCGACTCTTCCAGTGAAATGCCCATGCCCCGCTTGAAGAGGCAGGGGAATACTTTCTGCTGGCCGACGAGTTTCAGCAGTTCGAAGTTTTGCGCATTGCGTGTGCCGATTTGCAGCATGACGCCCGTGGCGTTGCCTGATGCTGCGAGCGCGTCGCGAATTTCGTCGATTTGGCGCGCATCGGTGACTTCCATTGCGATGACTTTGACGCCGTGCTTTCCGGCGGACTCAAACACCCAGGGGAGGCAGGCCTTGCCAAGTCCCTGGAAGTCATAAGGGCTGGTGCGCGGCTTGTAAGCCCCCATGCGCGTCGTCACGATGCCCGCGTTTTGAAGCGCCGCCATCATGGTGCCGACGTTCTTGGGGTTGTCCACCGCACAGAGGCCCGCGAAGAGGTGCACGGTCTGTTCGTCGAAAGTGACGCCGTTGTAGCGAAAGCCTGCGTTTTCCCCGCGTCCATGTCGCCCGATGACGCGGTACTTGCTCGACACCCGCACAACGCCGCGGACGCCTGGCAACTGTTGGAAGGTTTCCAGCGGTACCTGTTGGGTGTTGCCAATCAGGTAGATTTCAGTGACGGCATGTTGAACGCCATTGATGACGTGGACCTTGGCGCTGACGCCCGAGAACTGACTGGCTTGAGCAAGGACACTGTCGACAACGGACGAGGGCGAGTCGGGTTCGAGCATCACAATCATGGTTTCGGGTGTATATGAGGCGCGGTGCGCCTCATCAACTTCAACCCAGGTCCGGCGGCCCTGCCACTGCCTGCGCTCGAGCGAGCACGGGACGAACTGCTCGATTTTGAAGGCTCGGGCATGTCGATTCTTGAGCACAGCCATCGCGGCAAGGAATACGAGGCCGTCCACAACGAAGCGATTGCATTGCTGACTGAGTTGCTCAGGATTCCGAAAAGCCACCAGGTCTTGTTTCTGCAAGGTGGGGCGTCGCATCAATTCGCCATGCTGCCGCTCAACTTTTTGACATCCGGCAAGTCGGCGGACTATGTGCTCACCGGCATTTGGTCTGAAAAAGCGCTGGAAGAAGCCCAAAGGGTGGGGCAGGTCCGCGTCGCGGGCTCCACAAAGGAGCCCGACGGGCGTTACGTGCGCGTTCCAAAAGCTTCGGAGCTGACCTGGAGTCCGGACGCGGTGTACGCGCACTTCACCAGCAACAACACCCTCTACGGCACGCAGTGGTTCACGTGGCCGGATGCCGGCGCTGTACCGCTGGTCTGCGACATGTCGTCGGACTTTCTTTGGCGACCGTTCGACGTCAGCCCGTTTTCACTCCTCTATGCGAGCGCACAAAAGAACGTGGGCCCAGCGGGCGTCACAGTGGTGGTTGTCCGCAAGGACTGGCTCTTCAAGGCGCGGACCGACATTCCGCTCATTTTTCGCTACGCGACACATGCCGAGAACAACTCGCTCTACAACACGATTCCGACTTTCGGCATCTACCTGATGCGCAACGTTCTCGCCTGGACGAAGCAAAACGGTGCTCTTGCCGAAATGGAACGTTGCAACCGCGCCAAAGCGGGTGCGCTGTACAGCGTGCTCGACCGGTTCTCTGACTTCTATCGCTCGGGTGTGGAGAAAAGCAGCCGTTCGGTGATGAACATCGTCTTTCGGCTACCCACCGAGGCACTCGAGGACGCGTTCGTGAAAGAAGCGAAGCAACAGGGGATGGTGGGGCTCAAGGGCCATCGCATCGTTGGGGGCATTCGTGTTTCCGCCTACAACGCGGTGAGCGAAAGTGACGTTCAAACTTTGGTCGCGTTCATGGAAACGTTCGCCAAACAGAAGGGTTAACGACATGGGCTTTTGCGCTTGGCTGGTTTTGGGTGGCTTCGCGGGTTGGTTGGCAAGCATTTTCACGAAGACGAATGCGAAAATGGGACTCTTCGCCAACATCATCACCGGTGTCGTCGGTGCGGCCATTGGCGGTTTCGTGTTCTCGCTCGTGGGCGGCCACGGCGTCACGGGCTTTAACCTCTACAGCCTGTTCGTGGCCGTTGTCGGCGCGGTTCTGTTGCTGACCGTGGTGAAAGCCATTTTCAAGTAGCGGCAGAAGAGAACAGCCCCAACTGTTCGCCACTTTTCGGTGGTCTTTGAAACGGGCTCTGGCGCGAGACGGTTTTGGGCGGTTCGAAGCCGAGGCGCTTTGTGGTGGCGTCGAACAACGACTGGAGCGCGTCGGCGTAAGGGCCTTGGCCGCGGCCGCGCACCCCGAAGCGTGGGTCGTAGGTTTTCCCGCCGTGAGCCTCTGTGATGCGGTGGAGTACCTTCTCGGCCTGCAGTGGAAGCTTGGCACGCAACCGTGACTCGAAAACCGTCTTCACTGACCCGGGCAGCCGAAGCAGTACCCACGCAGCGCTCGTGGCGCCGGCTTCGCGTGCGGTGCGAAGGATGTCCGCCCAATCGTCCTCAAGCCCTGGAATCGTAGGGCCGAGCATGACACCCACCGGGATGCCCGCCGCCGCCAGCCGTGCCACCGTTTGCATGCGTCGCGCTGGCGTGGCGACAAAGGGCTCTAGCGCTTGCGCGATTTCGCGTCTCCAAAGGGGAATGCTCACCATCACATCCACAAGGCTGCGCTCAACAAGCGCCTTGAGCAGATCAACGTCGCGCTCGATCAGCGGTGACTTGGTGATGATGCCCACCGGGTTTCGGTATTCGAGGCAAACCTCAAGGCATTGGCGCGTGAGCTGAAGGCTGGCTTCCGCGCGCTGGTAACAATCGGTGACGCCGCTGAACACAACCTGTTCGCCGAGCCAGCTGGGCTTCTCGAACGCCTCAAGCAAAAGCTTGGGCGCCTGGCGCTTGACGACGATTTTGGTGTCGAAGTCGGTGCCTGAGCCAAACGACAGGTACTCATGTGTGGGCCGCGCATAGCAGTACGCGCACGCATGGGTGCAACCACGGTAGGGATTCACGCTGTAGCGAAACCCGATGTCTGGGCTGTCATTCTTCGAGAGGATTTGCTTGGACGCGTCGTCGTAAAGCGTCACGCGCGCATGGGTTGGCCATTCAGGGTCGCCGAGCGGTTCGTACTCCACGGCAACGCCGGAGAAGGGGTCTGGCGGATTGTCTCGATGAACCTGCTTCACGTGGCACACTGCGCCACTGAATGTGCGTTCAGTCAAGTGTTTCGGTGGGCCGAACCATGAGCACGAGCGTGCCGGACATGTGTGGGGGCGACAACTTGGTTCGGCCTGTCGAGTGAAAGTTCAATATTTTGTAGAGGCGAATGGCGGCAGCATTGTCCGCCGCAACCCAACACCACACGAACTTGTCACCGGCGGCCCGGGCCCAATTGACAATCGCGCTGGTGAGGCGCTTCGCGATCCCTTGGCTGCGGTGCGATGGGGTGACCCATAGGGAAAAGAGCTCCACCCCTTCGTGGTCATCGCACCGACCGCCGCTCGCCAGTCCCAGCCATCGGTCGCCAGCAGCACAAATGAAAGTTGCCAGGTGACTCATACCGCGACCGCATTCATCGGAGCACGCAGAGTGAAGGGTTTCTTGCCCGCGTTCTTCGTGAGTTCTTACGACGGACCGGTTCACCCAGCGGAAGTCCGAGAAACTGAAAAGCAACAGTCAGACTGAAAGGCTTCCTGCGAAGAGGGCTGGCAGGTTTGAACTGCTTGTCACTCATCGGTTCACACGTTCCGGAACCGGTGACTCTTCCCCTCACCAGGTGCAGCTTTCCACAACGCTCAAAGCGCTCCCCTCGAAGGCAGCACCGCGTTCGCCGTCAGCAGTCCGGCGACGAGTGAGACAGCGACCATCAGCATCGAAAAAGCCGCACCCACCCCCGCGACGACATTTTGCTCCAGCAAAGAGAAGAGGCTTCGAAAGCCGATGCTGCCAGGAACCAGCAACATCAGCCCAGGCACCAGGGTGACGACCGAGGGGCGCTGAAGGAGTCGTGCCAGCGCGTTGCTGCCCATTCCCAAAAGCAGTGCGCCGATGAAGACGCCCAACTCTGGCCCAAGCGCGAGGCTGCCAATGCGGCCGCCGCTCGGCTCCGCGCCAAACACCGTGGTGCGAAGTTCGGTGATGGGACCAAAGGACCCAAACATCGCCGTGGGCGTCGCCACGAACCGCGCCTCCAGGCCCAACCGGTCGCACACGCGATACATCAAGGCTTCCAGTCGATGCGCAGGTGTTCCGTAGCGGTGGAGTGCTTGGGCGAGTGCCAACACAAGAGCCAGGTTGGCCTGCGTGGGAGTTTCACTTTTGGCGAGTGTCTCTTGCGTCGCGCCCATGCATGCAGCGGCTAGCAGGCGTCGCAACGCGGCGGCAAGCGAACTTCTGTGCGACACTCGCGCGCAATGAGTTCTCTTCTGGGGGCCGTCGCGGCCAGTGCGTTACGCGCGCTGCATGCCGAGCGGCTGTGGACGCTGCGCCGACTCGCTTTTCTGCGCGCGTTGGGTATTGGCGCCGTCCTTTTGCTCGCCTGGGTGCAAGGGCACGTGTTGGGGCTGTCGGACTGGCGTGTGTACTGGCCCGTCTTGTGGCCCTACGCGCTCTTGGCGGTGTTGCTGGCGATTGCGGCTTTCGCGTCCGTGCGTGTTGCGCCCTGGACTGCGCTGGCTGTCCCTCTGGTGGATGTGCCGCTGCTGTACTTGGTTCAGTCGTTGACGCTGCCGCTTTCGCCGTCACCGGGCGGGGTGGCGGGGTTCAGCGTGGGGTTGTTCGCACTCTTGTGTGTGCTGGCGGCGCTTTCGCTGGATGTTCGGCTGACGCTTCTGACGGCGCTTGTCGGTTGCGTGTTCGAGATTCAGTTGCAGCGCGAAGCGGGCATCGGCTTCGGAGCGCGGGTAGCCGCGGTGGTGGTGATTGGGCTGACCGCGTGGGGTGCGGCGTACTTGATTGCGCGACTGCGCAGACTGGTCTCCGCCGTGGCATTGGGCGAACTGAAGCGCGAGCGCCTCGGCCGCTACTTTTCGCCGCAGGTTGCCGCCCGGCTCCAAGACGTTGGAACAGACGGCGCGGCGCCCGAGACGCGGGAAGTCACCGTGCTGTTTCTCGATATCCGGGACTTCACGGCCCTTTCCGCTGAATTGGGGGCGGTGCAAATTGTCGAGACGCTGAACGAGTTTCATCGGGAAATGGTGGCCGCTGTGTTTGAGACCGGCGGAACGCTCGACAAGTTCACCGGTGACGGGTTGATGGCCTATTTCGGCGCGCCACTCAGCGATTCGTTGCATGCGAAAAACGCGGTGGCGTGTGCCCTGCTCATGCAAAAGCGGTTGGTGGTGCTGAATCAGTCGCGCGCCGCCCGGCAAGCACCAGAATTGAGAATTGGAATTGGGATTCATTCTGGACCCGCCGTTGTCGGAAACGTCGGATCGCCTGCGCACCGCCTGGAGTACACCGCCATCGGCGACACGGTGAACATGGCCTCCCGCGTCGAAGGCCTGACCAAGACCTTGGGCGAAACCGTCCTGGTCTCCGAAACGACACAAAAGCGCTCGCGGGACGACTTTGCGTGGACGCCAAAACCCGTGGCCGCGGTCAAAGGCAAGGAGGAGGCGGTGCAAACCTTCGTGCCTCGTTCGCGCGCAGCGCTCACCTGACCGTTCGCGCACCAAGGTCGTCCCAGGGACCGCCATGCGCGGCGCGATGCAGAAGACCGCGGAGCAGCGCGAGAAGCCGTGGTTTTTGGTCGCGCAATGCGCGCCACGTCATGCGAATCGGTCGCCAACCCGCGGACACTAACGCGTTGTGCCGAGCGAGGTCGCTTTCCCAAGCGTCGCGCCCGGAGTGAAAGCGGTAGCCGTCCGTTTCGACGACCACGCGTTGCTCCGGCCAAGCAAAGTCCGCGACGGCTGTGCCGACGCCAAGGACAGTGATGGGATACTGCACACATGGCTGGGGAATGCCCGCATGCGCAAACGTGCGAAGTGCGAGCTGTTCGAGCGCGCTGCGAGACACAAATGCCTCGGCCGGTTCGTCAACCAAAAGCTTTTGGAAGCGGACCGCCCCGGACCTTCTTTGGGTCCGGAGCGCCCGCATAAGCGAGACGAGCTCAAGTCGCGTTGTCAGCCTTCGCCGGACGGCGTCCTCGACGAGAGATTGGAAGTCCAGACTTCGGTCGCTGGCAAGGTCAAAGAGTGTTCGCGAAGGCGACGTCACAGGCACCACCAGTCGGACGCGAAGCATCGAGCGTTCGAGCAGGGACTGATGAAGAACTATCCAAGATGCTGGGCTTCGCAAGTGCTGACGAGTTGTCACGTGGATGGTTTGCGTCGGCTCGAGCAGTCCCCAAAGCGCTGCAGCCGATGTTCGAGACACCACGGCTCCCAAACCTGCCCACAGCGTGGCCGCCATCGCTCGGGTTCTGTCGTTTTCTATCGCCCAGGCCATCCGCCAGACGCGAGGGAGAACGCGCACCCACTCCTCCTGACGAAGCCGATGACGCACTTGGGAGGGCGTTGCGCCCAGCTGAAGAAGTTGGGCGTGGCTGAAAACGCCATGCTGCCGTTGGGCAATCAGAAGGACTTGTTTGTCCAAAGTTCGAGGATTCATGGGTTGGAGGGTCAAGCGAGGTGCATGCCAATGGACGCGTTGCGCACCAAGGTCGTTCGAGCGACCGCAATGCGCGAAGCGTTGTGGGCCGCCTTGGGCGTGCGTTGACCATCAGGAAACTCACGCCGCCTGAGCCATCGCGACCGGAATGGCCGGTTTGGGCTCAGTGCTGCCTCGCATGAGCAATAGGCTCGCCAGGACGATTCCCCAAGCCACGAAAACCCCAATGTTGACTCGCTCCCAAACGCCCGAATGGGAGAAGTGGGACGGTGACGATGGCGCCCAGGATCACTGGCGTTCCCCACATGAGATGCAGCCAATGAAGCTCCCGGAGGATCACAATTTCGACGAAGAACCAGACAATGAACCCACCGATGGCCAGGCTCGTTACGACCCAGGCGTTTCGTCGTTGCCGCAAGACGCTGAAGAAGGCTGAAAGCGTGAGCAAACCCAGGCCAAGCAGAATGACCCCGGGAATCACGAAGTCCGGAAAGATGCCATGCATGATCTCAACAGGCATGCTCATGTACTGCCCGTCGGGTTTGGCGATGAGCAGACCCCCACCGACGAGGCCGCCCAGCCCTTCGTAAGCCAAGACGATGAGAAGCACGACGCGTTGCCAGGCTTTTTGGCCGCTCATGGTTGGATCTCCCTTCTGCAGCTTTGCGAAGCGACGCTTGCAACGGCCGCGCCATCGGTACGGGGATGTTTGTCTTGCAACACCCGCGCAAAAACCGCGGTGATTGGCCGCAGAAGCGCAAGAACTGCCGGGGGGTTGAGGTCCATCGGGCGCAAGAACTGTGACCGAAGGACGGGCAGATTCTTGCATTCCACTCAAGGGTCGAAGGTGTTCGTGAACGAAAGGAAGGAACGCAGATGCAGGCGCCGCTTCAGATTCGCTACCGTCACTGTGAACAATCCGACGTGTTGAACGCGCTGATCCAGACACGGGTCGAAGGACTCGGGCGCCTGTTCGATCGCATCACCTCTTGCCACGTGGTTGTCGAGGCTCCGAGCGAGCACCATCGCAAAGGAAGGGGTGCTCACTTCCACGTTCGTGTCGAGCTGGCTGTTCCGGGCGACCTGCTCGTTGTCTCGCGGGACCCGCTCCTCCATGAGCAAAACCAAGACCCCTATCTGGCGACGCGCGAAGCGTTTGATGAAATGCGCCGACAGTTGCAGGACTACGTTGGCCGGAGCCGCGAGAAGGCTCCACAGGCGGGCACGGCTCAGACTGGTGGCGCTACGGTGCGGCCGGTGCGCCGAAAGGGGACGCCTGTTCGTAAACACGCGTAGCGCTCATCTTCTCTTGACGCTCACCAAGGCCTCGGTGCTCCGGGGCTCGCAAAGGGCGGCGAGCGTGCCCGCAACCCCAGCTGCGTTGACCTCTGGCCTTCGCTTGCCATGCTGACGTCTGGCCTCACGGGCGATGTCGTTCAGGGCGAGCAGCCCAACGAGCAAACCCTGCTCGTCGACGACAGGGAGGCGCCGGATGCGCCGCTCCTGCATCGTGCGTTCCGCTGCTTCGATGGTCGCATGGGGTTGAATCAAGACGGGCTCTTTTGCCATGGCCTCACGCACCGAGATGGCGCTCAGGGAGCGGCCCGTCGTGTAGGCGCCCATGCAAACATCGCGATCAGTGACCACCCCCACCACCTTTCCCTGAGCCTGAACCACGACACAACCCACGTCCTTCTCCCACATGAGTTGCGCGGCGACATTCAGGGAATCAGAAGGCTGACAGGTCCAAACAGGTCGCATCATGAGTTGCTCGACTTTCATGTGTCTCTCCGGGCTCGGTTCGAGGGTTCGTTCAACTCCCAATGCGACTCTTGTGCCGCGCCAGCCCGCCTTGGCACAGCGAACTTCTCGGCGCAGACTTTGCGTGTTCGCCCCCCGCTTTGCGCGACCCGCTTGGGTCGGTTGATTCGATGGGGCCGAACGGGCTACTTCCGGCCGCAATGCCCGAGACGCTCTTTGAAGAGCTCAAACGCTACGTCGGTTTCGGCGATGCAGATGAGGCCGCACTTCGGGCGTTGTCGCCGGTCGCCGCCCCCCAGTTGCCGCGAGTCGTGGATGCCTTTTACGAGCGCATCCTCGCCCACGAGGCGGCCCGAAAGGTTCTCGAAAAGGGAGAGTCACAGGTCGGCCACCTCAAAGTGACCCTGATGGCCTGGGCCGACAAGCTGTTGAAAGGGCCTTGGGATGAAGCGTACTTTCAGGTGCGCTGCCGAATCGGTCGGGTTCATGTCCGGATCGCGCTGCCCCAACATTACATGTTCAGCGCCATGAACATCCTTCGCACTGAGCTCAGCGGCGTCATCGACCAGCATCATCAGGGGAGTTCTGCCGAACTCCGGTCGGCACAACGCGCGCTTGGAAAAATCTTGGACCTCGAGCTCGCCATCTTGCTTCACACCTACCGTGAAGACTCGATGAATCAGCTCGCGCGACGCGAACGACTCGCCACGTTCGGACAGCTCGTCGGATCGATCGGGCATGAGTTGCGCAACCCGTTGGGCGTCATCGAGACGTCTTTGTTCATCTTGAAGGATCGCGTGGAAGAAGACGAGAAAGACGAGAAGCACCTCGTCCGTATCCGAGAACAGGTGGGTATCGCGAACGGAATCATCTCCAATTTGCTCGACATGATTCGAGACAAACCGATCGTCCATGCCCCTGTGGCGTTGCGCGACGTGATGGAGAGCGCCCGCGACGCGGTGGCGCGACCTGCTGGACTTCAACTGACGCTCGAAGGCATTGCGGAATTGCCGGCAGTGCGTGGGGACCCCGTTCAGCTTCGCCAAGTCTTCGTCAACCTTCTCGAGAATGCCGTTGATGCGGCCGGGCCGGAGGGGGTCATTCGGATCATCGGAACGCGCGACGCGCGCGGTGTGACCGTCGCCCTGGAGGACAATGGTCCGGGCGTCGACTCAGAGACGCTGCCACGGCTTTTCGAGCCACTCGTCACAAGGAAACCGACGGGAATTGGCCTGGGGCTTGCTCTGGTGAAGCGAATCGTCGAGCGTCACGAAGGAACAGTTCGTTACGAGCAATCACCTGCCGGCGGCGCGCGCTTCATCGTGCAGCTTCCCTGCGTTGAGACACCATGACGGATACTTCTTCTGCGCGCGTTCTGCTGGTCGATGACAGCCTGCAGCTCTTAGAGAACTTGACTGAGATTTTGGAGCGTTCGGGCTACGGGGTGTCAACGGCCTCGGGGCATGAAGACGCTTTGGCCAAAGCGAAAGAAGGGTTCGATGTTGCACTCGTCGATTTGAAATTGCCCGACGGAGATGGGACTTCGCTGGCATCTGCGCTGGGCGAGATTCATCCCGAGGGGGAAGTCATTCTCATGACGGGCTTCGCCTCAGTGGAAACCGCGGCCGCAGCAGTGCGTGCCGGAGCCTTCGCGTACCTGGTCAAACCCTGTGCGACGTCTGAGCTGTTGCTCACCATTGAACAGGCACTGCGCCAGGTTCGCTTGCATCTCGAAAAGCGTGAATTG
The DNA here is from genome assembly GCA_046155985.1 of Myxococcaceae bacterium. Taxonomy (GTDB): domain Bacteria; phylum Myxococcota; class Myxococcia; order Myxococcales; family Myxococcaceae; genus JBJXGM01. Next base: position 6,780 of record JBJXGM010000063.1, on the reverse strand, counting down.
GCTCAACGCGCTCAGATGGCAGAAAAGTTGGCAACCGTCGGCACCCTGACGGCGGGGCTCTCGCACGAAATTCGAAATCCGCTCAACGCCGCGGCGCTTCAGCTTTCAGTCTTGGAGCGGCGGTTAGAGAGGCTCCCAGCGGAAAACCGCAGCGACTATTTGGAACCGCTGGGTTTGGTGAAAGATGAGATCCGACGCCTCGACCACATTCTTGAAGACTTTCTCCAATTCGCGCGCCCACGTGAATTCACCGCCCAGCCTGTGGATGTCGTTCACGTCGTCAAGCGCGTTTTCGCTTTGCTGGAGCCGGACGCCAAGCGCCGTGGGTGTGAGCTTGAACTGCGATTGTTCCCCGTGCCACCCGTTGGCGGCGACGAAGGGCGCTTGCGCCAGGTGGTGATGAACTTGGCGCTCAACGCCCTGGAAGCGATGCCCGGTCCCGGGCGAATCAGCGCTTCAACTTGCAGGCAAGGTTCAGATGTCGTTCTTTGCATCGAAGACACGGGCCCAGGAATCCCACGCGACATCCGCGACAAGATTTTCGAACCGTTCTTCAGCACGAAGGCGAGCGGGTCCGGGCTTGGATTGCCCATCGTGAATGCCATCATCACTCAGCACGGCGGCTCATTGTCCGTGGAAGACGTGACCAAGGGAGGATCACGTTTCCTGATCAAGCTTCCGGTAATGCACCCACCCTAGGCCCAAAAGCCGTCAGTTCGGGTTGAGGCGCAGCGTTTTCCGTTGGCGTGACTTCTCCAGCAGCGTGAAGGCCATATTCTTTGAGGCGATATTGAATCTTCCGAACGCTGATGCCCAGCACTTCGGCAGCCTTCGTTGTCGAACCTCCCACCATCTCTAAGTTGCGGAGAATGGCTTCGCGCTCGACTTCGTACATGCTTGCGCCGGGAATCAGAGCCGTGCCTTCTCTCCCGCTGGGGCGTACGCCGCGAAGGGATTGAGGCAAGTCATCCGCGGTGAGTTCGCTTGTCTTGCTGAGAACCACCGCACGTTCGATCGCGTTTTCGAGTTCTCTGACATTGCCGGGCCAACTGTGGCTCAGCAGAGCGTTGAGCGTTCCGGGGGCTAAACCCGTCACGGTTCTTCCGTACGCTGCGGCGTACTTGCCGATGAAGTGGCTGACGAGCGCTGGGATGTCACCCTTGCGCTGACGAAGCGCGGGGAGGGTGACGGCAACGACGTTTAATCGATAGTAGACGTCCTCGCGGAATCGGCCAGCCTTCACCTCTGCGGCAAGGTCTTTGTTCGTTGCGGCAACGAGCCGAACGTCCACCTTGAGCGTTTGGGTACCGCCGACGCGCTCGAACTCGCGTTCTTGAAGCACACGCAGAAGCTTGATTTGCAGCGAGGGGGAAATGTCGCCGATTTCATCCAGAAACAACGTTCCACCGTCCGCGAGCTCGAAGCGTCCTTCCCTCCGACCGGCGGCCCCTGTGAACGAGCCTTTTTCGTGTCCGAACAGTTCGGACTCAAGAAGGGTCTCCGAAAGCGCAGAACAATTCACTTTGATGAAGGGCTTGTCGCGCCGCGAGGATTGTTCGTGAAGCGCCTGGGCGATTAACTCCTTGCCGGTTCCAGACTCGCCGAGGATGAGCACCGTCGCCTTCGTGGGGGCCGCTTGCTTGACGACGTCGAAAACGGCTTGCAGCTCGGGTGCCTCGCCAATGATGTTCGGAAGTCGGAAACGCTCGCGAATGCGCTGCCGCAGCGTCTGGGCGTCTTGAAGCGCACGCCGTTTTTCGAGCGCTTTCTCCAGGACGACGAGCACGGCCTTCACATCCAAAGGCTTGAGCAGGAAGTTCTCGGCACCCGCCTGCATGGCCTCCACAGCGGTTTCAATGCTGCCAAAAGCCGTCATCATCACGAAAGCAGCGTCACTTCCTTGCTCGCGCGCGGTCCGCACAAGGGTGATTCCGTCCATGCGCGGCATGCGAATGTCAGAAAGCACGGCGGCCGGAGCAAAGCTCGACAGAAGTTCGAGCGCCCCCTGCCCATCAACAGCTTCGGCGGTTTCGAAACCTTCGTCGGTCAGCAGTGTTTGAAGCGCAAGACGTGCGTTCTGCTCATCATCAACGATAAGAATTCGTTCTTTCGCCATACCGGTCCCCGAACAAGCAATTCGCGTACCGGTGAAAAGAACGAACGCGGTCACGCGAATTGTGCGTTTTCCGCCAACTTCCCTTGGCCAAGACGCAAAGTGTGCGCCCAGGTTAGCCACTCCCCGTCAGACAAAGTCAAGAAGCGCCCCGATTCGGCAGGGGAAGGCTTTCGGCACGACTTGTGAACCCAGAAAAGCAGCCAAGAGGGTACCACCATGAACGTCGTCGACTCCCAGGCCCGAGAAGCACTTCTTTACCGTCGCCGCGCACTGCGGCGGCTGTTTGAAGAAAATGATGCCGCGGAAAAAAGTCTTCACGAAGAAGTGGAGAGGGATTGGCCCGATCGTGCGCTTGTCGAAGAGAATGCGACGCTGCTCCAGCGCTTGACCGCAGCCGAGGAGCGAGAGCTCGCAGAAATTGATGCAGCGCTCTCTCGGCTGGAGGGTGGCACCTTCGGTCGTTGCGAACGCTGCTTGGGAGCCATCGGGCGGCAGCGCCTTCGGGCCATGCCGGAGGCTCGCTATTGCATTACGTGTAGTACGGCCGACGGGAACGTGTCTTGAAGACCTAGAGCGCAGCGCGCAGAAACTGCGCATGGCAAACGTAGTCAAGGCGTGTTCGGGCGTTTGTAGGGCCGCGCCGGAAGTCTCCAGACGTTGGCACGAATCTTCCTAGTCGCAACGCATTGGAGGGTAGGACATGAAACGTACACTTCTATTCTGCGTCGCCTTTGTTGGACTTCTGAAATCTGCCCACGCCGCAGAATTTCGTAGCGGAGAAGAGATTCACATCTCTGCCGGAGAGGTGATTTCCGACGACCTCTATATTTCGGGCACGACGGTCCGTATTGCGGGCCGTGTCCAAGGCGATCTTTTCGTGGCAGGCCGCGACATCGAAGTGACGGGTCCGGTCGATGGCAACATCACTGCCGCTGCTGCCACAATGAAGCTGAGGGGCTCGGTGGGCCGAAGTATTCGTGCCGTTGGAAACGATCTGACGGTTGCTTCCGTCAGCGGGGGAGACATCTTCCTTGCAGGAGCGGATGTGGCTGTCGATGGGGTTGCGCGCGTCGGGCGAGACCTGGTCGTGGCTGGCGCGGACGTTTCGGTGGAAGGTCCCGTGGGTCGCAAGTTACTCGCGGCGGGTTCTGACGTTCGGCTGAACGCACCCGTGAGTGCCGATGCCAGTGTTTACGCTGAATCGCTCAAGCTCGGGGACAACGCGTCGATTGCAGGAACGCTGAGGATGGCCACAGAACGCTCCTCAGGGATTCCTCCCGGAACGAAAATCGAAACGCTCGAACGGCCGATGGCGCCCAAGGCGATGCGCGGTCCACTTTGGTTTCTGTCGAGTTGGGTTCGCCTGGCCATGGGACTGCTCGTCCTGGGCTTGGTGCTGAGTGTCGTTTCGCCAAGGCTGGTCGAGAAGACACCTGCGATGGTGAAGGCGCATCCGTGGAAAAGCCTGGGCTGGGGCGCCGCGCTGCTGCTCGGAGGTCCCATCGCCGCCGCGGTGATTTTCGTCGTCGGTCTACTGGTGGGCGGGTGGTGGTTGGGTCCTCTTGCTCTGGCGGTGTTGTTCGCTGCCTTGACACTGAGCCTTCCCCTGATGGGTCTCTTCCTCGGCCAGCAGATTTTGCCACGGCTCCGTTCCAAGCCCGCCAAGACCAGCGTGACTTTTGTGACCGGCGTCGTGCTCTTGGCGCTTCTCATCCGGTTGCCATTTCTGGGGGCGCTGGTTTTCTTCGGGACAGCGCTCTTCGGTGTAGGCGCTCTGGTGTTGGCCGGTGCGCAGTTGCGACGGGCAGGAGAGGGAACCGCTGCCGTATGAGTGAACCCTGCGCCGAGACGGTGTGCTGCGAACGTTCAAGAAAGGAGCGGAACGTGAAACAGCTTTTCTTCTGTGTTGCACTCGTGGGTGGCTTCGTCGTGCTGAACGGTTGTGTGCCGGGAGCCAATGAGAACCTTGGCATCAGCAACGTGGAGGGATTGGTCGCCGGATTCTGGAGGGGGCTGTGGCACGGCATCGTTGTGCCGGTCACTTTCCTCGTGTCGCTCTTTACCAAGGATGTTCAGGTCTATGAGGTTCACAACAATGGCGGCTGGTACAACTTCGGCTTCCTGCTTGGTGTGACGCTCTTCCATGGCGGCGGGCATGCGGCTCGCCCTCGAATGATGGGCCGACGCTGAGGCGGATTCGCTTTTTACTTTCCAAGGAGAAACCGATGACGGGTTACGTGACAAATATCGAGGACATGACGTTGGAGAACACGCTGTTTCGCCAAGTGCTGTTTACCGGCCCCCACGTTCAGCTTGTGGTGATGGCGCTCAAACCCGGCGAGGACATTGGGGTTGAGACCCACGACAAAGTGGACCAATTCATCCGCGTCGAAGCTGGAAGCGGGGTGGCGGTTTTGAACGGCAAAGAGCATATTCTCAAGGACGGTTCAGCGGTCGTCATCCCGGCCGGAACGAAACACAACATCATCAATGGCTCCCGGACGGCGGTGCTCAAGCTGTACAGCCTGTACTCACCGCCCGAACATCCCGACGGTACAGTGCACAAGACCAAAGCCGAGGCCGAGGCTGCTGAGCGGGAGCATCAGAGTCCAAAGGGGTAGGTTTCCGGCAGGTGCCACCATCACCCGAGCGAGGCGATGACTCTCCGCAAGCGCTGATCTGCCTCATCCGCGACCGGCTTCACCGCAGGGTTGTCGACCACCATGAACATCGCCCGCGGGTCTGCGATCGAGACGACAACGCGCCCCTTGGGCTCCTCCTCCTGCACGACGACATTGCAGGGTAACAAGAGCCCAATCTGTGGCTCCGCGGTCAACGCGCGGTGGGCCAGGTGTGGATTGCAGGCGCCCAGAATCACGTACTTGCGAAAGTCGATGCCGAGCTTTGCCTTGAGGGTGGCCGCGACATCAATTTCACTCAGCACGCCGAACCCTTCGTTCTTCAGCGCCGCCGTCACGCGTGCGCGGGCTTCCTCAAAAGTGGCGCCCTCAAGCGCCTGTTCGAATCCGTAGGTCACCTTCGCCATGTTTGCTTCTCCAATCTTGCAGGCAGGCCGGACAGAGCGCGCGCGGCCTCCTCCCATGAAAAACGCGCCCACGCCGTTTCGTAGTCCGGCATGTTCGCGGGGGCGCGTCCTGGCGTTCTGCGTTTTTCAATTCTCGGATAGGTCATGAACTCCAGACCCCTTCATTGGTGGCGCGTTGTCATGACGACACCCGTGGAGGGCCTCCTGCCAGGCGGCTTCGTTGGGGATGATGGCGTCAAGCGCAGGATGGAGCACGCGCTCTTCGTTTTCATGATGAGCCTTCAACATCGACGTGAGTTCCAGGAGACGGCTCCGGACGCCGCCGCCATCCCACTGCGAAAGTGCGGCGGCAAGCTCACAGGCGACGCGCAGCAGCGCAGCATGTTCCGCACGCATCAGCGGAACGACTCCCTGCGGGTCGCCGCTGTGTTTCAGAAAAAGCGGAAGAAGCACGTCGTTTTCGTTCGCGATGTGCTGCTCAAGGAACCTCAGGAATTCGGCGAACCGCTTTGCCGCTGGCGAGAACGATTCTCGTTGGGCAAGGGCTTCGACGTCCGCGAGAATGCCATCGAGCACACGATGTTCTGCATCGAAGAGTTGTCCGTGGGCAGTCTCTGAGCTCATCGCGTCTGACATCGTTTCCTCCCGTGGCCATCAGCGCGGTTTGGCAGCGGATCGGGTGACGGGTCGCGAGACGCGACGATGGGGGGTGTGGTCGACTCGTCCCAGTGGCTTCGGTGCGGGTCCCCGCCCGACCAACTCAAGCAAGTCCGAAACCGTGACGATGCCAACCAGGCGACCGTCCTCCACGACAGGCAGCGAACCTATCGACCGGCCACGCAGGAGGTTTGCGGCGCGCTGGACGGGCGTGTTGGGTTCAACGCAGATCGGGTGAGAAGTCATCAAATCGGCAACACGACTGCCGGACCGCTTGGCGCCGGCGCGGTTGTCGTCAGCCAAATCTCGTGCCGACACGATGCCAACGATGGACTTGCCCTCTTTCACGACGAGGTGATGGATTCGGAGAGCCTTCATTCGATCAAGTGCGTGGCCACTTGGCTCATCTGGTCTGATGCTCTCCGCTCCGTCCGTCATGATGTCCGCTATCCGCATGTGTTCCTCTGGATACTGGTGAGGTGTCGCGTTTCCCACATGAAGCAAGGATCGCGCCGCAATCCCAGCTCGCCCGCAAGAGAGTTGTGCCCGAAGTTGCCGCGCAGGTTTTGCGTTCGCGATGCTGGCCCTGCAGAGGTTGCGTCCGAGACCCCACGCCGCAACAACGGAATAGAATGTTGAAGTCTTGGGCGTTGTTAGGCGGTGGGCGTCACAGTGAAGGAGCGCGAACCCACGTCGCTCGGGAAACGGGTTTCGAGGTGATGCACGCCTTCTCGGAGCTCTCCCCGAACCTCAAGACCGCTCTTGTAGAAGATCGACAGCATCGCGCGATTAGACGCCGGCACGTCCGCGGCAAAGCCCTGGACGCCACGTGTCTTGGCAACCTCAATGAGACGGCGCATGAGAATGGTCCCGACGCCAAGACCCTTCCAATCGTCCCGAACGATGAGACCGACCGCGGCAAACTCCGTGGCTCGATTGAGTTCGTACTGGGCGGTTCCGA
>JBJXGM010000048.1:0-42235 GCA_046155985.1 Myxococcaceae bacterium | reverse complement strand
GCCAGCCTGACGCGACGTCGCGCATTGATGCAGGAATGGGCCGATGCTGCGGCGCGCGAACTCGGGCAAGACCGTCGCGAGTCGCGCGAAGACAAGCGCGAGCGCCGTGAAGACCTGCGGCAGTAGGTTGATGCCCCGCGCTACAACCTCACCGAGAAGGAGAGCCCAGCAACTACCGAGGTCCCGAAACCTTGGTCGTTAAACTCGAATACGGGCCCGAGGTTGGCAGCCATAGAGATCCAATCGGCCATGTACCAGTGCACGTGCGGCACCGCCGCAATTTGGTAAGAGGCGGGTGCCGGACGAAAAAGTCGGTCTGACTCGTTCCAGTACTGTCGGCCCGCGCCTGAGCCGCTCAGTGTCATGCCGATCGAGAGTTTCCGGTTCGCGAAGAATGTGCCGTCCAGTGCAAGGCCAAGCTGTGGCACCTGGCCTGTGACCTCCCACTCCCTGGTGTACAGCTCCTCGGCGCGAGGGTACTGCCAGCCGCCTGACGCAGAAACACTCAAGAGCCACCGTTCGGCGACGCGCCACTCCGAGCGGAGTGAAAACAGGTCGAGGCCGGTCGGGGTGAAGTAGCTCGTGCTCCAAAGCGGTGACACCGGTTCGAGGTCGAGCGAGCCGAGCTGCTCGCGGGCGCCTTTGTAAGACGCGCTCACGCGCAGGTTGGACGTGGGATAGACGGTCGCCTTTCCACCGAAACTGCTCCCGTACAGGACGCCGCCCGAATAGGCCGATGAGCGATTGACCCCACCGTGTGCCGTCAAGCCAAGCCAGGACCAGGGAAACACGTTGATGGACGCGCTGATTGCGGGCTCCCAGGCGAGGAATGGGAAGAAACGCGGGTCGGGACCTGTAAAGCCAGCGACCTCGAGCGCAATCGTGTGCGGTCTCTGGACGAACCGCAGTAACTGATAGGGAGTCCGTCCATCGTCCTTCAACGGCCGAAGGAAATAGGTCAGCCCGATGACAGGGAATCCAACGGCATTCGTGTCGTCGTCTGGGAAAGAACTGACCGTGCTGCGGAATGCCCCGAGCCGGATTTCCCCATTCCACTGACGCGGGAGATCGGGCGGTCGGGGCTCGGCGGCGATCTCTGCTGCTTCGCCACGCAAAGGGTTCGCCTCCATGGGGAGGAGGTCCAATGCGGCCACGTCGAGGGTTGCCGTTGAACCCTCTTTGAGGTCGAGCGCCATGCCGAGCACTTCCTCGCGGACCAGAGTCAGTTGGTATCGGCCCGCTTCCAGGCCGAGGTCGATCGGCGTACCGGGCGTCTTGCGCAGTTCAACGACGAGGCGGCCCGTTGTGTTTCGGATGAACAGGTGCCCACCCACTGGGCCCGGAATGTGGAGTGTCGCGCCGGATCCGCGCAGGTCGGTGATGACAAGGTCACCGGTTCCCGAAACTGCCATTTCGTACCCAGGATGCTGTGCGCCGGCTCGCGTGCGTTCGGTGCGTGCGAGGGTCTCGTGGAAAGCGAATTGGTACGCCTCATTCAGCGTCACCTTGCCGTCGTGGCTCACGTCTGCAGCGCCACGAAGTCCCGACAACAGGTGATGGGTGAAGAACGAGCTGGCCAGTCTATCCGACTCCTGCGAGGCCTCGGTCGCAGAGCTGGAAGTGAGGACCGCGTCTCCTGAAACATGCGTCCCCGTATCGAGCAAGAACGGCGGTACCGGTGTGCCGCCCTTGGAGCGTGTAAAGGAGCCCGACGCACACGAGTCCAAAACGGCGACACGGAAATCAGCCGGAATGCGCTGGAGCAGCTGACGCAATTCATCAAACGGGACGCGTTCGCCCGCGAGCAGTAGCCCTCGCTCATCCGAGTGCCCTGAGTAGTAGAAGACGAGTTCGGCTGCCTTGCCGATTCTTTTGGACGTGGCGAGCGCGTTGCCGAGCTCGTTCAACGCTTCCCGCACGCTTTCGGGTCGTGGGTTCTCCAGCAGTCGAAGGTCCTGTGAACGCACACCCCCCAAGCCCTGCATCACTTTGCCGAACGCGTGCGCGTCTGAGACAGCGTGGCGGAGCATGCGGCCCGGGCCACCGTCGTTTGCGCCGACAAGCAATGCGAAGCGACGACGCGCCGCCGGCGCTGCTTCGGCATGGGAAGGCAGGCTTTGGAGCAGAACGACGAGCGCGGCGGTGTAGAGCCAGTGATTCTTCATGGCACTTCCTTGAAGAGGGTAAGGGAAGAAATTTGGGTTCCCGCGGGCAGCTTCGGGCCATTGCTGGGAAACCCCTCGGTTGCCCAGATTCGCACTGACTCAAGCAGCGCCTGCGCTTGGAGTGGCCGCTCAGAAGTGACAAAGAGAAATCGTTCGAACTTTGGTGCTGCGTCAAGCTGGTAGCCGCTGGGCAATGCGACCTCTGAGCTGTTTCTCAATCGCGCAGGAGTTGCCGCATCACTTGGCCAGTGAAGGGTCACCTTGCCAGCCCCATCGACCGAAAGGATGACGCCATAACTTCGCCCCGCGGCGCGGTATCGAAGCTGAACGACGTCACCGGCGTGCACACCCGCTCCGTCAGGAAGCCGCAGCGCGCCTTCGGGTTGTCGCAGGTACACCGTCAAGGTTGGAGCGACCCCCTTGATTCGTTCCTCAGGTTCGGTGGTGGTTGGCGCAACCCGCACGAGCACGAGCAGCATCGCCACAGCGGCGGCTGACATGGCCAATGCGCGGCCAAGCCACCCTGCGTGGCGCGGTGTCGCTCGCTGCGTCTCCCTGGCCTCGAGCTGTGCGAAGAAGAGGCCGGGCGGGTGCTGGCGCAAGAAGCCGGCATTGGCTTGGGCAATTTGCGCCAGCGCCGGGGGACTGGGAGGCGTTCCTTCGATGCGCCGACGCGTGCTGTCGGGCAGTGGACGAGGCAATTCATCGAGCGCGATGCGCTCGAGTAGCCATTGAGGCAATTCCGCCGGCTTCATAGGACCTCCGGGAGTGACGTCAGTCGTGATTGAAAGGTGCGCAGGCGTTTTCGGACGCCAGAGACCGAGAGACCGACCTCCAGGGCGACCTCTTCGTGTGTCATTCCGTCGACGTAGTGGAGCACCGCGATGGTGCGCGTCGAAGCGAGTTCATCCCGAAACAGCCGCGAGACGATTCTGCCAGCGAGCGTCGCAGACTCGGGGTCGGGCGTTTGCGCGATGACCTCGAGCGCTGACGCCACCGGTTCTTCCGACCTCTTTCGCCCACGGAGGCGATTGAGGCAAACGTTCGTCGAGATGCGATTCAACAGGGCAGAGGGCGCGGCCAGTTTGATTCGATCACGTTGTCTGAGGATGAGAACGAACACATCCTGCAGCGCGTCCAGCGCCTCCTGGTGTTGTCCCAGCAGCTGGAGGCAACGCCGGAAAATCATCGGTCCGTAGCGGCGGTACAGTTGCTCTGGTTCGAGGGCGAGTGACATTTGGCTCGATGCTCTGAACACGGGAGCCCGGCAAAACTGTCACTCTTGGAAGTCGATTGCTATCCGCGGCGGTGGGTCTTCGGCGGAAGCAGAATGACATTGCGGTCTTAGCCCGTATTTCGCATGCCGGCGGCAATGCCGCTCAGCGTGAGCAAAAGCGCGCGGTCGCAGTCACTGGCGCCCGCGCGTTTTCGCCGAAGCAGTTCGACCTGCAGCAAAGACATGGGGTCGACGTAAGGATTTCGCAGCGCGATGACCCGACGCAAGGCGGGTTGGCGGTGCAGCAGCTTGGGCTGACCGGTGACGCGTTTCACCCAAAGGCGCGTCGCTCTGTACTCGTCTGATATTTGGGACCAGAGCGCTTTTGCCTCTGGTGGCGCGAGCGGCAGGTATTGCTCGGCGATACGGAGGTCGCTCTTGGCGAGGACCATCCCGACGTTGTCGAGAATCGTTCGGAAAGGTGGCCACTCTTGGTACATCTGCCGCAACGTTTGGAGGCCCTCGGCCATTGCGCCCACCCGAGAGAGCGCACTGCCGACACCGTACCAGCCGGGCAAGAGCAATCGGTTTTGCGTCCATGCAAAGACCCAAGGAATCGCGCGAAGCGATTCGAGGCCGCCGGCCCGTCGCTTGGGGGGTCTTGAGCCAATCGGAAGCTGAGCGATTTCGTCGGTGGGTGTGATGGCCGAAAACAGCTTCACGAAAGCGGGCGCGTCCCAGACCATCGCCCGGTAGGCCGCTCTTCCCAACTCGCCCAGTTCACGGAGCACGCTTTCATACTGAGAAAGACGCTCGGTTTTCGGGCGAGGCTGCGCGTCCAGCGTGTGCATCAGCGCGCCGCCGACAATGAGTTCGAGACTGCGGTTGGCCAGCACAGGCCGCGCGTATTTGTGGTCGAGCGCTTCTCCCTGCTCCGTGTGTTTGTAGCGACCCGCAACACTGCCCGGCGGTAAAGACAGGATGGCTTGTTGCGCAGGGCCTCCACCGCGTGCGACAGATTCGCCCCGGCCGTGAAAAATTCGGAGCGGCACACCCACTTCGGCTGCGACAGTTGCCAAATCGGATTGGGCCTTCAACAATGCGGCATGGGCCGCAAGAAGCCCGACTTCCTTACCGGAGTCGCTGTAGCCCACCATGATTTCTTGCACGCCCCGGGCGCGAACATGCGCCAGGTATTCGGGACTCTGAAACATGGCACGCACGATGCCGGGGCAGCGCGACAAAGCGTCATAGGTCTCGAACAGCGGTACAATGTCGAGGGCGCAGTGGGCAGGGGCCTGCGTCAAACCGGCGGCTCGCGCACAATGAAGCGCTGCCAGGACGTCGGCTTCGGACTGCGCCATCGACAGAATCAACGTCCGGCAAGAACGTTCGCCGCCTTCTCGGTGCGCGAGCGCGAGCGCCCGAAGCGCTTCAAAAAAACGCGCCGCATCGCCTTGAGGCGTTTCCTTTTTTGTCAGTGCGGCGGCCGCCGCGCGTGCATCTTCAGCGGGGGCACGCAGTTCCAGCTCCGCCAGATGAAGACCTGTGGCGCGCGCTTCTGCCCAGGTGGCTTCAGCATCTGTTGCGCCGGCCGCGCGTGCATCGCGGAGTGTCTCAAAGACAAGTTTCAAGTCCGCTTCGAGCTCTGCGCCGTCTTTGTAAGGGGGTGCCAGAGGTGTGGGTGGCATTGCGGCTTCTGCATCGTGCGAGCGAGACTCCGCCCGACGCGCCTCGACCTGCACCAGGGTGGCCGAAAGCCGTGATTCCACGAAACGCAATTTGCGCCGCCAAGGCTCGCCCTCGGTGCGAGGTCCCTGCCGTGCAGCAAGTTTTGGGGCGAGCGCTTCATCCCGTTCGAGTGAGTTCAAGAGTTCTGATGGGACACGAACATGCCGGCTTGACGTCGAGAGTTCCGAGCCCAGGGTGTTGACGGCCACAAGCATGCGTCGAAGACCGCGTGCTTGGTAGGCGCGCAACGCATCGACAAAGACATCGGGCGTGACGCCGGGATTGCCGTCCATGTCCCCACCCACCCAAGAATGGAAGCGCAACGGGACGGGCAGCGGCTCAAGCCGCTCGCCGTATGTTTTGGTGAACGCTTTCTGCAACGAACGGCCGAGAAGGGCGAGCTGGTCGAAGAGAACGGTTTCCAAGTACCAAACCACCGTTTTCACTTCGTCGCCGACGGTAGGTCGCTGACGGCGCAGTTCGTCGGTTTGCCATAGCGCGAGGACTTCGCGGCGCACGCTTTCTTCGAACTGCACTTTCTCGGAAAACGTCAGGCGTTCTTTGTCGCGACGTTCGAGCTCTTGCGCAATACGTGTCAGCTTTTCCAGCACCGTTTGGCGAACGGCTTGGCTGGGGTGGGCGGTGAGCGCCAAGATGACTTCGAGGTCAAAGATGGCTTCGCGCGCGCGGCTCGCGGGGACGTCACCGTGTTTCAAAGCGCCAAGGACATCTGCCAAAGAACCCCGTTGAGGCGGCGACTCAGGGCGCGTGTCGTAGTGCCTCGCTCGGCGCACCCGATGGTGTTGTTCCGCAAGATTCGCGAGCTGCAGGTAAACGGAAAACGCCCGAATCAGCGGTTCCATCTGCGACGTGGGCAACTCCGACAACACCGCGCGAAGCTCGGCAAACGCCGCCGCCCGACCCGCTTTTGGCCCACGGCGTCTCGCGATGGCGAGTTTGCGAACGCGCTCTTCGAGTTGAAACAGGGCCTCGCCTTCGTGTTCGCGCAGCACGCTTCCGAGGACACGGCCCAAGAAGCGCACATCACGGCGCAGCGGATGGTCAAGCCCGGGGGTTTTTGCCACGCGCTTGGTTTAGCCCAAAACGGTCTCTGCCGCTTCGCGAAGCGCGCATCAACCTGTACGTCGTCTACCCCGCCCGCCGCTGCGGCACGCGTCTCGGTGTCGAACGGCGCGGGCTTTTTCGACGCTGCCCAGAAAGTGCGGCCAATTCATCAGGCGAAAACAGCCAGCCCGAGGCGTCATCCGTGTTGGCGGCGGTCAATTCTGACGGTGGAGCAGCTCGGCAATCGCGGCACCAAGACTGAGGCCGCCGTCGGCCGTCATCCATGCGGCGGACCCCGAACAATTCTTCGGTGGGGCCTTCGCAGCCGCAGCGCGGGCAGTGGGCGCGCTTTGGGACTTCGTTCATTTCACGGACGCGTTGTCCGTGCGTCACGACGAGAGCGAGCGCGGTGGCAAAGCCAACGTGACTCTCATCGACGTGAACGACGCGGCGCCGCTTTCCGTCGCGCGCGACCACCTCGGAACCCCACAACAAGTTTCGCTGCTCAAAAATCTCCGCCATGCCGCAAGGTGTATCGCGTCACCCTGACACTGAACGGATGTATCAAAAAGTGACCAATTCCCCTCTGAAGTGGGTATTTGGCGGGGCTGTAAGCGGGTGTGCTTTCAGCGGCTGTTTGAACCCACCAACCAGGCCTTCACGCGACTGGCTTCTGCGGGGTCGTAATCGCCTTTTGCATCGCGCACTTGGGCGAACAGTGCTTCGGCCCCCTGCTTGTCGTCTTGCGAGAGTTTCAGTTCGGCAAGGTAGTGCGTGGCCCTCAGGTTTTCAGGAAACCGCTCACGCACTTGCGTGAGCAGGGTTTCCGCCTCACGGAGGTTGCGCACAGGCCAAGGGACGAGAGCGTTGTAGCGACCGAGCGCCAAGAGCGGCCCGCCGCGGTCAAAACCGGCGTCAATTGCCGCCGCTTTGTTCATCTCCTCAACGAACTTCTGTGCGATGCCGAGTGAAAGGGCCCGCATCGGGCCTGCCGCTTCGGCGTGCGCACCCATCCCGCTGGCCATGTAGTAATGCCCCTCAACCCGTTCCGGCCTTTGCGCCACAGCCTGCTCACCGAAGCGCCAAGCTTCCATGCCGGCCGCCTTCTTGAGGCGAACGTCTTTCGCGGCGTCGGCGACCCAAACACGCTCTCTGGCGGCGCGCCAAAGCAGGTCAAAGTCTCCTGGAGCCTCGCGGAGTGCATCTCGGTGAACTTTTTCAAGGACTTGCGTGACATCTGGCAATCCGCGCTGAGCCCACAGCGCATCCAGTTGGGCGAGTTGTTCGGGCGATGCGGCCAACGCGGCTGCCGGCAACCACAACGCTACGGCGATTGCTAGACGTCCCATACGTCCCTCAAACTAAGGCCCTCGCCCGCGGTCTGCATCTCTTTCGCAGGCGGGTGTTTCCTCGGCCTCTGCGCTTCGCATATAGCGGCCGCATGACGGACTTGGGAAGTCACATCGAGACGTTTCCCCACCCCGGCGAGCCGGTCTTGCGTGCAGGGCGTCCAGACCCTTGTGCCCTCGTCATTTTTGGGGCCACCGGAGACCTTTCCCAGCGCAAGCTGCTTCCCGCGCTGTTCAACCTGAGCCGCGAGAATCGTCTCCCAGAGGCCTTTCGAATCATTGGGATGAGTCGCTCCGGTTTGGCGACCGAGTCATTTCGCGCTGAGGCGAAAGAGGCCATTCGTCAGTATTCCAGGACACAACCCGCCAGCGCCTCGGAGTGGGAAACGTTCGCCGCGCGCCTTGAAGCCGAAAGTGGCGTGTACCAAAGCGCAGCGACATTCGAGAAGCTTCGCGTTCGCTTGGACGCGCTGACACGCCAGGCAGGAACATTCGGCAACGTGCTGCTTTACATGGCGACACCCGCCAGTGGGTTCACGCCGCTCTTGGGGCAACTTGCAGGTGCTGGCCTCTTGCCCAGGCGCGTGCCGGGCCGTGCGCACCCGTGGACGCGTGTTGTCGTGGAGAAGCCCTTTGGGCGGGACTGGGCGAGCGCCCGTCAGCTCAACCGTGAAATCGCCGAAGTGCTCGAGGAGCGGCAGGTGTTTCGAATCGACCACTACCTTGGCAAAGAAACCGTTCAGAACATCCTCGTGTTTCGATTCGCCAACGCGATTTTTGAACCCGTCTGGAACCGTCAACACATCGACTACGTTGAAATCACGGCCGCCGAGTCACTGGGTGTTGAGTCCCGCGGCAGTTTTTACGACGAGACCGGCGTCGTGCGCGACATGGTGCAAAACCATCTGCTGCAAGTCTTGGCGCTGTGCGCGATGGAGGCGCCTGTTTCATTCGGCGCGGACGACATTCGCGACGAAAAGCACAAAGTATTTCGTGCCCTGCAACGCATCGGCGGCGCGCAGCTCGACAACGCCATCGTACAGGGGCAATACGCCGGCTACCGAAGCGAGAAGGGAATTTCTCCCGATTCGCGTACGGCGACATTCGCCGCCATGAAACTCCACATCGATTCATGGCGTTGGCAAGGCGTTCCGTTCTATTTGCGCGCGGGCAAGCGCATGTCGAAGCGGGTGACCGAAGTCTCTTTTCACTTCAAGGCCGTCCCATTTTGTCTGTTGGACGACTCCGCGGCGTGTCAGCGCCTAGAGCCCAACGTGCTGACGCTGTATTTACAACCGCGTGAGGGAATTGCGCTCAAGTTTGAAACCAAGGTGCCGGGAGAAGACGTCAATCTTGCTGGCGTGAAAATGGACTTCGACTACGCCACGAGCTTTGAACGCCCCGCTCCCGAAGCCTACGAGCGCTTGCTCTTGGAGTGCATGCGGGGCAACCAGACTTTGTTCTCGCGCCGAGACACGATTGAAGAAGCCTGGGCGTTCACGACGCCCATCTTGGAAGAACTCGAATCCGGGCGTGTGCCGCTGCACGCGTATGCACCAGGCAGCGACGGCCCTCGCGAAGCCGACACGCTCCTGTCGCGCGATGGACGACGGTGGACACCGCTTCGATGAGCACGGTGATTCGCATCGACGACGCCAAGGCCCTCGCGCAAGCCGCGGCCGAAACGGTTGCGGGCTGGCTTCGCAGCGCGCTGTCGGAGCAGCCTCGCGCGAGCCTCGCGCTGTCAGGGGGTCGCACGCCTCTGCTCGCCTACCAAGCCTTGGCGCTCTCGACGCTCGACTGGGCGCACATCGACTTCTTCTTTGTCGACGAACGTTGTGTGCCGCCAGAGCATCCGGACAGCAACTTTCGGCTGGTTCGAGAAGCGCTGTTCGACCGAATCGTCGCACGGGACACACAAGTGTTTCGCATGCAGGGCGAAATGCCTGACCGCGATGCGGCGGCGCGCGCGTACGAAGCCCGTTTGCCGGACCGCTTGGACGTGGCTGTCCTGGGACTCGGTGAAGATGGTCACACAGCGTCCTTGTTTCCGGGGTCGTCGGCCCTTGCTGAAGACACGCGCCGCGTCGTGGCTGTCGTTGGCCCCAAGCCACCGCCTCATCGTCTGACATTGACGCCGGTGGCCCTCCGCGCAGTGCGACACACCCTCGTGCTCGCGTCCGGCAACGAGAAGGCCGATGCCGTTCGCCGGGCGCTAGAGGATGAGGGCACGATTGAAGAAACCCCAGGGCGCTTGGCGCGTGAAGCGCTTTGGCTTTTGGACACGCAAGCCGCAACACAACTGCGAGGAGAACCGTCGTGAGTCAGGCGTCGTTGGCACAAGTGGGGGGGCAATTGGGGGGGCAAAGCGGGGCGCAAATCGGTGTGCTGGGAATGGGTGTCATGGGGCGAAGCCTCACGCTCAATTTCGCCGAGCGAGGCATTCGCACTGCGGCGTGGAACGGTGGCGCTGAGAATCTCGAACGCCTTCGCAAAGACCCGCTGGGGCCTCAAGTCAACTCGACGAACGACCTCCGCGCATTTGTCGCTTCGCTGGAGAGGCCACGGCGCGCGATTCTGATGGTGACCGCTGGAGAGGCCACGGACGCGCTGATTGAGCGCATGGTGCCGCTCCTGGAAGCGGGTGACATCATCGTGGATGGCGGCAATGCCCTGTTCAAGGACACGCAACGTCGCGAACGCGCGCTGGCGCAGAAGTCGTTACGCTTTGTTGGAATGGGCGTGTCGGGTGGTGAGGAAGGCGCTCGGCGGGGCCCCTCCATGATGCCCGGCGGAGCTTCCGATGCTTATCAGGCGCTGGAACCGCTTCTCAAAACCATTGCCGCGAAGACTGACTCGGGCGCTTGCGTCACACACGTGGGGCCCGACGGCGCCGGTCATTTCGTAAAAATGGTGCACAACGGCATCGAATACGCGGACATGCAGCTCATCGCCGAAGCCTATGCACTTTTGCGACAGGGGTTGGGTGCAGAAGCGAAAGCCTTGTCCGACATTTTCGCCGATTGGAATCGTGGGCCATCCGGGAGCTTCCTGATCGAAATCACGGCGCAAGTCTTGCGCGTCAAAGACCGCGAGACACAAAGGCCTTTGGTCGACCTGATTTTGGACAAGGCAGGGCAGAAGGGCACGGGCCGGTGGACTGTTGAAGTCGCGTTGGAGAACGGTGTGCCCGTGCCGTCCATTGCGGCCGCGCTCGATGCCAGGCTGCTGTCGTCATGGAAAGACGAGCGCGTGGCGGCAAGCCGCGTGTTGAACGCGATGCCAGCGTCGTCGCTGTCTTCCGTTGAACGAGAAACCTTTGTACGGCAAGTGCACGACGCGATGCTGGCCGCGAAAGTGTGCACGTACGCCCAAGGGTTTCGACTGATTCAAACGGTCTCGCGTGCGAACAACTGGAACGTGAACCTTGCCGAGATGGCACGTATTTGGAAGGGCGGGTGCATCATTCGTGCGCGGTTGCTTGACCCGATGATGCAAGCCTTCGCACGATCGCCAGAGACGCCGAGTCTCATGCTTGAAGCACCTTTTTCGAAGCAGCTCATCGAGTCGCAGCGCGCATGGCGCGAGGTCGCCTCGATGGCGATTCGCTGGGGCGTTGCCGTTCCTGCGCTGACTGCCAGCTTGGCGTATTTCGACCAATACCGGTCTGCTGAACTTCCGGCGAATCTCATTCAGGCGCAACGTGATGCCTTCGGCGCGCATACCTACGAGCGCCGGGACCAACCGGGGCGCGGGGCCGTTCACACTGACTGGACGAAGGAGCTCGCTTGAGTTTCGCGCAACGCCTCGATGCGATGATTCGGCGTGTCGACGATTTTCCCAAGCCGGGGATTCGATTCTTGGATTTGACGCCTGTATTCGCCGACGCACCGATGCTTCGCGAGCTGGTCGATGAACTCGCCAAGCCGTGGCGAACCCGGCGGCCGACCCATGTGGTGGGCATCGAAGCGCGGGGCTTCATTCTGGGCGCAGGCGTTGCATTGACGTTGGGCGCGGGATTCGTGCCAGCGCGGAAGGGCGGCAAGTTGCCGTCGCAGAAAGTCGGACAAGCCTACGCGCTCGAATACGGCGAAGGGCTCCTCGAATTGCACCAGGACGCGTTGCCCAAAGGCGCTCGCGTGCTTGTCGTCGATGACTTGCTCGCCACGGGAGGCACAGCAGCGGCGGTCGTGTCACTGATTGAGCGTCTTGGTGTCGCTGTTGAGGGAATCAGTTTCGCCATCGAGCTGAGTGCGCTGGGCGGCCGAAAGAAGCTGAGCGGCCACGCGTGGACCAGCCTGCTGAACCTCTAGCTCGCATCCACCTGGAAACGCTCTAAGAACAGGTCTTCTCGGCTGCCTTGGCTGGAAAGTTACTTTTCCGCGCGAATTCTCTGGGGAAAGCAGGCCATTGGCCCTGTTGCGCTTACCCGGGGTCTCTGTGGCAAAGATTGGGTATGATGGTGACCCCGCTCAACCCTCAAGTGCTCATCGTGGACGACGATGCGTTTGTGCGAGTTTTCCTCAAGGACGCACTCGAGGGTGGGAACTACCGCTTCCTCGAGGCTGCGGACGGCGAAGAAGCTGTTGAAAAGGCGCAGGCGTCTCAACCGGATGTCGTCTTGCTCGACTTGTTCATGCCCAAGCAAAGCGGCTTAGAAGCGCTGAGCCGGCTGCGCCAGGTGACTCCGGACTCGCGCGTTGTCGTCATCAGCAGTTTGGATTCCGAAAGTCTCGTTCAGCAAGCGCTTGAAGCGGGCGCGCTGGGATTTATCTCAAAGCCTTTTCACCCGATGGAAATTGTGAGCGCCGTTCGTCAAGCGCTCGCAGGATCAGTGGAGCAGCGTTCATGAGGCAGTATTGGGTGTGTGACGCCGAGGGGCGCGTCTTGGGTCCATTGCCGCTCGAGGCGCTCGGCGAGCTGATCGCAGGCGGGCGGCTTCACAAAATCTCAGGTGTGTCCTCCGACGGCAAACAATGGGTCCCCTGGGAAACTATTCCAGAGGTGGCGCGGTTTTTCCAAGAGGGCACCGGCCAGCGCGAGCAAGGAGAACTCAAGAAGGCCTTGCAGCTGAGGGCGCATCTCGCATCGCTCAAGACGCTTGCGCCCCACGATGTCTTGGGCGTGGCACCGTCCGCTTCGTTGGAAGAATACCGAAACGCTTTTTTTGCACTGGCAAAGAAGTTTCACCCCGCACGACTGGCGGCAGGCACGCATCCCGAACTTCGCGACGCATGCCTGGAGACATTTCAGTTTCTTTCGCAGCTGATGGCGAGCGTCGAAAAGAATCTGCTGACGACACAACTGCCCCCGGCTGAGCCGTTTGCTCACCCAGTGACAGAGAGGACGCCGAAGCCCCAGCTGCGACCCGAGGCCGTCGCGGGGCCTCCGGCGACACCGGCGTACCAACCGGAGGACTTTGTCGGGTTGTCACGAGGCAAAGAATTGATTGAAGCCACTGTGCGGGTGACCCCACAGAGCATCGGCATTTTCACCGAGCATCACACGGTGAACATTCGAAACGAAGGTGCGTTCCTTCCCACGACGCTTCACTTGCCGCTCGGCACTCTGCTCAACGTTCACTTCGTCTTCGAAGAGAACTCGCGCAAAATCGATGCCCGAGCGCGTGTGGTTTGGGAGAATGCAACGAGCCACGCGAAGGCGAAGCAAGGTTTTGGGGTTCGCCTGCTGTCCATGCGCAAAGAAGAGAAGGAATTTCTTCGCGAGTACGTCAACAACACCCTCGCCACGCAAGCCGTGGCGAATGCAGGAACCGCAGCCCAAGCGCGCTAGAAAGTGGTCTGGGGCCTACTCCCGCTCGAAAAGTGCGGCAGCACCCATTCCGCCGCCGATGCACATCGTGACGACAGCGTAGCGCCCTTTTCGACGCTGCAACTCGCGCAGCGCGGTGGCGACGAGACGCGTGCCAGAAACGCCCAGAGGATGTCCCAGTGCAACGGCGCCGCCGTTGGGGTTGGTGCGGTCCTTGGAAAGGCCGAGTTCACGAATGCAATAAATTGCTTGTGCGGCGAATGCTTCATTGAGTTCGAAGATGTCGATGTTGTCGACTTTGAGCCCGTTGCGCTGAAGCAGTTTGCGCACCGCCGGCACAGGACCTGTCCCCATGATTTCGGGGGGGACGCCTGCAACCGCAAAGTCGAGCCAGTAGCCCAAAGGCTTGGCGCCCAACTTTTGCGCCCGTTCCTCGCTCATGACAACCGCGGCAGCGGCACCGTCGGTGAGGGGCGACGCATTGCCCGCAGTGACGGTACCTTGGGGATTGAAGGCCGGCTTCAGCTTGGAAAGGCCTTCCAACGTTGTTTCAGGACGCAGAATGGTGTCCTTGTCCACCGCAACGGCATGTGCGCGCCCGCCTTCGTCAAACACCCTGGTGCTGACTCCAAAAATCTCTTCCGACAGTCGGCCCTGTTCGCGCGCCGTGGCGGCGCGGCGTTGGCTTTCGTACGCAAAGGCGTCTTGGTCCTCTCGCGACACGCCGAAGCGTGCGGCAACGTTTTCAGCGGTTGCCCCCATCGCGGTATAGATTTGAGGGTAACGCTCCATGAGTTCGGGATTCGCGGAGGGCTTGTTGCCACCCATGGGAACCATGGTCATGGACTCTGTGCCGCCGGCCACGGCCACGTCGTACTGGCCTACCCGAATCGCCTGAGCCACCTGCACAATCGACTGCAAGCCCGACGCGCAAAATCGGTTGAGCGTCATGGCCGGAACTGAATCGGGAATGCCGCCGATGAACGCGCTTTGGCGGGCCACGTTCATGCCTTGTTCCGCTTCGGGCATCGCGCAGCCCATGACGACGTCGCCGACTTCTTCCGGACGAAGCCCCGGCACGCGCTCCAGAGCCGCCCGAATGGCCCACCCGCCGAGGGTATCGGGCCGGGTGTCTTTAAGCTCGCCGCGGCTGGCGCGGGTAAAGGGCGTACGGACAGCACTCAGCACTGCAATTCGGTTGGACATAGATGTGCCTTAACGGGCTGGCCTTAGTTTCTCAGAGGCTTGCCCTCGGTGAGCATGTGGGCAAGGCGCTCCTGGCTTTTTTCTTCGCCGCACAGCGACAGAAACGCCTCGAGTTCAAGTTCCAAAATTCGTTCCTCGCTGACCAGTGCGCCGGGCGAGGTGTCTCCTCCGCTGAGTACGCCCGCGAGTTTCCGGCCAATTTTTCGGTCGTGCGCCGAGATTTGGTGGTTCTGCTCCATGTCGTAGAGCACCATGTCCATCGTGGCCTGACCGCTTTTCCCAGGAAGCCGAAACAGTGTGCGCCGGGGTGGTCGAAATCCTGACCTCAGCATGCCCAGCACGCGTTGCTTGGCGTCGGCGAGCAGCAGGTCGCGGTTAAGCGTGATGCCATCTGCATGCGTCAGGTACCCCAGTTCGCGTGCTTCTTCAGCGCTGGTGGAGACTTTGGCGGTTCCTATCGTGAGAAACACTTTGCGCAAGAAAGGCAGGGCATCGAACTCTTGGGCATGGGGTCCAAACACGTTTCGCAAGAGCATGAGCGTGCCCCCGCCGCCAGGAATGAGACCCACGCCCACCTCGACAAGTCCCATGTAGAGTTCGGCGTGCGCTTGGAGTGCGTTGGCGCCCATCGCGGCTTCGGCACCGCCGCCCAGCGTGAGCCCGAAGGGCGCAGAGACCACGGGCACCGCGCTGTAGCGCATGCGCTGGTTGGCGTCTTGGAAGCCTTTGGCCAGTGCGCGAATACTGTCGAAGTCTTCGCTTTTGGCCGCCATGAGCAGTGCCATGATGTTGGCGCCTGCCGAGAAGTTTTCACCATCATTCGCCAACAGCAGCCCTGAGTCGCGCTGTTCGGCTGTGTCGAGGGCTTTGTGCATCAGCGTGACGATGTCTTGATCGATGCTGTTCATCTTCGAGTGAAATTCCAGCAACAGGACACTGTCGCCAGCATCCCAAAGGCTCGCGCTGTCGTTGTGTTCCAGAGGCTTGCTTTCCCGCCGCAGTTGTTCCACCGACAGCCGATGGGCGTGCTCGGGAACGCGCTTCACGGCGCGTTTGGGGATGTCCCAGTAGTTGTCGGCCTTGCCATCCTGGGCGTAGAAAGTTTTTCGCCCGGAAGCGCACATCGCCTCGACCCAGGGCGCGGGGGCAATCTGCAGCGCTTTCATGCGCTCGAGCGTTTTGTCGACACCCAGGGCATCCCACGACTCAAAGGGCCCAAGCTCCCAGCCGAAGCCCCAGCGCATCGCGCGGTCGACATTGACGATGTCGTCGGCAATTTCGGGAATGCGACGCGAAGCGTAAGCAAGCACTTCCAGCGTGATGCGTTCTGCAAACTTCGCTGCGGCGTCTGTTCCAGAAAGGACAGTCGCCATGCGCTGGCGAACGTCAGAGACTTCCCGCGCCGCGCCCAAGGAATCAAACCGAACCTTCTTTTGCGTGCGGTATTGAAGCGTGTCGACATCGAGAACGAGTATTTCCTTCTCGCCCGAGGCGCTCTGGCCCTTCTTGTAGAAGCCTTGCCCCGCTTTTTCTCCGATGAGGCGTTCCTTCACCATGTTGTGGAGAAACGCAGGTGCCTCGAACGTCGCGCGCGATTCGTCGGCGCTCAAGGTGTCGAAGCAGTTCTTCGCCACGTGCACCAGCGTGTCGAGCCCCACGAGGTCTGCGGTGCGAAAAATCGCCGATTTGGGTCGGCCCATTGCCGGTCCAAAAATCTTGTCGACTTCTTCTACGCTGAGGCCCGCGGCCTTCATCTGATGCAGCACGCGCATGATGGCGAAAACACCAATGCGGTTGGCAATAAAGTTGGTCGTGTCTTTGGCGTAGACGATGCCTTTGCCGAGCACTTCCTCGCCGAAACGGGCGAAGGTGGCCATGACTTCCGGACGCGTGTCGGGACCGGCGACGAGTTCCAACAGCTTCATGTAACGCACGGGGTTGAAGAAGTGCGTCACCAGAAAGCGCTGACGGAAACTGAGCGAGCGCCCTTCCAGCATTCCGTTCACTGAAAGCCCAGACGTGTTCGAACTCACGATGGCGTTGGGGGCGAGGTGCTGCTCCACCCTGGCGAACAGCGCCTGCTTGATGGCGAGGTCTTCCTTGACGACTTCGACAACCCAGTCGCATTGCGCAATTTTGGAGAGGTTTTGGTCAAAGCTGCCGATGTCAATCAGCGCCAGTGCAGCGGTGGAATAAATCGGCGCGGGCTTTTGCTTTCGAAGACCCTCGCGGCCAGACTTCGCCAGCGCATCGGAGACGTCCAGCAGCACAACAGGAATGCCCGCGTTCGCCAGCTGCGCAGCAATCCCACTTCCCATGACGCCTGCACCCAGCACCGCGGCTCGACGAATTCGCATGTTCATGTCCAGAGGATGGTAGCACTGCGCCCGTGAGGTCACCTCAAAATGGATAGACCGGGCGAGGCTGGCATTCAGCACCGGTACATCGAAGTCGGAGATGTCACCCTTCATTGTGCGATGGCCGGAAGCGGCCCGCTCGTGGTGTTGCTGCACGGCTTTCCCGAGTTTTGGTACTGCTGGCGCAACCAGTTGCCTGCATTGGCGGAGGCGGGATTTCGTGCCGTCGCGCCTGACCTACGCGGCTACAACCTCTCGAGCAAACCCGAAGGCCTTCGTGCCTACGCCTTGGGTCCCGTGGCGAAGGACATTGCGCGCCTGATTCCCGCCCTGGGTCATACACGCGCGGCGGTTGTCGGACATGACTGGGGCGGCGCGGTGGCCTGGGCCCTTGCGATGGGACACCCCGAGCGCGTGTCGCGACTGGCGGCGCTCGCGGCACCACACCCCTTGGCGTTTCTCAAAATGCTGCGCTCACCGTTTCAATGGTTGCGGTCTTCGTACTTCCTCATGTTTCAGCTCCCGTGGTTGCCCGAAAGTCTTTTGGCTACAAACGACTTCGCGCTTTTGCGGCAGGGTTTGCTGCGCGCCGGTCGTGGCGCGCTGCAGCCTGAGGAACTGGAGCGCTATGTCACTGCCTGGACAGAGCCCGGCGCACTTCACTGCGGGCTTCAGTACTACCGTGCCGCGCTGCGTGTGCCGCCTGACGCGCTCAAGACCATTGAGGCGCCTGTGCGCGTCATGTTTGGTCAAGAAGACCCTTTTTTGGCACGCGACGCAGCCACGCCACCCAAACGCTGGGTGACGCAAGCCGAGGTTGAGATTCTCCCCGGCGCAGGTCATTTCTTGCCCTGGGAGGCGCATGAACGCGTGACGCCACGACTCTTGGAGTTCCTCCGGCCGGCGTTGAACGGGGCTTAGGGCTTGAGGTACGCCCCGCTGGCTCGGCGTTCAACCGAGAAACGGCCTCCGAGAAGGTTCTGCGCGGTTGCGTCTAACTTAATCCCAGACATGCCTTTGCCACCCATGGTTTTGAATTCGCTTTTCACCAAAGCGTTGACGGCCTCCGCTGTAATGGATTTAGCGCCCCGCTCAATCAGTTCGCCCAAATCGGGCGAACGCGAGCAATCCGCCACCATCGCCATCGCCGGACCCGGAACGCGTTTTCGAAGCGTCAGGGCAACGTGTGCGGCACGTCCCGCTTCGACCTCTGGGCTGCGAGTGCCCGAAAACACCGCGACGAGCTGGCCACCCTCCAGAATTTCTACGCGCCCCCCTTCCAAGCTGATGGTCTCCAAGACGTCTTGCGGAACGTCGAGCGGCGCGCCGGGCTCTGGAATCATCAGGATGACAAATTGTGAAACGCTTGGGGGTGCCGACGGCCGCGCCGGCGGGGTGATGTCGGAAACGTCGGTTCTTGAAACAGTGCGCGCCGCGGGTTGTTTGGGAATCTCCAATTCGGCGGTTTGCCGGCGGCCCTCTGGCGTGCCCCCGCTCGTTGACGAACGCGAAGCGCTGTCGCTGTGCGCCACCGTTTTCGCTTCGTTCACCGCACGAGAGCGCTTGCGGCGTTCACTTTTGGCAGGCGCCGCGATGCGTTCTGCCCACGCGGCGACTTGCCCGCCTGTCTTCGGACGACCGTCCGCTCTTTTGTGAAGCATGGCGGCGAGCAAAGCCGACAACTCCCGAGGCACGTCCGCATTCAGCGTGTGCGCCAGCGGCGGTTCAATCATGAGGACTTTGGTTCGTATGGCGAGGGGGTCCGCACCTTCGAACGCGGGCTTTCCGGTGAGGCACTCCCACAGGACAGCCCCCAACGAAAATACGTCAGCGGCGGGCGAGACTTCGCGCTCGCCCCGAGCCTGCTCCGGAGACATATAGCCGGGGGAACCCACCATGAGCCCCGAGCGTGTGAGGGCGATTTCATCCTCCGACTTTCGTGCCAGGCCGAAGTCGAGCAGCTTCACCCGCGATACATCTCCTGCCGGAAACATGAGATTCGAAGGCTTGACGTCGCGGTGAACGAGGCCTTTGCAGTGCATGGCCTCGAGGGCACGACCCACGTGGATGGCCAGGGTCAACGTTTGTCCAACGTCGATGCCATCCTGGTCCTGCGT
Organism: Myxococcaceae bacterium; assembly: GCA_046155985.1. Taxonomy (GTDB): domain Bacteria; phylum Myxococcota; class Myxococcia; order Myxococcales; family Myxococcaceae; genus JBJXGM01. The sequence goes on along the minus strand of JBJXGM010000048.1, from coordinate 23,257 downwards.
CCGGCTCAGCGTTCGACCGTCCGCCCATTCCATGGCCAAGTAGTGACGCCCAGACCACGTGCCATGGTCCACGTAGCCAACGATGCCCGGGTGTGAGAGGTCGGAGAGCATTTTGCATTCGCGCAAAAAGCGGTCGGTGTTGACGCCTTCCGTCAGCGTCAGCAGTTTCACGGCCACGGTCTTTTTCGTCGTGGTGTCTTGGGCCTTGTAGACGGTCCCCATTCCGCCCGAGCCAGCGTGCTCGAGCACTTCGAAACGATCCGCCACTCGCATGCCGCGTCGCATGTCAGCGAAACCTTACTTCAGGGAGACAGGTGATGCGCGTCGCTCGCTGTGTTTTGTCAGGGTTCGCGGCGTTTCTTGCGTGGTCTGGGGACCTTGTAGCGGCCCAGCCGGTTGACGAGTGTCCGACGCGAAATGCCCAGGCTCTTGGCCGCCTCGGTTTGGTTGCCCGCGCAGGTGTCGAGTGCTTCCAGAATTTTTTTGCGTTCGGTCAGTTCTTTCGCTGTGAGCCCGGCGACATCGCCAGGTTGCTTACCTGAACGCGTGGCTTTGCTTTTTCCTTCTGTGAACAGTCGTGCAGGGGGTGCTTGGACGTTTCGCGAAACGAACGTCGTATGCATCCGTTCGACCGGCAGGTGAGTCTGAAGAATGGGACCCGACGGACAAAGGATGACGGCGCGTTCGAGCACGTTCCGAAGTTCGCGAAGATTTCCCGGCCAGGAATAGCTTTGAATGAGTTGCAACGCCAAAGGGGACAACTCAGGTTCACTCGCCCTGCCGTTTCTGCGGCAAGCTTCGGTGACGAAGTGTTTGGCGAGAGCCGGCAACTCAGAAACCCGCTCGCGCAGCGGAGGAATCACGACAGATACGCCGTTCAATTTCGCATAAAGACCTTGCAGAAACGCGCCGCGTCGAACCTCGGCTTCCAAGTCGCGGTGCGTCGCAGCAATAAAGCGAATGTCGACCGGAAAGGTGTTGTGACCACCGACGCGCTGCGCACGCCCCGACGCCATGGCGCTGAGGAGCTTGTCTTGAACGCCCAGGGGCAGTTCGCCCACTTCGTCCAAAAAAAGCGTGCCACCGGCCGCTTGCTCCAAGAGGCCGCGTTTGTCCAAGCCGGTGTTCGGGGAAGTGACGCCAAAAAGGTCGTTCTCCAGAAGCGTCGTGGAAAGTGCAGCGCCGTTCACGCGAACAAAAGGGGCTTGTTTCCGGGACGAAAGCGCGTGAATCCGCTCCGCCATTTTCTCTTTGCCAACGCCTGTCTCGCCCAGAAGCAAAACGGAAACCGCGCTGGGGGCGATACGCTCAGCAATTTGTTTGAGAGGGACCGCCGACTCACCGGGCAAAGGCGGGGGCAGGCGGGGCAACGGCGCAGGGGTCGATTCGGTTTCTCCCCGGGCACGGACACCGGCCTCTGCCGCGAGGACGTCCGGTGTGCTGCCGTCTTGGGGGTAGTTGGCAAGCCCGATCATCGCGTGCACGTTTCGAGCGCCCAATGCTCTGCTCAAGCGTGACTGGACGAGCTCTGCGCCTGACGGCGGGGTGTCAACGAGCAGGACTTCGTACTCCCCTGGGCCATAGCTCCCAACGATGTCGACGTTGCGAAGCACATTGGCCAAAGTCTCTTCGAGGTCTTCGGATCGTGCCGGGGCTGGGCACCGAATGCGCAGCAGGGCAAACTCAGACGCATAGCGCTCAGCGCGAATGCACTCTTCTTCCAGACGAGACTCAAAGTAGCCATGCGTCCAAATGCGCCTGGGTCTTGCCGCTTGGCGCCGCTGCAACACGAAGTTGACGTCCCCAAGGCGAAACACATCGCCCGGGCGAATGACCACTGAACTCCCCGATGGAACGCGCTGCCCGTGCACCCAAAGCGCCGCCGTCTCCGCCAAGCTGTCCAAGCGAATGTCGTCGCCAACCCGGAGTCGCGCATGGCGCATTTCCAGGCTGTCCTCGTCAACAACAACGTCGCAATCGAGCCCACGACCCAATACCAGCACCCCGGAATTGGGCAACGCATGCGTTGCGAGACTGCGTTCGCCAAGGACCAAAAGACAAAGAGATGGAGCAGACACGTTGTTCACAGAGAGACCGAGCGATGAAGTTACCCCGAGTTTAGGGTCGCTGCTCGCGGTGCGCCAAAACGTGGCGGACGCCAGCGTCGCATGACTTGGTCCATCAGTGCCGTCAGCAGGACACTGGTCACCAGGAGCCCCAAGGCAATCCCGAAACCTTCCGAAAAACTCAGACTCCCCGGCCAACGACTTGCCACGCTGAACTCGCCGAACCGCAGCGTGAGGAGTGTCAGGTGAATCGCATAGAGCCACAGCGACTTTGCGCCCAGCCAAGCGAAGAACTTCTCCAGCCCGCGGGGCGCCACGCCGCGCCGGTCCCACACACACAGCCCGTGTGCGAGCCAGGCGACAAGGGCCCATCGCTCGCCATGGGGACCCGGCCCCGTCCGCCAATACTCGTGGGGTCCGTACAGCTGCGCCAGCGCAGGTCCTGCCACCCAAACCAACGTGCCGAAAGCTGCCGTTGCGAGCAGCGTCACATCGAGGTTGTCGGCGTCGCCCAGTCCGCCTCGAGCAGCGAGGAATGCCCCCGCGGCGGCACCGACTGCAGCGTGTCCTGCCCACGGCAGAAGAGGGAAGAGCGAGCCCGAACGCGTGCTGAAAAGAAAAGCCCAAAAGCCGTCGACATTCGCACTCCAGGGTCCCAAGCCAAAACAACCCAGTGCGAGCAAGCCCAGCGCAACGACTCGAAGGCGGGGCATGCGAGCAAGGCCATAAACTGCTGGAAGCAGCAGAAGCAGCGAAAGCGCGATGCAGCCGAGCACGTCCAGGCGAAGCACCCAGCGCAAGTGCGTTGCGAATCGGAACCACACACCGTTCAGCAGAACGGCAATTCCCAGCAGACGGAGTTGACGCTTGAAGGCGACGCCCAGGGGCTCACGGGAAGCACGGAGGGCGAAGAAAAAGCCAGCGACGAAGAGAAAAGTCGGAAACACCAGCCCGTGCGTGAAATTGCACCATCGCCAAAGTTTTTGAGCCTGCACTTCCGGCTGCAGCAAGAAGCCCGTGTGCGCGTGCACCATGAGAAGCACGACAAGGCCCCTGAGCCAGTCAAACGCCAAGAGCCTTCGGGTGGGCATGCCAAAAGGCTACTTCAGGCGGGCTGACCTTCCAGTTCTACAGGTGGGCGGTGAGGACAGGAAGTCTCTGAAAAATCATGCGCTTCCGTCTGTTTGAGGCCGCGCTTTGTGCTTTGACGGGAACAAGGGAAAGGGCAAACGCGAAAACCGAATGGCCATTTCAAATCGCGGCGACGGGCCGCGCGTCAGCCGAAGCGTCAGCATTGAAACTGCGACACCGCAGCTCGGGTGCTCTCGACGCACCATCTCTAATCTTATCAAGGCTGGCAAGCTTGAGACGGTTCGGACCCCCGCCGGTTCGCAACGTGTTTTAACAGAATCTATCGACGCTTTTGTGGCAGTACACGGCGTCGGGGATATTCAGTTTGCGCTCGAGCAAATGTTGGAAGCGACGCCGGTTGAGATGCGCGACTTGGTGCTGAACACGATTCCAAAGGACATGGCTCCGGGCTTCGAGGAAGGTTTGCATGCGCTGGCACTCGAACCCTCCAACGAGTCTTTCGATGCGATTCGCGAGCGCTGGAGGTCGGCCGGACGTGCCCTCGTTCCAAAAGGGCTCGCAGACCCAGTTGCCCGAATGGGGGACAGCCGGCCTGGAGATCCTGACTACCAACGTGCGTTTGACGAAATGAGAGAAGGTGCGGTCGGCAACGAAACACCGCGAGAGCAATTGCCCGCAGACATTGTCACATCGGTTGTACGTTTCTACGAAGCGGTCGCCCAGCCTCACAGTCGCGACGCGATGAGCGACCCCGAAGACTTGGTGTGCAGTTTGGTGACGACCCCTCCGCCGCCGGACGCACCGCCGCCTGTCCATGCTTCCGTCTTGGCGTTTACGCTTGTTGAGACGATGCTCGATCTCTTCAAGACTGAGCCTGGAAGCTTTGAACTCACCGTCGGCATGTTGCGCGGTGACAGGCGTCTTGCGCCACCCCCCTGATGCGTCGCGCTCGGGCGCCTTGGTGATCGGGATGCGGGCTCAGAAACCACAACGGCCATGTTACACGCATGTGGGGTGTGGAGTCACCGGTTCCGGAACGTGTGCTCGCTCTGCAAGATGCGGAGTTCAAGCGGTTGAACCTTGCAGTGCGTTAATAGTTCTCGTGCGCCAACGACTCTGGCAAGCGCGGGTCGGCAATCGCGACGATGCGGCGTGACGCGAGAAGCCGCCCGAAGACGGCAAAGAACGCACCGCCGACGCCCATCAATGCCGCCGCATCCAGCCAGCTGGGAGCAAAGTGCGAAGCGCCGTGCTCGCCGAAGTTGGGAAGAATGAGCCAATACAAGTCGACAAGGTGCATGACCAACATCCAGGCAGCGCCCAGTGCCAAAGTGACGCGCCGTCGTTTGATGTGCCGCGACATGAAAAAGAAAAACGGCACGGCGAAGTGCAACACAGGCAGTGCATACGAAATGGGTGCCCAGCCGCCGCCCAGACGCGTGAGGTAAAAAATCGTTTCTTCCGGAATGTTCGCGTACCAAATCAACATGAATTGGCTGAACGCGATGTACGCCCAGAACACGGTGTACCCGAACACGTACTTGCCGATGTCGTGGTAGTGCTCGGTCGTGATGGCTTCTTTGAGAACGCCCGCGCGTTGAAGGCCCATCGACACCAGGGCCAGAAACGCAAAGAAGGACAAAATGGACCCGGCGAAGAAGTAGACGCCGAAAATCGTCGAGTACCAGTGCGGCTGCATCGACATCAGCCAGTCAATGGCAGCAAAGCTTTGCGTCAAGCCGTACAACAAAATGCCAACAGCGCTGACACGCCAGAGTCTTCGCGTGAGGCGTTCGCGCTCAGAGGCACTGGATGCCGTGTCTTGCTTGACCGATTGTGAATAGAGCAACCACGCCAGCCCTATCCAAATGAGAAAGTAGGCCAGCGAGCGGCCATGGAAAAAAGGCTCGGTCAGAAACCAGCGCTTGCGGGCGAGGATTTCATCGTTCTCATGGGTCCAAGGGTAAAGCGCGTGCATGCCCGACGTCGCGATGGGCAGCCACAGCAATGCAAAAAGCGGCAGGGTTGCCATGGTGAGTTCACCGATGCGCCGCACCACGACTGACCAGGCGGCGCGCGTGAGGTGCTCCAAAAGCACCCAGGCCATCGCGCCCAACGCAATCGACAAGAAAGCGATGAACGCCCACAGGTAGCTGAACATCGCGCGTTGCGAGTGGGCGCCGATGGCAGTGCCCAGCGTCGCGCCGAGTCCGACAACGCCGAGCAGCCCGCCCAACATTGGCAATTTGGCCCACAAACTTGTCGCGGGAATCTGGACGTCTTGGGGCAGCGAAGTGGGGTGGCTCACGTTGGGCTCCGGGCTACTTCTGCGACTTGATGAAGAGAATCAGGCTTTGAACCTCGACGTCGTCGAGTGGCATCAGGGGCATCGCGGGCGGGAAATCGGTCACGATTTTCGCGGCTGGCTGCAGCATCGATTCGCGCAGGTAAGCATCGTCGACGGTGACTTCGCCCGCAGAGGTGGACTCTTTGCGGCCCCAGAGGCCTTTGAACGTTGGGCCGACCAAGCGACTGCCATCGAGCGAATGGCAGGTGGAGCAAGCTTTGGCCGCGAACAGTTGTTTGCCGTGCTCGACGGACGATCGGCTCGCCTTCGCGACGACGATGTTCTGTCCACCTTCTTCGGCGACCGACGGGTCCGACCGCATCTGTTCTGCACGGACGGCAGCAACAATCGCCCAACGGTCGAGTTCAGGAATCTGAGACGCGTAGGAGGGCATGTTGTCGTTGTTCACGCCAAGCTTGATGGCGCGGTAGATGCGCCCCAGCGGCATCGCTTTGATGCGTGGGTCCAAGAAGCTGGGCGGGGGGATTTGCAAACCGCGGCTTGCGACAGGTCCTTTGCCATCGAAGGCGGCACCATGGCAGGGCGTGCAATACACGTTGTAGCGGTTCTTCCCGCGCGCCCGGAACGCGTCGTCCAGTTGAACCGACGCTGGATACTTCAGCGACGGCTGGCCATCCGCCGCTAGGCCATCGACGAAAACGGCATCTTCGTTCAGCGAACCCTGCGCAATCGTTCCTTCGATGGGCGCGCGCATCACCCGGCCGTCTGCAAACAGGCCGCTGGCATCCTTGCGGTACGCCTTGCCCTTGCGCTGCGTGTCCATGTTGCGCACAAGGTGAACGGGCGGTTCGGTGGACTCTCCGCCTCGGCAACCGATGACGCCGGCAACCAACGCGGCAGCGAGGGCGCTCGACAAAAGTCGCATGTTCATCGCTCCAACTCTTCGATGTGTGTTGCGCCAGAGCTCGAGAGCAAACTCTTGGTCTTCGACCAATCGAACTTGGGGTCGCTCGCCTCAATGAGGACGAAAAATTTGTCGTCCGTCACGCGTTCGAATGCGGCCGACGCAAAGGCCGGATGATTGAGCCTGGGCAGGCCGTTGAGCACCCAGTTGCCGAAAAACGCCGCCAGACAGCTCGAAAGAACGGTCACCTCGTACCAAATGGGTACGAATGCTGGCAGCGAGAACAGCGGCTTTCCGCCGACCACGACTGGGTTGGCCGAGCCCGAGACCCAAGCCTCAAAGAACAACATGAACGCACTGCCAGAAAGGCCCACGACCAGCACCACCCACGGTAGAATCGAGGGCTTCAGCCCCATCGCCTTGTCCAGCCCATGGACCGGAAACGGTGTGCAGGCGTCCCACTGCGTGTAGCCGGCGTCGCGAACCTTTTCACAGGCAGGGTACAGCGCTTGAGGGCTTTCAAACTGGGCCAAAAGGCCCCACTTGTTGTCTGCGGTGGTGGCGCTCATGGGTGGTGGCCTCCGGCGGTGCTGTGCCAGTGCGGGTCAGCCTGCGGAAGAATCGATTTCACCTCAGCCATCGCGATGACGGGGAAGAAGCGAACGAACAAGAGGAAGAGCGTGGTGAAGAGGCCGAACGTGCCCAGCAGAAAGAAGACCTCTGTGACGGGCACAAAGTAGTCCCAGCTCGACACCAAGAAGTCGCGGTGAAGCGAGGTCACCGTGATGACAAAACGCTCAAACCACATCCCGATGTTCACAAAGATGGACAAGATGAACGAAATGACGGCGCTCGTTCGAATCTTTTTGAACCAGAAGAGCTGCGGCGTGATGACGTTACAGCTCACCATGATCCAATAGGCCCACCAGTAGGGGCCGAACATTCGATTGATGAACGTGAAGCCTTCGTATTCGTTGCCGGAGTACGCGGCGACGAAGAACTCCATCGCGTACGCGTAGCCCACCAGGCTGCCGGTCACGAGGATGATTTTGTTCATGTTCTCAATGTGCTTTACCGTGACGATGTCTTTGAGGCCCAGCCACGCCCGGGCCGGAATCATCAGGGTCTGCACCATGGCAAAGCCCGAGAAAATTGCGCCGGCGACGAAGTAGGGCGGGAAAATCGTCGTATGCCAACCCGGAATTTGGGAGACGGCGAAGTCGAAACTGACGATGGTGTGCACCGACAGCACCAAAGGCGCTGAGAACGCTGCGAGAATTTGGTACGCCTTCTCGTACGTGACCCAGTGGCGCATTGAGCCACGCCAGCCAAGCGCCAAGAAGCCGTAGAAGTAACGGCGCCACTTCACCTTGGCCCGGTCGCGCAGGGTGGCGAAGTCAGGCACAAGTCCTGTGAACCAAAACAGCAGGGACACCAAAAAGTAGATGTTGACCGCGAACACGTCCCAAGCCAGCGGCGAACGAAAGTTCGGCCACATGTTCATCTGGTTCGGCAGTGGGAAAAGCCAGTAGTCGAACCACACGCGGCCGGTATGCAACGCCACACACGAAGTCGCGCAAATGACGGCGAAAATCGTCATGGCTTCGGCGTAGCGGTTCACCGAGGTGCGCCACTTTTGACGGAATAAATAAAGAATCGCCGAGATCAACGTGCCGGCGTGGCCGATACCGACCCAAAACACGAAGTTGACGATGTCCCATGCCCAAGCGACGGGATTGTTGTTGCCCCAGATGCCCGGGCCTTCCCACAAGAGCCAGCCGACGTAGCCGCCAAACATCGCCAGCAGCGAACCCGCCACCGCCAGCATGAACAAAAAGGGCTTGGGTGTTTTCTTGAGTTCGGCTTCGGTGATCTTGCACACCGTCTCGGTGATGGTGTGAAAATCCGGCGCGCCGCGAATCAGGGCTTCGCGACCCGAAACCGGTTCATCCAGCGGGATGTCGCCGCGGATACTCGGGTCGTTGGGGAGCGTGAGCGCAGTCATCGTCGCCATTTATGAAAGCTCCTCGTTCTTGTTCTTCACGCGGGCCAGGTACGTTGTCCGCGGCCTGGTGTTGAGTTCTTGCAGCATTTCGTAATTCCGAACGCTGGCTTTGAGTTTCGCGACTTCGGAGTTGGGGTCATTGATGTTGCCAAACGCGATGGACTGGCTGGCGCATGCCTGCGCGCAGGCAGGAACGACGGCGCCATCAGGCAAAGCTTTGCGGTCTTGACCGCGCCGCTTGGCGTCGATTTTGGCTTCTTCGATGCGCTGGGTGCAGTAGGTGCACTTTTCCATGACACCGCGGTAGCGAACCGAGACGTCGGGGTTGCGCTGTAAGTCCAGCGACTTGCCCCGTTCTTTGGAAAGCGGGTCGACGTAGAAGTCGCCGCTCTTGGAGAAGTCCAAGTAGTTGTAGCGGCGCACTTTGTAGGGGCAGTTGTTGGCGCAGTAGCGCGTGCCGATGCACCGGTTGTAGGCCATGGCGTTCAGGCCCTCTTCGTCGTGCACAGTCGCACTGACAGGGCACACCGGCTCGCACGGTGCATTTTCGCAGTGCATGCAGGGCGTGGGTTGGTGCGCGGCTTCGGGATTGTCGACGTCGCCGGTGAAGTAGCGGTCGACACGAAGCCAGTGCAGCTCGCGGCCCAAAAGCACCTGCTTGCGCCCCACGACGGGGATGTTGTTCTCCGCAACGCAAGCGGCGACACAGGCGTTGCAGCCGGTGCAGGTGGTGAGGTCAATCGCCATGCCCCACTGCTGGCCTTCATACACGATGGCGTCGGTGAGCTGTTTGGGCTTCGTGGGCTGATTCTTGGGGGTGCCCAATTGCACGAGCGATTCGGGCATGTCGCCTTTGCGCGCGAAATCGCCGCCGGACGCGACCAGCGCAGACGCTGTGCCCGAGCGATGCAGATTTCGGTTGGCGAGCGTCAGCGTTCGTTCGCTGCCCGACGCAGCCGACATCTGGGCGAAGGTCAGCTCCTTCAACGGATTGCCCGGAACGCTGAAGTGGTCTTGCGTGGAACAGAGCACTTTCGTGCTGCCGGTTTTCGACAACTTCACACCGGTGACGACACCCCCGGATGCTCCCAAGAGGGGGTACACGCTCACGCCGACGTCTTTGGCAACGCCGCCCAGCCGTCGGCCAAAGCCCGTGGCCATCGCCAGCGTGAAAGGCGCGAGCCCCGGCAAAACGAAAACCGGCGCTGTGATTTTTCGGTCGTCGACGGACAGTTCGACAACGTCGGCGCGGTAGCCGTTCTTGTCGACGGCGCTGTCGATGGACAGTTGACGTGCCAAAGAGGGCGCCATGAGCACGGCGTTGTCCCAGGCCAGCTTCGTCATGTTGTCTGGCAGTTCCATCAGCCAGCTCACGTTCGAGAGGCGACCGTCTAAGACGTGACTTGCGAAAGCGACAAGCTCGAGGGCAGTCGCGGAAGGCGCTGTGCTGCTCAGGGTTGCGACGGCTGGGGTCAGCATGCTGCGTTGCAGCTCGCTGTTTCCGCGCGGGAACGCTGAGTCGGCGATGACACCCTCGTGGAGTGCTTTTCGCCAAGCCACATCTGAGGCCAGCGAAAGTCCCGCACCGCGCCAGGTGGCTTCCACCAGTTTTCGGTCAGAGCGCTCGGTTTCACCCATCATCTGCGCCAACAGCGATGTCGCCGGGCGTGCCCCGAAGAGCGGCAGAATCAGGGGCTGAGTGATGGCCGCCGTTCCATCCCAGGCACGCGCATCTCCCCAGGCTTCGAGGAAATGGGCCGCTGGCACGTGCCAAGTGGCATGGTCCGCGGTTTCGTCGTACGCCACGCCCGCGTGAATCACGGTTTTGGCGCGAGCGAGTGCTTGCGCAAACTTCGTTGCCCCGGGTGCTGCGTAAAGGGGATTCGCGTCGAAGATAACGACGGTTTGAACTTCATCGGCATTGAGCGCCCGCACCATCTCGACGAGCGCTTCTGCCTGCGGTGTTCGCTTGGGTGCGTTGGCCGGGCGTGACACCGACAACGTTCCCGCGGCGAGCCCTCCGAGGGCCACGTGAATGGCGTGGGCGAGCGCAACGACTGTGGGCGGCTGATTCGGACCCGCCAAGAGTGCACAAGCGCCCCGCGTGGCCACCAGGTCTTTCGCCAGCACGCGCACAAACTTCTGCGCCTCTTCGGAAAGTGCAGACGGCTCCTGAGGAACCAAATCACCCAAGGCCACGCCATGCGTGCTTGCAAGTTCGCGGGCCAAGGCGACCAACAGTGCTGCCGCTTGCCTGTGCGCGATGCGGAGGCGGTGGTCAGCGTTAGAGCCCGTCGTCGAGAAAACGCCTTCGGCCACATACAGGCGGTTCATCGTCGCGGCGTCTTTGGCGTCGACCAACTTGCGGCGCTGTGCAAACTCCCGCGCGAGACGCAGGTGGTCCGGGCCTTCATCCAAGAAATTGGAATCCAGCGCGAAGATGACGTTGGCAGACTTCAGATTGTAGTGGACCCGCGCCCCAGCGCCGAAGGCGAGCTGTCCGCCCTGAATCAGGGCATCCGGAAACAGAGGGTCCCAGCGGAATACTCGAGCCTCCTCAAGCTTTGAGAGGCCGCTGAACAGCAGTCTTTCGAAGGTGGGCGAGTCGTCTTGAGACAGCAAAAACGCCAAGCCTTTGCCCTTGTTCTTTGCGAGCGCCGCAAAGTGCTCGGTGGCAAATGCATCCCAGGCTTCCCAAGTGCTGTCTTTGCCACTCAGGCGCGGTCCGCGGGCGCGGTCCGGGTCGTAAAGTCGAAGCACTTCGGCCTGGCCCCAAATGTCACTGCCGCCAAGAGAAGCGGGGTGTTTCGGGTTGCCTTCAATTTTGGTGGGGCGGCCGTCGTGAGACTCAACCAAAAGGCCGACTGCGCCTGAAGGCCTGGGCATCACGGTGGCGTACATCTGCCGCACGCCGGGAATGACCGACTCGGGTGGACGGGTGAACGGCAGAATTTCTTCTTCCGGTCGCCGGACACAACCTGCGAGCGACGCGAACATCATCGACGCGCCGGCAAGCTTCAGAACGTCGCGACGCTCAAGGCCCTCTGAGAAGGCAGCCGGCTGCATCGTTCCGCTGGGGAACTCCACATCGAGCTGGTCAGCCACCGAGGGTTCGCCGGCCTTGTGCGCCATGGAACGCCAGTGCGTCGGCGGTTGCGAAAGGTGTTCGCGCAGCGAGGCGTAGGGGTCGCGCTTCATTTCAAGTCCTCAGCGGTGGCAGCCGCTGCATCCAGCGGTGGCGAAAGTCACAACGGTACCGTCGGCTTTTTTCATCTGGGCGTCTGTGAATCGGCCTGGCGGATTCAGCGAAGTCGCAATGCGGGCGGCTTCATCGCGCCAGGTGGGCGATGGCGCCCAACCCATTTGCGTGATGGCGTCCACGGGTCGCAAGTTGGGCGCAGGGTTGTTGTGGCAATCGACGCACCAACTCATCGAGAGCGGCTTTTCCTGACGAACAACTTCCATGGTGTCGATGCGGCCGTGGCAGGTTTCGCACCCAATCGCTGCACGGTTTTTTCGGACCCCTACGCCAACGTGCGCGCTGTGGTCGAAGTAAGCGAAGTCGGGCACTTTGTGAATGCGCTTCCAGGCAATCGGCGTGCCTTTGTCCCAGCTCTCGCGCAGCGCAGCCAGCTTGGGGGAGTCTGCCTTCACCTGGCGGTGGCAGTTCATGCAAACTTGTGTTGCGGGGACGCCGGCGTGAGGGCCGCGCTCGACGTAGGCATGGCAGTAGCGGCAATCCATCGCCATGTCGCCAGCGTGTAATTTGTGGCTGTAGGGAATGGGTTGCTCCGGCGCGTAGCCAACGTCTGTGTTGAGAGGCGACATCCAGTAGTACGCGGCAAAAGTGCCAAGCGCGCCCAAGATGACGATCGCAATGAAGGTGTAGCGAGGCGCGTCGTTGTGCCAGCGCGAAAAGATTTGGGCCATCGGTCCCTCAGTCCCTCACGGATTGGGCCCATATCGGGCGAGTAGCCTTGCGGCATTGATGAAATTGCCTTGGCCAGCTTCATCGGTGGGCCAAAACCCACGAAGCGCGCCGTTTTGGTCGATGAGCGCGAAGCGGTCAAATTCGTTCAGCCCCAGCTGCCGAAGCGTTTTTGGCGAGGCTGCCAATGACAACGAGGGTCCATGGGGAGGATTGCCGTCAGCGAAGCTGTGCAGTGCCAAAGAGGCCACCGCGCCGTTCAAGTCATCCACGTGGCGGCTCACACGTTCCAGCGCCGCCAAGCGCTGTGTGCATGCCGACTGACAGGGAGTTTCGAAAACGCCCACCATCCAGATTTTCCCACGCAGGCTGATCAGCGGCACGAGTGCTCCGTTTGATTCGCGCAGCAAGACGTCGGGCAGAGCGCGAAGCGGCGGGGGTGCGCGCAAGAAGAACCGCTGCGCGAACGGCAGCGCAGTGAGCGTCACGACGCCCAAAACGAAAGCCAGCACGTACGGGTTTTTCCAGAGAGACCGCACTTCGGCGGGCAAAGTCGCTGAGAGGTTCACGATGGGTTTCTAGACCACTGCCGATACGTCCACCCGACGATTCCGGCAATTAAAATCAGCGGGATAAGCGAGAGAGCGACGGTCATCCAGGTAAAGGCCGCGCTGCTGGCGCCAGTGGTTTGGCCGCATACGGGGCAAGCCCAAGCAGGCTGCGCCAGCAAGGCAAGCGATGGGCCCCACGCAGCGGCTTGTCTCGCTGGCATCAGAAGTAAACCCGCAGGTAGATGACCGGCCAAAGAACGACGACAAAAGTCCAAAAAACAGTGACGGTGGCGAATGCACCGGAAGGCAAATCGCGCTTTTTCATCTCAAGCCACGCCCAGGCCAAAGCCCCCAATGCCACAACGGCATGCAGCGCGTGCGCCCCGACGATGAGATAGAAAAAACTGCCCAGCGCGCTGGAGCGCAACGTCAGCCCCTGACGCAATAGCGCAAGCCATTCCACGCCTTGAAGCGCCACGAATGCTGCGCCCAATCCAAAGCCCGCGGCCAATAAGTCTTTCCCCAGTCGTGTGTTTCGCCGCCGGTAAGCCCAAAGGACAAGCGCGCCGCTGACGAGAAGTGCCGCTGTGTTCAACAGCGTGGCGTTGGCGGGGAGACGAGGCTGGTTGGGCGGCGGCCAAAGGACTGGCAACGTCCCCGCGCGCACAATGGTGAACGCGCTGATGAATCCGGCGAACATCATCGCCTCACAGACGATGAAAATCAGGATCCCCAACACGCCGTTGGAGACGGGGCTTCTGGGCTTGTTCACGGAAACGACGGCGGCGGTCATGGGCGGCAAACTCCGACCGTATTGTCTACACGATGCGGCTCCCGCCAAGGAAATTGTGGCCTTGGCATCGGCCTTGCTTCGAAGTGTTTCGGTTCATTAAGGAGGGGAAGTGTCGAGGTCGAAAGTGAAAGCTTCGTCGAAGCGCGTTTCGGGGGCGGGTGAGTCGGCAGAAAGCCGAATGCTTGTGCTGTTTGAGGACATGAGCGGAAAAATCAACGCCCTCCACGATGGGTTCTCGGGGCTTGAGCAGCGTCTCGTGGCGCGGATGGACGCCCTCGAAAAGCGACTTGATGCACGCATGGACGTGCTTGAGGCGGCGGTTCGTCAGAACAGCGCGGACATCCGCAAGAACAGCGAAGACATCCTCAAAAACAGCGCTGACATCACGGCGCTGCGGCAAGAACTCCAGGAAATGCGCGGTGACATACGCGAGCGAGCTACTGCCGCGGAGCTTGCGCAGCTTCAACGGCGCGTCGAAGCGTTGGAAAACCGCATCGGGATTCACTAGCAGGCTGCTGAAAAACTGCTGCGCGTCCCATCTGCGGCGTTGCGGGCCCCTGCAGGCGCGCGCACGTCATCGAGGAAATCCACAGCGTTTTGCTAGGGAATGTGGGTGATGTCGTAGGGAGGCGTCAGCGAAATCTTTTCGAAAACGCCGGGGGAACTCCCTGACCCATGGTGGAAGTCGGCTCAAGTCTCTGTAGTCTCCAGGGTGATGAGAGGCCGTTCGATGCCACGCTTGCGCGCGTGGGCGTGCTTGACCCCGTTGCTTATTGGCAACGCTGCCTGGGCCTATCCAATTTTCATCAAGCACGGCTACGTCGCTTGCGCGTCTTGCCACCAAGACCCATCCGGCGCTGGTCTGCTGACTCCCTACGGTCGGGCCCAGACCGAACTCTTGTTGGAAACTCAATACGGGAAGAAGTTGGCGTCGCCCGAAGGTGAGGCGAGTGCCAACACGCGCCCTTTCTACGGCGTTCCGGTTCCTGAATGGCTCTTGGCGGGCCTGACGGTTCGGGGTGGTGCTCTCCTCACCAAGACAGCCAATCCTGCGCTTGCGGTTCCACAGCCAGCGGTGGTGAGGCCTCTGCTCATGGTGCTCGACCTTCGGGCGGGCGTTGTCGCCGGAATTTTCCGCGCCTCTGCATCGCTGGGCTACGTTCCGCGAGCGACAGAGGCCGCAAGCGTTACGCGTGCAGAGCCGGGCACGCTTCACCGACTGGTCAGTCGAGAACACTGGCTGGGCGTTTCTGTGTTGGACGATGTGCTTCACGTGCGTGCTGGGCGCATGAGCTTGCCCTTTGGCATTCGCACCGTGGAGCACACGCTGTTTGTTCGTGACGCAACGCGCACAAACCTCAACGATCAGCAGCAGCACGGCGTGGCGGTCGCGCTGAACTTGGAAAACGTGCGTGCCGAAGTGATGGGCATCGCCGGTAACTTTCAGATTCGTCCGGACGACTACCGGGAACGGGGCTATTCCGGGCACGCGGAGTACGCACCCTTGCCCAACCTGGGATTGGGCATCAGCAGCCTGATGACGTTCGCGCGCGTCGATACCAACCAGTTCGATACGCATCCAATGCGCGGGGCGCATGGGGTTTTCGCGCGGTATGCGCCGAGCGACAAAGTTGCGCTGCTCGCTGAGGTCGATGTTCTGCTGCGTCGCGCCGACCAGTTCTCCACAACGCTGGGGTACGCGGCCTGGGGACAGGTGGACTACGAGCCGATTCGTGGTTTGCACGGCATTGTTTCGCTCGAGGGATTCGACGCCGGTGGAAGCGGGACGGGCGGCAGCACGCTGGGCGCGTGGTTCGGCGTCTCTTGGTTCGCAGCACGAGGTCTCGAAATCCGCTTGGACACTTTGGTGCGTCGAATTCCCGTGCCGCTGGGCAGGCCCATCGTGCAAAGCACGACTGTCGCTCAGTTGCACGTGTACATGTGAGGTGGTGCATGAGGGCTTGGCTTCAACCCGGGTTGCTCGCGTGGGTTGTCTGCGCAGCTGGAATGGCGCGCGCCGACCGGAGTTTCCCCGATGAAATCCAGCATGAGGGCCCGCATCAATGCCACGCGTTGCGCTTGGCCCCCCGACAGTTCTGCCGGAGCGAACATCAACGCCGGCGTCAACCGGGCTCAGGCAATCTTCTCAGTGGCCTGCGGGGTGCCCGGAAGCCTTCAGACCGCGTTCGACACTTTGCTGGGCGGCCACGTTGTCCCAGTGCTGGCCCTTGTGCCTCATGACGTCAGGCGAAATGCCAGCGACCATCAGCACCATGAAGCCAATCATCGCGCCCAAGAGATACAGCACCCAGCGACGCTCAATGTTGAGATGCATGAAATTCTTCGCGACCAAAAACGCTTTGACCAACGCAATGCCAAACGCCGTGATGAGCGTCAGCGTTGGAATCTCCAGCAAAGGTCCCAGAACGCTGACGACCAACAGGAAAACCAGGACGCCCCAAACTTTGACGTAATGCGAGTCGTGATGCTCGGCCATGGCGCTCACTTGGCGATGTACAGCAAGGGAAAGAGGAAAATCCAAACGATGTCGACGAAGTGCCAATAGAGGCCAATGACTTCGACACGGTGGAGTTCAAGGTTCTTGCGTGCATCGGCGGCGACAATCAGCATGATGATCATGCCGGCGAGCACGTGCAGGCCGTGCAGTCCCGCCGCGGTGTAATAGAAGCTCCAAAACGTGTTCGACGAAATGGTGTAGCCGGCCTGGATTTCGTGGGTCCACTCGAACGCTTTCACGACCAAGAAAATCAGACCGCCAAGCGCCGTGAAAACAAGGAATCGTGCAGCCCGAACGCCTTCCTTACGTTCGGCGGCTTGGTGGGCGAGCACGGCCGACAAGCTAGAGGTCAACAACACCAACGTGTTGAACGCCCCGGCCCACGTGTTGGTGTGCATCGCCTGTCCGGCCCAATCCGGATGGCCGAGGCGGTGCATGATGTAGCTGCCCAAGAGGCCGCCGAAGATGACGATTTCAGACGCAATGACCCACCAAATCGCAAGGCGGGCCGTGGGAATCCCCGTCGCACTCCGGGTGGTGGCAATCGGTCTCGTTGTGCTCATCGAAAAAGTTCCAAGTCAGTTCGGGACATGCTGCGGCCAAAAATCTGAAGTGCGGTTGGGAACGCTGTACTCGTAAGGCCCGCGGTACACCGTGGGCATTTCCGCAAAATTGCCGTGCGGGGGCGGGGACGGCGCCAGCCACTCCAGGGTGTTGGCCTCCCACGGATTCGCGGGCGCCTTCTTTCCTTTTCGAAGGCTCCAATAGAGGTTCACGAAGAAGACGACTTGAAACGCAATCAGCACAAGCAGTGCGTAGGTGGCCAGCATGCGCAAGTCTTGCAGTTCAGGCTTCGCCTGCTGCGGGAAGTGCGAGTAGTCGTAGATGCGGCGGTGGTCGCCCGCAGCGCCGGTCAGAAACAGCGGAATGAAAATGAAGTTGAACGCAACGATGGTTCCCCAGAAATGAATTTTCCCGAGGGTTTCGTTGAGCATCCGGCCGAACATTTTCGGAAACCAGTACGTCAGTGCGGCAAACGCACCGATAAAAGCGATGGGGAAGAACGTGTAGTGAAAGTGTGCGACCACGAAATACGTGTCGTGAAAGTAAATGTCCGCGCCTGAAGCGCCCAGGTAGATGCCGGTGACGCCTCCGAGCAAGAACTCCGCGACGAAGGACAAGGCCCACAACATCGGCGTCGTCAGGCGAATCGAGCCCCCGTAAAGCGTCGCGATGTAGACGAACAGCATTTCACCCACCGGAACCGAAATCAGCAAGGTGGTAAGGCTGAAGAGGTTCGCCATGCGCGGGTCAATGCCCGCGATGAACTGGTGGTGCGCCCAAACGAAGAAGCCAATGATGCCAATGGCAAACGCCGTGTAGAGCATCGTCTTGTACGCAAAGAGACGCTTGCGCGCGAAGACGGCGATGATTTCCCCCACAATGCCCATCGCTGGAAGAAAGACGACATACACTTCGGGGTGGCCAAAGAACCAAAACAGATGCTGCCACAACACCGGGTCGCCCCCACGGGCGGGGTCGTAGAAGCCGGTCCCGAGGACTTGGTCAAACAGCAGCATGACCGCGCCTGCGATGAGGGGCCCCACCGAAGCCATGAAGATGATGCTCGCGATAACAATCATCCAAACCACAATGGGGATGTCGAACATCTTCATTCCCGGTGCCCGGGAATTCATGACGGTGGTGACGAAATTGATGCCGCCCAAAAGAAACGCGACGAATTCCAGCGCAACAGCCACAAGCCAGAGGGTTGCCCCTAAAGGCGTATGATTAAAAGTGGGACTCGCGGAAAGAGGCGGATACGAGGTCCATGCCCCGCCGAAGGCGCCACCCTCCACGAAAAATGAAGCGATGAGAACGAGCGCGCTGATGAAAAAAATCTGAAACGACAGACGATTGATGCGCGGAAACACCATGTCATCGCAGCCAATCATCAGGGGAATCAGGTAATTCCCCAGCGCTGCAATCAACACCGGCATGGCGACCCAAAAAATCATGACGGTGCCGTGTGTGGTGACGAGCGAATTGTAGGCGGCTGGTGAGACGCGCCCGAACCCCGGCACCGAGGCGCCCGGAAACGCGAGCTGCATCCGGAACGCGTAGACAGTGAAACCCCCAATGAGGGCCATCGCCATACCGGTGAACAGGTACTGCATGCCGATGATTTTGTGGTCAGTGGACCACAAGTACTTTTTGATGAAGCCCTCGGAGTGGCCGTGGTCGCCGCTCATCGCGGTTGTTCTCCCGTCTGGGTCTGTGAAGCGGAAGGCGCGGGCGCCGTCGTCGAGGCGAGTGCACCGCGCGAACGCAGCCAATCGGCGTGCGCTGCTGGGGTCTCAACGAAGATTTGTGCCGGCATGAGGGCGTGGCCAATGCCACAGATTTCCGTGCACTGAATGTCGAAAGTGCCGGTCATCGTCGGCTTGAACCACCCGCGGACGACGCGGCCAGGAATGGCGTCTTGCTTCAGCCGGAACACGGGTACAGAAAAGCTGTGCAGGACGTCGGTGGAGGCGAGCTCAAAGTGGTACGTCTTGCCCACCTCGACGTGCAGTTCGTCCAGAATGCGAATGTCGTCCGGTGAGTCGAGTTTGCCGTCTGGACCCGGGTGGGTGAACGTCCATGCCCATTGTTGGGCGACGATGCGCACCGTTTCGTCTGCCGGCGGGCTCGCTTGCTTGACGTCGTTCCATACCCGAAGGGCGGCGACGATGATGAACACATCGCAAACGAGAATCAGGTAGTGAGGCCAGTTGACCCAACGCTTCTCTCGCACGTTTTCGCCGGTGATGAACTGCCCTTTCGAACCCTCTTTCGCCGTGAATTTGAAGATGAGGCCGAACAACACGAGTTCAGCCACGATGAACCAAAAACCCACCAACACCGTGACGAGCCACACCAATTCGTCAATGTCGCCGGCGAACGAAGAGGCTGTTTCGAGAAAACGCGAAATCATGGAGAGGTTCTCTTAGAGTACGAAGAGGAAGACAGCCGCAAGAAAAGCGAGCGCACCCACAGTGGTGAAGATGAAGGCTTTTTTGGCGATTACATCGGGTGAAGTGTCTTGGGCCATTGTCCCCTCTTAACGCGTGAGCGAGCCGATGTAAGCCGTGACGTCGCGCATCGCCTGCTCATCCGCCAAGGTCATCGACATCGGGCGCATCTGTGCGCCGCTGATGTCGCCGGGGGCTGTCCCACGGATGCCAGCCTTGAACTTGCGGAGCTGTGAAACGGTGTACCAGTCGTGTTGTCCAACCAAAGGCGGAGCCTTCAAGGCTTCGTTCCCGCCGGCCGACGGTCCATGGCACGCCACACACACGGCGTAGGCGGCTTTGCCCTTGTCGAGGTCGGTCCCCTTGAGCGTCGTCTTCGCATTGACCGCCTTCATCTGCGCGATGTAGTTCGCCACCGTTTTGACTTCTGCGTCGTTCTTTAGGGCGCGGGACATTGGTCGCATCCGAAGGCCTTCAGCGTCATCCGGATGGTACGACCGAAGTCCTGTTCGAAATTTTTGAAGCTGTGCCTCGAGGTACCATAGCGGCAGGCCTGCGATGGCGGGGCCGCCGTACTTCTCAGAGCCCCCTCCCTTTTCGCCGTGGCAACTTGCGCATGACGTGTAGAGCTCGTGTCCGGGCATCGTTGGCTCGGCGCCAAACGAATGCGTTGAAAGCACGAACAACCCCGCAAGCAACCCGACTTGAACTGGACGTCGAAAGAAACCAAGCATGTGCGGCGCATTGTCTACAGGAAGGCCGCATCACCAAGGAAATTGTTCAATGCCTGGCAGATGAGGGGCTGAGCGTGGGTGCCGATTGCCGCAATACAGGCGACGATGTTTGTTTCGGCGCATAACGCACCGCGTGGTTCAAACGTTTGAACCACGCAGCGCGTCAGCGGGCGGTGAATCAGAGTTACTTAAACAAACCCTTCAGCATGCCGCCGAGACCACCGGACTCAGCTTGTGGCGGGGCGCCGGCCGCGCCGGGCAGAAGGCCGATAATTTTCGGAAGCACTGCGTTGACGACTGTCTGGGCAATCGCTGGAGAGATGCCCGTCTTTTGCGCGACGAATTGAGCCACCGGCGCAATCATCGCACTCAGGTTCGGTGCGCCGCCGCTGCCACCGCCGATGCCCAGCGCGCCGGCGGCCATGCCAGCAATTCCGCCTGCACCACCCAGCTGAGCCATCGCGCCTTCCGCCGTTGCGCTGACCGCAGACGTTGCCTTCGTTGTGTCGAGGCCTTGGCCTTGGAGCTGCTTCAAAATGTCGCCGCCGGCGCCCGAAGACAAGAATTGCTTCACGATGGTTTCGATCACGCTACCCTCCTTGTGGGTATAAACGTCCCTAGTACCAAGGAGCCCCGATGACCAGCCCCATTTCCCTCGCTCGTGCCGGACAGATGGAATTGGCCCTGCTCGCAAGCATGGCCAATCGCCACGGTTGCATCACCGGTGCGACCGGCACCGGAAAGACAGTCACTTTGCAGCGTCTGGCGGAAGGTTTGTCTCTGGCAGGTGTGCCGGTTTTTCTTGCCGACATCAAGGGTGACCTGAGCGGACTCGCTGACCCTGGCAGCGCGACGGAAAAAGTGAAGGCGCGGCTCGATGCCTTGCAGCTTCCGGAACCGATTTGGAGTGGTTGTCCAGTCACGTTTTGGGATGTTTTCGGTAAGAACGGACATCCGGTGCGGGCGACGGTTGCAGACCTCGGGCCGCTTCTCCTGTCGCGATTGCTTTCGTTGAACGAAACACAGGAAGGCGTGCTCGCCATTGTCTTCAAGGTGGCCGACGACAACGGGCTCGCGCTCCTGGACTTGAAAGATTTGCGCGCCATGACGCAGTGGGTGGCGGACCATGCGTCCGACCTTCGGTCTCAATACGGCAACATTTCCCCAGCTTCGGTGGGTGCCATCACACGCGGCTTGCTGCAATTGGAACAGCAGGGCGCCGAGCAATTCTTCGGCGAGCCGATGGTCGACATCGAGGACTTCATTCAGACGCAAGACGGGCGTGGGGTGGTGAACGTTTTCGCCGCTGACGGGTTGGTTCAAAATCCGCGCGTTTATTCCACGTTTCTTCTTTGGCTCTTGGCGGAACTCTTCGAGCGTCTCCCCGAAGTCGGTGACCGCGACAAGCCCAAGCTGGTTTTCTTTTTCGACGAAGCCCACCTGCTTTTTTCGGAAGCGCCTCCAGCGTTGCTGGAGAAGGTCGAGCAAATGGTTCGATTGATTCGCTCGAAAGGCGTTGGCGTGTTTTTCGTGACACAAAACCCACTGGACATTCCGGACAAAGTGCTCGGCCAGTTGGGCAATCGCGTTCAGCATGCGCTTCGCGCGTTTACGCCTCGCGACCAAAAGGCTGTCAACGCGGCCGCAGAAACGTTGCGTGCCAACCCGAAGCTGGATGTTCGCCAGGCGATTTCAGAGCTTGGCGTCGGAGAAGCGCTCGTTTCTCTGCTGGATGAAAAGGGGATTCCGGGCATCACGGAACGCGCGTTGATTTTGCCGCCCGTCAGCAAGATTGGTCCTATTCCCCAGGAACGCCGCGCCCAAGTGATGGCGACTTCCCTGGTCAAGGGCACCTACGACACGCCGATGGACCGCGAAAGTGCGTTTGAACGATTGGCCGCACGCGCTGCAGAGGTCGCCCCCGGCCCCCCGACACCTTCCCCCAGAGCGCCCGCGTCAGCGCCCACCCAAGCGGCACCGCCCCAGGGCAACCCGATTTCCGATTTGCTCTTTGGATCCACCGGACCTCGGGGCGGTCGGCGCGAGGGCATGGTGGGCGCCATGGCGAAAAGCGCGGCACGCTCGGTGGGTTCTTCGATTGCGCGCGAAATCACTCGAGGCATTCTGGGCTCGCTTCTTGGTGGTGGGCGCAGGCGTTAGGCAGAGAGCGAGTTTGGAGCGACGGATGAAAGCTTGGGCCATCGAGCGATTTGGCCTGGACGGCCTGTGCCAGCGGGAGAGGCCTTCGCCCGTTGCTGGTCCGGGTCAGGTGGTGGTGGCCGTGAAAGCCACTTCGCTGAACTTCCGTGACCTGCTGACGGTGCAAGGGCACTACAACCCGAATCAGCCACTTCCGCTCATCCCTCTCTCAGATGGCGCTGGCGTCGTCAGTGCCGTCGGGCCTGGTGTCACGCGCGTGAGGCCCGGTGACCGTGTGATGAGCGTTTTCGCATCGGCGTGGCGAAGCGGGTTGGGGACCCGAGAGGAGTTTGCGACGTCCCTGGGGGGGCCCAACGACGGGATGCTTGCGCAGCACGTCTTGCTCAGCGCCGAGGGCGTTGTGAAAACGCCCCCGCATTTGTCTGACGAAGAAGCTGCGACACTTCCTTGTGCTGCGCTGACAGCTTGGAGCGCGCTCGTCACGCTGGGTGGAGTCATGCGCGGCCACACGGTGCTGATTGAGGGCACCGGTGGTGTTTCGGTTGCCGCCTTGCAGTTTGCGAAAATGCTTGGCGCACGCGCATTCGTGACGTCGAGTAGCGACGAAAAGCTGGCACGGGCCGTTGCGCTGGGTGCGGAGGCAGGGCTCAACTACAAAAAAGAGCCCGCCTGGGGAAAGAAGGCGCGCGAGTGGACCGGTGGCAAGGGCTTCGACCACGTGCTGGATGTCGGCGGCGCTGGCACGCTAAACGAAGCGCTCCGTGCCGTTCGCTTTGGCGGAACTGTGAGTGTCGTGGGCATGCTTTCGGGGCGGGCAGGCGACATCAACTTGATTCCCGTGATGATGCAAAACGTCCGGTTGCAAGGGGTGACGGTGGGCAGCCGAGACAGCTTCGAAGACATGTGCCGCGCGATTTCTGTGTCAGGGACGCGACCCGTCATCGACCGCACGTTTTCGTTCGCAGAGGTGCGCCAGGCCTTCGAACATCTGGCGTCGGGCACTCACTTCGGGAAAATCGTCGTCCGTGTGGCTGAGCAGTAGGCCGTCGCGGGGCTGGTGCCCCGGCGAGGGATTTTCGCTCGCTGCGGCCACCGATCCGCATCGCAATCCTGCGTCAGGCCTCGCGCCGTACCGCGAGGTACTCTCGCTTCGGCCTTCCTTGTCTTGCTCGCGTCTCTGTGCC
>JBJXGM010000047.1:0-9031 GCA_046155985.1 Myxococcaceae bacterium | reverse complement strand
CGGTTCCAGGTTGATTTGATCTGCTGCAGCGGCCGATCCTCTCGCTGCGGACGCCGGCCTCGTCGCTTGCGTTGCTCAGCGTGCCGATGGGCACGCCTCCGCGCCGCGCTCCTCGGGCGGCGCCCTCGCTTCGGTCTCCGCCGCTTCGCTAAGCTCAAATCAACCTGGAACCGGTCTAGCGCGTTGGAATGGATTCCTCGTTTCATGTGTTCTTGTCCTGCCCGTCACAGGTAAGGTTCCGCGCTCGATGAACGTTGACATCCAAGCCCTGACAGAACGCGTGAAGCAGGAAAGCCGCTTCGTGGACCCGCTGCTTGCCGAGTTGGGCAAAGTCATTGTCGGGCAAAAAGCGATGCTCGAGCGCGTGCTGATTGGACTGTTGTGCAATGGCCATGTGCTGATTGAAGGTGTCCCGGGTCTGGCGAAGACACTCACCGTGCGGACGTTTGCCGACTGCATCGACGCCAAGTTTGCGCGGATTCAATTCACACCGGACTTGCTGCCCGCCGACCTCATCGGGACGATGATTTACAACCAGCAGTCAGCGAGTTTCGCCGTGCGACGTGGCCCCGTGTTCGGCAACGTGATTCTGGCCGATGAAATCAACCGCGCGCCGGCCAAAGTGCAAAGCGCGCTGCTGGAAGCGATGCAAGAGCGCCAGGTCACCATCGGCGAGCAAACGTTCCCTTTGCCAAGCCCCTTCATTGTGTTGGCGACCCAAAACCCCATTGAGCAAGAAGGGACCTACCCGCTGCCCGAAGCGCAAGTTGACCGCTTCATGCTCAAGCTCAAAGTGGGCTACCCAACGCGTGAGGAAGAGCGGACGATTTTGGACCGCATGTCGGGCGAAAAGCCCCCGGGCGCAAGCCGCGTGGTGAACCTGGACGAAATTGCGAAAGCGCGTGCCGCCGTTCAAACCGTCTACATGGATGACAAGGTCAAGGACTACATCTTGAGCCTGGTGTTCGCCACGCGCGAGCCGCTGCGCTTTGGGCTCAAGGGCGTTGAAGACCACATCGAACATGGGGCGAGCCCAAGGGCCACGTTGTTTCTGGCGCAAGCTTCCCGCGCCCATGCGTTTTTGCGACACCGCGCGTTTGTGACGCCCGACGACGTGAAGGCAATGGCTTTTGATGTTCTGCGCCACCGGTTGTCGCTCACCTATGAGGCCGAGGCCGAAGAGGTGACCCCAGAGCAAGTCATTGGGCGGATTTTCGAGAAGGTCGAAGTTCCCTAACTTCGGAAGGCGAGGGGCTTTGGCGTGCTGCCGAAGGACTTTCTCAAAAGAATGCGTCGTCTCGAAATGACGACGCGAAAAGCGGTGCTCGAGGCACTCGCGGGTCAATACCATTCGGTCTTCAAAGGCCGCGGCATGGCGTTTTCTGAAGTGCGGCCCTACCAGCCGGGCGATGAAATTCGCGTCATCGACTGGAACGTCACCGCGCGCATGAACGACGCCTACGTCAAGGTGTTCACAGAGGAACGCGAACTCACTGTCATGCTGGCGGTGGACGTTTCAGCTTCAAAGGACTTTGGCACCACTGAGCGCACCAAGGCTGAGCTCGCCGCCGAAGTCGCCGCACAGCTCGCGTTTTCAGCCATCGCCAACAATGACCGCGTGGGTCTGGTGTTGTTCTCCGACCGCATCGAAAAGGTTGTTGCGCCGAAAAAGGGCCGCAAGCACGTCATGCGCGTGGTGACCGAGATTCTGACCTGTCAGCCACAAAGTCGGGGAACGGACCTCTCGCTGGGCCTGGCGTACGTGACGCATCTGTCGCGAAAACGGGCGGTCACGTTTTTGATTTCCGACTTTATCGCCAAAGACTACGAGACGGAGCTTCGGCTCGCGGCCAAGCGCCATGACTTGGTGCCCGTCGTCATCACCGACCCCGCTGAATTGGACTTTCCGGATGTGGGCCTCATTGACGTGCAAGACGCCGAAGGGCAGGGGCGTGCGCTGTTTGACACAAGCGACAAGCGCGTTCGCGCGGCGTTCGTGCGGGCGGCGCGGGCTCGGGCGGAAGAGCGGCGCAAGCTGTTTCGAAAGTTGGATTTGGATGCCATCGAACTGCTTGGTGGCGATGATCATGGCGCGGCGCTGACGCGGTTTTTCCATGCGCGTGCGAGGCGGCTGGCGGCATGACGGCGGTGGGTGTCCTCTTGTGCGTGCTTCTGGGTGCTGCCGAAGTCGCGCCCCATGTCGAGCGAACGCTTGAACCCGCCTCACCGCTGTTGGGCGAACCCTTCGTGTATCGCGTCGCCCTCACGCACGATGCCCAAGCACGATACGAGTTTGACGATGGGGCGCTTGCTGCGACGGCGCAAGGCCATGAAGCGCCAGGCGGCGTGGCCTACCTGGGGCATCAGCGCCGCCGCGAGGGAAACAAGACCATTTTTGAACTCCGCTTCGTTCTCCTCGACGTCGATGCGCAGACGCTCCCCGAACTCAAGTTCAGTGCGTCGGACCAGGCAGGCCAAGGGACGGTCAACGTTCCCGCAATGCCTGTGACTGCGGGCTCGAATCTTCCGCCGGATGCAATGACGTCGGGCGCGGACCTCCGCGACATTCACCCGCCCCAGGACGTCTGGATGCCGAGCTACCGCGTTCTTTGGTGGGCTTTGGGTGTTCTCGGTGCAGCGATGGGCGGGTTCCTTTTGTGGAAATGGTGGAAACGACGCAGCCGACGACCTGTGCCAGCGGCGCCACCGTTGCCTCTGGCACAGCGCGCGCAGCAGGCGCTGTGGGCCCTCGAGAGCGAGCATCTTCCTCAGCAAGGCCGTGTTCGAGAGTACTATTTTCGTCTGTCCAACATTCTTCGCGGATACTTGGGTGAGCGTTTCGACATCGACGCGCTGGAATGCACGAGCGTTGAACTGATGTCGCGCCTGTCCGCTGTGCGCCCTTTTGGGGTGCGCCTTTCTGAAATCGACGCGTTTCTCAACGAAGCCGACCTGGCGAAGTTTGCCCGCGCAGTTCCTCTTGTGGAACAAACCGAAGGCGCCCTGCGCTTTGCCCAGAAGTTGGTTCAAGACACCATGCCTCTCCCTGCCCATGATGCCGGCTCTCCAGTTTCAGCGTCCTGAGGCGCTCTTCTTGCTTCTGCTGTTGCCGCTCCTCGCGTGGGTGGAGTGGCGCGCGCAGAGTCGCCGTGCGTCGCTGCGCTTCTCTGCGATGGCTTCGCTGGCTGGCTTGCCTCACGGCGTGCGTGCGCGGCTCTTGCCTGGCTTAGGCCTCGTTCGTCTGTTGGCTTTTGCGCTTGGAGTCATCGCGCTCGCGAGACCGCAGGCGGTGCTGTCGCGCAGCAAAGATGTTTCGGTCGAAGGCATCGACATCGTCATTGCGCTGGACCTCTCCACCTCAATGGAAGCCGGTGACTTTCGTCCCAACAACCGCCTGTACGTTGCCAAAGATGTGCTGCGCCGGTTTGTCTCCGGACGTACGAACGACCGCATCGGGTTGGTGGTTTTCGCCGGCGCCGCCTACACGCAGGTGCCGCTCACGCTGGATTACCCAGTGCTCAACGAAGTGGTCGGTCAGCTGCGGACTCGCGCCTTGGAGGACGGGACAGCAATTGGTGACGCCTTGGCGACGGCACTGAACCGCGTCCGGGATTCGGACGCCAAGAGCCGTGTTGTCGTGCTCATTACTGACGGCGACAACAACGCAGGCAAAATTTCACCTCTGGATGCCGCCAACATCGCGACGACGCTCAAAATACCGGTCTTCACGATTTTGGTTGGAAAAGGTGGGCGGGTGCCTTTCCCCGCGGGGAAAGACCTGTTTGGCAACACCGCCTGGCGAGAAATGGAAATCGCCGTCAACCCCGAACTTCTACAGCAAATGTCCCAGCAAACGGGCGGCGAATTCTATCGCGCGACAGACCGCTCGGAACTTGAACAAGGCCTCCAGAAAGTGCTCGACAAATTTGAGCGCTCCAAGCTGATGGAGGGTGGGGCAAGCACCAAGTTGGACGAGCGGTACCACGCGTATCTCTTGGGGGCGTTTCTTCTCGGCGCCCTCGAACTGCTTCTGCGAGCGACTTGGCTTCGGGTGCTGCCATGAGTCCCTGGCGCTTCTCTTTGTTGGGGTATCCGGCGGCGTGGGCGCAACCGTTGTTTTTGGGACTTGTGCTTCTGGCGCTGCTCGCTTTGGTGCTTGGGCTTCGGAGCGCTTCCATTCGGCAGCGAAAGTTGGAGCGCTTGGTGACGCCACGGGGGGTGCCCAGGCTTGCGCCCAATATCTCCTGGGCGCGGTCGGCGCTGCAGCCGCTGCTTTCAGGAGGCGGACTTCTGCTTTTGGCGGTCGCATTGGCGCAGCCCCAGTGCGGCGGTCGGGCCGAACGCGTGAAGCGGCGTGGCATCGATGTTGTCGTGGCATTGGACGCGTCCAAATCGATGTGGGCCAAGGACGTGGCCCCTTCCCGGCTGGAGCGCGCCAAGCTGGAGCTGTCGGGCTTGCTCGACCGACTCAAAGGTGACCGCGTGGGGCTTGTGGCGTTTGCGGGCGATGCCTTCATCCAATGCCCACTGACGTCGGACTACGACGCCGCGCGATTGTTTCTTCGCGCCATCGACCCAGCGCAGATGCCGCAAGGGGGCACGAACGTCGGGCGAGCCTTGGAGCTTTCCGCCAAAGTCCTCACCAACGCCGAGCGTGGGGCGAAGGAGAAACTCGTCGTCTTGCTGTCCGATGGCGAAGACTTGGCGGGCGAAGCGCTCAGCGCGGCCGAGGGCCTGCGTCAGCAGGGGATTCGTGTGCTTGCCGTGGGCATTGGGTCCGAAACGGGCGAACCCATTCCCAAGCGGGACGAGCGGGGTGGCGTGGTGGACTATCAACGGGACGATCGAGGTGAAATCGTTCTCACGCGCCTCGACCGCTCCGGCCTTTCGGCGATTGCCGAGGCGACGGGCGGGGAGTTTTTCTATCAACCTGACAGTGTCGCCATCGACGACGTCGCGCTGCGCATCGATTCTTTGCAAAAGAGCGAGCTCGAAGGTCGAGTGGCCGTTCAGTATGAAGAGCGTTTCGCGCTCTTTGCGTGGCCGGGCTTTTTCTTGTGGGTGTGGGGTGCGTGGCTTCGGCAGACCGCACGGAGGCGCGCCACGTGAAAGCCCTGGAGTGGCCGCTTTCACTTGTCGTGGCTGTGGTTGCGGCTGCGGCTTCGGCCGAGGGGCCAGGCTTGTTTCAAAAGGCCGATCCGAAGGTCGCCGAGGGCAACGCTGCATACGCCCAAGGGCGGCACGACGACGCGTTGGCCGCCTACGAAGCTGCTGCGAAGCAGCGCGTGGGCGATGCACAAGTCGCGTTCAATCGCGCCGATGCGTTGGCGAAGTCAGGAAAGGCGGAGGAGGCAGAGCGAATGTTTGAGTCGCTCGCCGAAAACGGTACGCCGCAGATTCGGGCAAAGTCGCTCTACAACCTGGGCACGTTGCGCGCTCAACGCGGAGAACGCGGCAAGGCGATAGAGGCGCTGCGGCGTTCGGTGCTCGCCGACCCCTCCGACAGGGATGCGCGCCACAACCTGGAGGTGTTGCTTCGCAATACACCCCCCAAGAGTGACAGCGCGCCAGACGGCGGTCCGGATGGCGGCAACGATGGAGGTCGCCCAGACGCCGGCCAGGATGCAGGGCAAGATGCCGGCCAGGACGGTGGCGAAGACGGTGGCGATGGGGGCGACGACGGCGGTGAAGACGGTGGCCAAGACGGTGGGCAAGACGGAGGGCAAGACGGAGGGCAAGACGGAGGGCAAGACGCTGGCCAAGAGGGTGGGGACGGCGGCGGCGATGGTGGCCAGGACGGCGGCCAGGATGGTGGAGCGCCCGACGCGGGAAGCGATGCCGGTGCTGACGCCGGTCGTGGGGATGAGCGGACCGATGCTGGAAATCCTGACGGCGGGAATGACCGCAGCGCCGACGGTGGTGCAAGCGATGCCGGGGGCACCTCCAGCATGCCGCGGGTTCCCATGGATGAAGCGCAAAGACTTCTGGACGCCTTGAAACAAAACGAGAAGAACCTTCAGCTGTGGCGTTTCCAGCAGCAGCGGGTTCCGAGGAAGCCGAATGAGAAGGACTGGTAGCCATAGGGCCCTATTTCGACCGGGGCCCTTTTTGACCAGCATGGCGGGGGTGGCCGCGCTCTTCGCCACTGTGGCGTCGGCGGAGGTTTCACTTCACATGGAGGCCGACCGTACCGAGGTCGGTCTCTCGGAAACGTTTTCACTGACCCTCGAAGTCGAGGGTGCCTCAGCGGATGACCAGGTCGAACTGCCCGAAATCTCCGACGCCCAGGTGCTCAGTCGTTCGCAAAGCAGCCAGCGGATGCTTCAGTTTGGCTCGCGTGGCGCAGAAGTCCGACGCATTGAAAAGTACACGTTGCTTGTTCGCCCCGCTCGTCTCGGAAAGCTGGTCATCCCGCCCGCGCACGTTCGGACGCCGCAGCGCCGGGTGGCCAGCGAAGCCGTTGTGATCGAAGTCGTGCAAGGACGTCCGCAGAACGCGCGCCCGCAACGCGCCCCGAGGCCCGGGTTTCCACAGGGCTTT
This sequence comes from Myxococcaceae bacterium, assembly GCA_046155985.1. Classification (GTDB taxonomy): domain Bacteria; phylum Myxococcota; class Myxococcia; order Myxococcales; family Myxococcaceae; genus JBJXGM01. The sequence continues at coordinate 2,491 of JBJXGM010000047.1, read as the reverse complement.
GGTTTTCCCGACGATGACCTGTTCGATTCATTTTTCCGCTTTCCGGAAGAACGCCTCCCCCAAACCGAGTCGGACCTGTTCATTCGCTCGTATGTTGACAAGAGCGAGGTGTTCGTCGGGGAGCAGGTGACGTTGTCCGTCTACATTTTCTCTCGCGTCGACTTGTCGTCTGTCGACGCGGTGTCGTTGCCGAAGCTGGATGGTTTCTGGACGGAAGACATTGCGAGCCCGACGCAGCTTCAGGGCGAGTCGCGAACCATCGATGGTCTCGCGTACAGGGCCTATTTGCTGAAGCGCCGCGCGTTGTTTCCCGTCAAGCCAGGGACCACAAAAATCGCTGCTGCCGAGGCAGACATCACGACAGGTTTTCTGTTTTCGGGACGGCGACTTCATCGCGTGGGCAACAGCATCGCGCTGAAAGTGAAAGCCCCACCCAGCCCTGCGCCTCCGGGTTTTCAGCCCGAGCACGTGGGGGCATGGCAATTGTCGGCCCAAGTTGAACCGCGCGAAGTGGAGTTGGGGAAGCCAGTGACCCTTCAGGTGGCTGTCGAAGGGTGGGGTAACGCCAAGCGGCTTGTGCTTCCGCGGCCGCAGCCACCGGCCTCCGTGCGCATCTATGACCCGGCAACGACCGATGCCGCCCAAAACAAGGGCAATCGCATCGGCGGGCGGCGCGTGCAGGAGTACCTTCTCGTCGCGCAGCAGACGGGCGAATGGACACTTCCGCCTCTGGCGTTCGTCGCATTCAATCCTGCGACAGGCGAATATGAGACTTCGCGCACAGAACCCATCACCGTCGCTGTCAAAGCCGGTCCCGCCGGTACGGGGTCCGCGACTGGGGCCTTGTCGGCAGCAGCCAAGAACGTGCTGACGCCGGGCGCACTTCGGCCGCTTCGTCATGAAGCGCGTTTTCTCAAAGCCGTTCCCCCACCGTGGGAGAGGCGCTTGTTCTGGGGTTTTTTGGGTCTGCCTGTCGTTGTCGCGGGGCTCGCAAGTCTTGGGGGCATTGTGGTTCAGCGTCGGCGCGTACGCAGGCACGCAGCTGCAGACGTCGTTCGCGATGCAAAAGCTTCACTGAAGAAAGCGGAGCGCCTCGGGAAGCGGGCTCGAAACGATGTCTATTTCTCCGAAGTCGAGCGCGCACTGCATGCGCACCTGTCCGCCCGGTTGGGTGAGTCTTCCCTGGCGTACTCGCGCGCGGAGTTGGCTCAGCGTTTGAGCCAAGCGGGCGTCCCGGAAACGGAAAGCCGGCGGACGTTGGGTGTTCTGGAAGCGTGCGAGATGGGCCGGTACGCGCCTGGGGCTTTTCCAAAAGACCGAGACGTCTTGGCCGAGGCGCGTGCCATCGTGGAAGGGAGGCTCTAGTGCTCCGCCCGAGGCGCAGTGCTCGCTGCGATGACCGATCCTCTTGCTGCGGAACGCGGACTCGTCATTTGCGCTGCTCGTCGTGCCGACGGGCACGCCTCTGCTGCGCACGCCTCGTGCGCGTTCCTCGCTTCGGTCTCTGCCATCTCGCCATGATCACCACGCCTCGTGCGGAGCACTCGCTATGAACTTGCTTCTCGTGGTGTTCATCCTGGGCCAGTCGGCACCGGCGCCCGGGCCCGCGTACTACAGTGAGGCCGAGGCCCAATCTTTGTTCGCAGAAGCGAATGCGGCCTACGCCCGTGGCGACGCCCCGCAGGCGCGTGAAGGTTTTGCGAGACTTTTGGCGCACGGTTACTTGGGATCCGATATCCACTACAACTTGGGCACGGCCTACTTGGCTGAGGGAAAAGTCGGTCCCGCTGTGTTCCATCTGGAAAGTGCCGCGCGCCAAGGAGGGCATCGGGAAGACGCCGCGGCTCAGCTGGCCATCGCCAAGGGAAGGCGGCTGGACCAGGTGGAGGGTGCAGACAACGACGAGCCCTTCTTGGAACGACTGGCTGCATCAACGCCGCGCGAAGTCACGGCGTGGTCATTCCTCGGGCTCTGGGCACTGCTCTGGATACTGGTGGGGCTGAGGCGCTTTGGGCGTCTGCGCCAAGGCGGTATGGGTGTGACGCTGCTTTCCATCTGCGGCGCCCTTTTCGTCGCGTCAGCCGTTGCTTTGGGTGCACACGTTCTGCAGGCCAGCGTGGGCGAAGCCGTTGTGCTGGCCGATGCCGCGTCAGTGCGTGAGTTGCCAGCCGAAACGGCGAAAGTCACCTTCGAGGTGCATGGCGGCCTCAAGGTGCGCATTCTCGAGACGACAGGTGGTTTTAGCCGCATCCGCTTGCCCAACGGCCTTGAAGGTTGGGTGCTGACGGCGGGGCTTGGCGTCCTGGGGTAAGGGCCCTGGTCGACGGCCGTCAGGCGACCGAGGGGTTGATGCGATGCGCTCTAGTGCCCCGGCGAGGGATTTTCGCTCGCTGCGGCCACCGATCCGCATCGCAATCCTGCGTCAGGCCTCGCGCCGTACCGCGAGGTACTCTCGCTTCGGCCTTCCTTGTCTTGCTCGCGTCTCTGTGCC
>JBJXGM010000044.1:0-13459 GCA_046155985.1 Myxococcaceae bacterium | reverse complement strand
AGACGTCTTTGGCGAAGGTGCGTTTGAGGAGTTCGGCCCAGGGGATTCGCGATGTCCGTTTTGGGCGGGTTGGGGTGTGGCCCATCGATTCTGCGACTTCGCCTGAGCCATGACATCCGACGGCTGGCAACGCGTCGTTCAGCCGCAGAGGCTTACTCCATCCCGAGGCCGAAAAGCATTGGGTTGCCAGTGGACTTCAGAGCAGGACGAGAACAGGCGCGCCTTAAAACATTTCAAAGCGGGCGGTGCGATCTGTGAGCGTGTACGTCGCCTGGTCCCACACCGTCGGATCCTGCCTGTACGGCTAGGTCGTCCTTCGCGCAGACCTATGTCACGATGGAATCGTGGCCAACGCGTCCGCCGTGCTCCCCGTCATCGAGACCCCGCGCTTGGTTCTTCGCGCCCTTGAAGAGGCCGATGCCCCATCGATCTTTCGATATTGCTCTGTACCGGAAATAGCTGAGCACACGACGTGGGAGGCCCATCGGAGCCTCGAGGACTCGCAGCAATTCATTCGAGAAGTCGCCTTCAAGAACTACGCGCGCGGTTTGCCCTGTCCGTTCGCGATCGTGCTGAAGGAGCAGCCAGACAGCGTGGTGGGAACGGTGGGCTTGGTCTGGGCGTCCGAGTCGAACCGCTGCATGGAGCTCGGCTACGCGCTTGACCTCGGGCTGAGAGGCAAGGGCATCACGGTTGAGGCCTGTCGATCCGTGATGAGCCACGTCTTTGAGTCAGTGAGGCCTGAACGCATCCAGGCCCGCTGCAAGACGGCGAACATGGCGAGCGCTCGCGTCATGGAGAAGCTCGGGATGCAGCGCGAGGGAGTTCTGCGCGCCGGCTCTCTGCACCGAGGAAAATTCGTCGACGTGTACCTCTACTCGGCTCTTCGTGCTGAATGGACGGCGCCCGCCGCTAAAGCGGCAGCGGGCGAAGGATGATCGAGTCGCCATGAGCCCCGACGAAGAACTGATAGCGGCAGCACGCGCCATCCTCGGAACATTCAAACTTGTGGAGTACGCGAGTGCGGCGTCGGTGGCCGCGGCGTTGCGAACCCGCAGCGGACGAATCTTCACTGGCGTCTGCCTCGACTTTTCGTGCGGCCTTGGATTCTGCGCCGAACACAGCGCGATCGCCGAAATGCTGAAGAGCCGTGAAACGACGATCAGGGACATTGTAGCGGTCAGCGATCGCGGGGTCGTTCCTCCGTGCGGACGCTGTCGAGAGCTCATCCTGCAGGTCAGCGCGGAGAACACCTCTACACGCGTGCTACTTCCAAACGACTCGAGTACGACCATCGCCGCGTTACTACCGCACCACTGGCTGTGACCGTCGCTGACGAAGTTTCCCGAGCAGCCGGCAATTGGTTCTTCGAGGGGTATAGCCTGCACGCCAACACGCACCTGCATGCGCACGACAGGGAGGGCCTCGAGAAGCTGTGCCGGTACGGGGCCCGCGGTGCGCTTGCGTTGGAGCGGCTGACGCACGCCGGGGAGGGGCGCATCGCGTTTCGAATGAAGCGGCCGCTGCCGGACGGGCGGACGCACCTTCTCTTCACGCCCCTGCAGCTGCTTCGGAAGTTGGCGACGCTGGTGCCGCCGCCGCGAAGCAACCTGGTGCGGTTTCACGGGGTATTCGCGCCCGGCGCGAAGTTGCGGCCCCTGGTGGTGAAGCAGGTGCCGTCGTCGGGGGTGCGAGTGGCGACAACGCCCGCGTCCCGAGCGGTGCGACTGCCGAGGGAGGGGCGCGCAAGAAGCGAGAGGGTGCGGCGGAATGGGCGGAGTTGCTGAGGCGGACGTTCGCCATCGACGTCCTGGCATGCCCCCGCTGCGGGGGACGGCCGCGAGAAAGGAAACATCCCTCACGCGGCACAGGTCGGCGGGTGTTGGCGACGGTGATGGGGAAGAGTGCGAAGGCGATTCTCGAGCACCTTGGGCTTGGGGCGCGAGCGCCGCCCTTGGCGCCTGCGCGTGGACCGCCGGAGGCGGAGTTCGACTGGGGTGGGTAGGCCCCTTTCTGCACCGTGGATGTCAGGCGCGTTCGAAAGGGACGCGTCGGGCCGGGGTGCGTGCGTGAGCGCCATAGGGGACTCGTTACCGCCCCCGTGCGCCCGCCTCCAACGACGTGGACCCGGGCTCGACCGCTTCGGTTCACCGCGTGACGTGCGGGAAAACCGCGGCTATTCCGCCTATGCGCTCCAGCTGTCGAATCCAGTCGAGGGTGTGACGTGACTTTAGCCAGCGAACTTGCGCTTCGACGTCGTTCGTGAACGCCGACGTCGCGACAACGGGGATGCTCGCCTTCCGAGCGCGTCGTCGAACAGCCGAGCGACGTCTTCCCATGAGCGTTCTCTCACTTCACCCAGCAAGTACCGGTCCCAAGTTTCCCAAGCCTGTGCGCGTTGCCACTCTTCAGCTTTGGAGAGTTGCACCTCATCCTCTAGCTCCCCCAGCCGTTCCCGTTGGGCGCCACGCTCGCGATAGACCCGGTCGGAGGCGCCCTGACCGGCACGTTGCTTCGCGCGCTTCCAGAGGGCGGCGTCGTGCGCATCATCGGCAATCTTTCTGGTGCTCCTGCGACCTTCGACCCCAACGACGTGATGTTTCGCCGAAAGAGGGTGGAGGGATTCACCATGTACGAGTGGGTGAAACGCACCTCGTTGCTCGGGCAGATGGTGATGATCAACCGCGTTCAGGGACTCCTTCACGGCCCGCTCGCCACCGAGATTCGCGCCCGCGTCCCTCTGGCCGACTACCGACTCGCGCTCGACGCCTACGAACGTTCAATGAGCGGAGGCAAGATCCTACTGGTGCCCTCCACGATGAAGGCGGGACGCCCAACAGTGCGCGGTGGTGAAGCGCCCTGTAAAGCCCTGGCCAGCGCACCTTAGACGGCGTAGCCGTCTAACCTGACTTGCGTTTCGGACGAGTTTCCGAGTCCAATGTAGGTGGTGCGTACCTGCTTCCCGCTCGCGTTCTCTTTCTTGCTCCTCTCCCTCGCAGGGTGTGGTTGTCAGACAGGTTATACGACGCCCGATGGCGGTGACGGGCCGGGCAACGACTGGCACTACCACCTAGCGTTTGGCCCCGACTTTCTCGGGTACGACCATGTGCTGGGCGCGTGGGACGACACCCTCGACCGGGTGCTGTACTTCGCGCGAGGTCCGGACCAGTACTACGACCTCTACATCACTAATTTCGCCAAGACCCAAACCATCTGCGTCACCTGCGACAAGCCCTTTCTGCCCAATCGGCACATGGGCACCCCGTCGTTTCTGCCAGGCGGAGAGTTCATTCTCTTCACGGCCGAGCGCGAGGTGCACGAGGGCGGCTACTGCCACGAGCCCTGGTGCGGCTCATACGCCGCCCTTCCCGGATACGGCGCGTACAACGACGTGTGGCTGATTCGATCCGATGGCACTCAAGCGTGGCAGCTGACCCACCACTCCGCCGCTGACGTGACCGCCATCATCCTGCCCGCAGCGTCCTCCGACGGAACGCGCCTGGTGTGGAGCAAGCACCTGGACGGGCTGAACCCTTTCGCCACCGATTGGCGGTTCTGGGGGCGCTGGCCGCTCGAGACCGCCGAACTCGCGTGGACCGGCGGCAGCTTCGGGGTCGGCACGCCCACCGTCGCCAACGTGCGCACCTACGAGCCACGCCTCGGCCTCAACGAGGCCAACTCGTTCACCCTCGACAACGAGCGGTTCTTTTTCACCAGCAGCAACCCCGCCGCCCCGCTCGACACCCAGCTGTTCAGCGTTGACTTTGCCACGCTCACGGACCTGCGTCAGCTCACCGACAACGGCGAGTTCAATGAGCACCCCAACCTGATGCCCAACGGCGAGCAAGTGTTGTTCATGAGTGGCCGCCAGTCGTCGAACGACTCAGAGATCTGGATCATGAACACCGACGGCTCGCACCAGCAGCGGCTGTCGTACCTAAACGAACCCTGGCACCCGGCGTGGAACGGGGGTCCCAAACTCACAGGCGGCACACTCGCGGCGGCCTCCGACACGGGCTATCCCGCGCGAGTGATGAACCTGCAGCTGGCCGGCCCGCTCGAATACCGGGCGCTGATCAAGAGCGGCGTCATCACGCGTCGACCGGCTGCCCGAGGCACCGGGCTCAAGGGCGAGTACTACGCCGACGGCAACTTCGGTACCCTGGCGCTCACCCGCGTAGACCCGCAGCTCAATTTCTACTGGAAAGACGGCGTTGCCGGACGTGACGCGCCATCGCCCTCGCCCGGCATCGTGCCCGCCGACGGCTTTAGCGTGCGGTGGTCGGGTTACATTGAAGCCTTCAGCGACTCGGGCGGAACCTACTCGTTTCGCTGCGTGTACGACGACCAATGCCGGGTGTGGGTCGACGGACAGCAGATTATCAACGCGTGGCTGTTCTGGCCCGGCGTAGTCGACGGCACTGTCACGCTCGCCCCCGGCAGCCGCCACGCGCTCAGGGTTGAGGTCATCGAAGGTGCGGGCGATGCCCAGCTGCGCCTGGCGTGGAAGGGCCCCGACTTTGACTGGGAGGTTGTCCCCGCCTCGCAGCTCTTCCCCGCGCCTTGACGGAAGCTTCGCGGGCATAAGAAAAACTGAGGGCTTGCGTCCCCCACCAGTGGACAGAGTGTGTCTGGGGTTACATCAACGCGAACTGAGGGGAAAACTCCCCCTCGCCGGTGCCCCTGCCAACACGTAGCCGCTACCATCGACACTTAAAAAACAGCTGGTTGAAAGACTCTGCCTTTTGGAATGCCAGTTGCACAGTTCATCTACTGACGAAAACGTTCGGTTCGTCTCAAACGGAGGTAGTCAGATGCCTCCATAGTAGCGATGAAGTCGGGCAACTCCGGCGGAGCGAAGGGGGGCACGGCGAGTGAGTCAGCACCAGTCAACCGAGGCGATCTCCGAAGAGGGATCAGCAACTGCCCCGTATGTTGCCGGGTGCTGGATACACGAGGCCGCCGCAAGGCGGACGCTCTGCGTGCTCGACGGTTTCAGCGCGCGTGGAGTGGACAGCGAACCGAGACATCGGGCCCGCTGTTCCGAGTGGAACCACCAACCGAAGAGCCGGATGCGGGAAATCCGCACGTCCGGTTCTGTGAGGGGCCTCAGCGGTCTACGGCCGCTGAGGTCTACTTAATGCTCTGGGCCGCGACGTTCAAGCGATGTGCCGCGTTGATTTGGGTTGCCGCGTTGGCAGCTCAAGTCCCGGTCTACGCCGCGACCTACTACGTTTCTCAGTCTGGAAACGACGGGAACTCTTGTGAATCCGCGCAAAGCACTACGCCCTCGCTTCAGAAAGGAACCCTCTCCGCGGGGGTCGCTTGTCTTTCGGCGGGCGACACACTTTGGATTCGTGGCGGTACGTACACTGGCAGCCTGAACGTTATCGACTCACAAACGTTTCGAGTTCCAAGTGCTACCTCTTGGCTCAATCCGGTGACCATCGGCGGTTTCCCCGGCGACAGCGTCACGCTGGTGCCGCCGTACAACGTGTCGGGGATTCGGTTGACCACAGGTGCCCCCTCTTACCTGATCATCCAGGACCTCTCTATCGACATGCAGAATTCATCAGCGGGATCGGACGCCGATGCCGTCTACCTGCACACGGCCCACCACAACCGGTTGTTACGACTCGAGGTCAAAAACAGTTGGAACAGCGGGATTCATTTTGGCAACGACACGTCGTTCAACGAAGTGTTGGGCTGTCGCATCCACGACAACGGTGACGCCGCAAACGGACCGCCTTGGGGGCATGGTCTTTACATTACCGCCAGCGACAACCTCTTCGAGAACAACTCCGTCTATGACAACGAGGGATACGGTTTTCACATCTACAACAACCATGGCCCACACCTGGACCCGTCGCGAAACGTCGTGCGCAACAACAGAGTCTATGGAAACGGCGTTCATCATTCACAGGGATTTGGGCTGGTGATCGCATGGGGCACCGAAAATCAGGTCTACAACAATCTCTTCTACGGAAATCGAGCTGGCATTTCGGTTTATACGGATGCTTCCAATTCCACGGTCTACAACAACACCGTCTATGGCAACGTGAGTGAAGGCATTGCACTGCAGTACTACGGGTCCGGCCTGACGATTCGAAACAACATCAGTTACGGAAATGGCATCAATCTTGTCGACAACGGAGGTTCAGAGACACCGACGATCGATCACAACGTGACTTCAGACCCCAATTTTGTGAATGCGGCGGCGCATGACTTTGCGCTTCGCGCCGGCAGCTCGGCACGTGACACCGGCCTGGCGATTCCAACGTTGATCAACGACTTCATTTACACGCGGCGACCTCAAGGAAGTGGATACGACGTGGGTGCCTTTGAGGCCAGCGTTGGCGCATCCGCTCCACGTGCGCCCCAGCGTCTCAGAATTCTCCAGTAGGGGGCTTTGATATGGTCATGCATATACGATTGCACCTCACCAGAGCGGTCGCAGTCTTGTTCTGGGTCAATTCGACACTGGCCTTGGCGCAAACAACGCCGATTGTGAGGCTTGAGTGCACCCAGGCGACATTCCCCTCTTGTGGGTGGAGCAGCCTGCCTGACACCAGCTACGCGACCAAGCGATGGGTCGCTGGTGCGGGACCGCAGGGACAGGACGTCGCCCAGTTCGACCTCGTTCCCAGCAGCACGCACTCTCAGTTCTATCTGGGATGGGGAACCTCGGTGCCCGTGGCTCCCCAAGGATCGACGCGCTACATTCGGCTCCGCATCCGATTTTTGGCGCCTCTGAATCTGACGGGCAATCCACCCGAGGGTGCATGGACAGACAAGTTCATCATTTTGGGGGATGGGTCCGATTCCACAAGCCGAGTCATTGTTGAACTGCGCCCGACGACCTCTGTCAGCTCTGTGTCCACACGCATCCAGCGGAACATCGACGGCGAGCCGAACCGTACCTCGCCCGTTGATCTTGAAGCGAACACATGGCACTCGATTCAGTACGAGATACGCTCGTCCTCCGCGAGTGCGGCCAATGCAAGACTGGCTTTTTGGCTGAATGGCGCAAACGCCAACCACGGCGCACCCACCGCTCAGTCCGGATCGTTCGTCTTGAATACACACCAGTGGAGCAACCTGAACATCGGCTACTACTCCAATGGATCGCTGGCGCCCAACGGACGGCTCTCGTTTCAAATCGCTGGCGCGGAGTACGACGATGAGTTCGACCCCAATTGGGGATCTGGAACGGGCCAAGCCACCCCACCCTCCCCGCCCCGAAACCTTCGAACCAGCAGCGGAGGCCGTTAAGCCCCCCGGTGGGCAAAGTTTGGGGGTATGTCAGCACCAACAGTGGGGGTCTGCCCCTCACAGTGCGTCAGCCAACGACGTAACTATCCAAAAATTCAGAAGGATGTTCCGCGCACAAGATCTGCAATGCTTGTGAGCCTATGCGACGTCTGCAGATTGCGATCTTGGAGGCGGCCACAAGTCTGCTGGCGCTTCTTGCGCTCGTTGGGACTCTGGCCAAAGCGCAATCGTCGCTTCCGGTCGTTCCGGGCGGAGCGGGTTTCGGCATGACCACTCGGGCCGCTTATGGCTGTGGGACTCATCCGGCGATTCTGCGCGTGAGGACGCTGGACGATGGCGGCCCTGGCTCGCTGCGGACCGCCCTTGAGGCGTCCGGCCCGCGTGTCGTGATCTTCGAGACCAGCGGCACCATCGTGCTCGAGTCGGACATCAACATCTTAAGTCCGTGCATTACCATCGCGGGCCAAACCGCCCCGTCGCCTGGGATTACGCTGCGCGGCGCCATGAGCGCGACGGTGTCGGCGGGTGGAATCAACGTCTATGCACACGACGTGCTCCTTCAGCATCTTCGCATCCGGCCAGGCGATGGGGGGCCGCGGCTCGTCCCAACGTCGGCGCACAACGCCCTCCTGGTCTACCGGGAGGACGCGCAGAACGTCGTCATCGATCATTGTTCGATGTCGTGGGCCGGCGGGAAACTCGTGCAGGTGGTCCAGACTGGGGTGCCGGGCAACACGACCGTCTGGCGGAGCATTCTCAGCGAAGGGTTGTATCGCGCCGCGAACGTCGAGTACCGGACGGGCGACATCTCCTCCCTCTCCGCGCACATAGGGCTGAGTCCAGGCGGTCAGGCCGACATCCGACAAAGCCTCCTGGCGCATTCGAGCGATCGCAATCCCGAAATCGAACGCGGCAACATCGCGCAGTTCATTAACAACGTTGTCTATGACTGGGGGAGGGACGAACACCCTTATCCATGGGCGACTTTCGTCTATTCATCGGGCGACAATTCGCTGGTGTGGCTGCTGAACGTGGTGGGCAATGTCTATGTCGGTGGCAGGGGTGGGAGTCATCCGTCTCTGCCGCTCTATGCGGTCGGGACGTGGGCTGGGGCGGTCGGATCGCAGCTCTATATGGCGGACAATCGACTCGAGTCCGCCGAGGCGTATGACAACCATATGTCCTTCGATCCGCGCGTCGGCCAGCCCGCCGTGCCGCTCCTGGGGACGCCACTCGCGGCGGCGGGCGTCGAGACCTTCGTCCTCGCGAATGCTGGGGCGCGCCCCCTCGATCGAGACGCGGTGGATCAGCGCATTGTGAATCAAGTCGCCAGTCGGACGGGCACGATGATCTCGAGTCAGGACCAAGTGGGCGGCTGGCCGACCTTGGCGGTGAACACGAGGGCGCTGGTGCCCCCGACCGATCCACACAGCGTCCGACCTTCCGGCTACACCGCGCTCGAAGAGTGGCTGCACGGCTATGCGAGGCAAGTGGAGGGTGGAACAAACCCGCCCAACCGGCCGGCGCCACCGCTTCGCCTCCGCGTGGTGAGGTAACATACGAGTGAAAGGACCCCGTATCGGGACGCGACGAAAGAGAGGACGTTCGCGCCGATGTCGCCACCTGCCTCGCCCCCCCCTTTCATCGGAGTGCCGGGCGGGGACCCTCCGCTTGCGCCGCATAGCCGTGCATGCCCGTGCGCCCGTCTCCAACGACGTGGTCCCGGGCTCGACCGCTTCGGTTCACCGCGTGACGTGCCGGAAAACCCCGGCTATTCCGCCTATGCGCCGGAGCGCCTCTTCACTGATGGCGTCTGTCATGTCGGCTGACATTCTTCTCCAAATACCGCGAGAGAAGCGCGCACAGCTCAACGTCGTCGTCCACGACCAGGATGTTCACTCAAGAGCCCTCGGTGCTTTTATCGCATTTCCAGCGAGGTGTTGGCGCGTCATGTCGGCGCGACGTAGTCATCCGTCCCGCCCGGCGCGCTCACCGGCTTGGTCAGAATCCAGGCGGTCATCATCGGGTCGTTCACGGGTGGGTTGTTCGCGATCACGAGGCTTGGGTTCCGCCGCTTGATGATGGGCTCGAGTTCTTCCTGCATGAAACGAAAGAGGTTGAGGTGAACCGCACCCCCCGGACGAACCAGACGCAGCATCTCCTGAATTCCCCGAACGGCGTCTTGCTTGGCCAGGTATTCGATGAGGTGGTTGCAACACACCAAGTCCGCAGTCGCAGAGCGGAATGGCAGCGCGGTCACCTCGGCAGCGACGGCCCTTTGGGCACGTCGTCTCAGCGCTTCTTCGGGCGTCAGGGTCATTTCCCGAATGTCTTCGGGATCCAGCGTTCCAACGTCAGATACAAACTCGGCGAAGTCAGCGCCTTCGTAGCCACCCGAGATCCAGAGTTGCCTGAGTTCTTCTTTACCCAGTGCGTAAATGGGATCAACCGCAAAGACCTTTGCGCCCGCGCCCTCGAGTGTTTTGGCGAAGTTACTGAAGCCCTCGCCAACAACCACGATGCGTTTGCCCCGATACGCATATGTACTCGTCGGCAGTCCCAGTTCGATCGCCACGTGCAGGAACGGCCGGCTCGTGATTTGAGTCGGCCAGCGCGCGCGGGGATCTCGCTCACTGAGCTTCACCCGGTATTGAGGAGGACGCACTTTCGACATCGCTCCATTCTCTTCAACGCCTTCGCAGTTGTTTCCTCGCTCACCAGCTAAGGGAGATTTGATCGGTTCTCGAATTGGGCAGGCGGCATCGACCGGCTAAGTATTCGGAGAGACTGATTTTCCACGCGGTGTGGCCACCGTCGGGCACCCGAGGAGGCTTGCGCCCCCAGGGTGCCCGGGACTCGACGTCGCTGTCTGTTACAAAAGTCCGTTGGTCGCGGGGCCCGGCAATTCAGCTTGCGATGGCCGTCCGATGGCGGATGCCGGCAAGGACTTCTTCAGTGGCAGTGACGAGGGCGAGGTAAACGCCGCGCATCAGCTGCTTCCAGGGGGTGGCGCGCTTCTCGTCACTGCGCTGGGTAACGCTGCGGAAGAGGCCCAAGAGGTTTAAGGCCACGCGACGCAGAAGCAGGACGGCGAGCGCGCCTTGAGGTGAAGCTTCAATCCACGGGGCGTCGTCTTCTTTGAAGGCGAGGTCAAGAGTGCCATGGACATTGTTTTCAACGGCCCAGTGGCGACGGACAACCAGAAGCCACTGGGCGTCCGTCATTGCTGCCCTGGGCAAGGACGAGAGGAAGTAGCGCGTGACGACGTCCACCCATTTCCCGTCAGCGGTTTTCTGCCGGACAAGCTTTCCGTCAGAGTCCCGGATTTCGCTGTCAACGCGGATGAAAGTGCATGCGTGACTCCAGCGCAAGAGGGGCCGCTTCTCTTTGAGGAAGACGCGTCTTGTGACGACGGACTTGTCAGAAAGGACGTCTTCACTCTGGGCGTTCGCACTTTCTTGGGTACGGCCACCCAGGAAGAAGTGCATTCTCTGCCCGAGGGCTACCTGGCTCAGCTGGTGTGGCCGTTTTTGCCACTGCGGCGGCGGGTTTCTTCTCACTGACTCCCGCACGGGCCATTGAATTGGATCCGCCAGTTGGTCTTGGAGAAATTCTCTCCCATGACGGTACCAAACAAGGTGTCTGGAGCGGTGAAGCCAGCCACGGCGGCAACGACGTTCCCTCCCCCCTGAAACTCGGGGTATCCAGACTCGTTGAAGTGGGTGAGCTGTTGGAGGCCGCTACCGTCCGAGTTGATCAACATGAACTCGGTCCGAAGGTTCAGGTAGGTGTTCGGGTTCACCGGCCAATTCATGAATGGATAGGAGGACATGAAGACGACTTTTTTTCCGTCTGCTGAGTAAAGACCATGCTCGTCCCAGGCGGTGGGCGTCTGAGTGAGGTTCTGAAGCTCACCCGTGAAGACGTCAATTGACCATTGGTCCTGGCCCCAGACTCCCTGTCCATCGGGCAATCCGATATCGGTAGACAGGAGCATGTGAGTGCCGTCCGGCGCGAAATTGCCTGGCTCCAGCCAGTGAGCGCCTGAGGGCGTAATGTCGATTCGACTGTTGAGCTCTGGAGCACCCGTCAAAGGATTCACGACGAGGTCCGCGCGCCAGAGTTTCCAGACGCCCCCTGGGTATTTCAAGGCGTCCCAGCCAGTGTTTTGAAGCTCAGTCCAAACTAAAGTGGCGCCATCCGGCGAGATGCTTGGGCCGATGTACCCGCTGCCCGCTTTGTTCGGGCCGAGATCGGTCAGGCGGTACCAACGATCACCGGCGGGAGTCGTCGCCCACATGTTGATCCAACCGCCACTTTGGATGATTCCAAGCTGCCAATCCCACGGCATCCACTGATGTTCGTGGTCGGGTTGTTCGACCCCAACGAAGATCCACTGGCCAGTGGGGTGCATGCTCAGCATCACTTTGTGAAGGCGTGGGTCAGGACCTCCTGGAACCTGGGTGCAGGAAAGGCAGGTTGCCTGCATTGTCGAGTCGAGGCTGTAGAGCTGGTAGATGCAGTTTGGGTCAGTTCTTCCGAGGAAAGTGTTGCACTTTTCCGCGGGGTCCGGGTTCTGCATGCTTGAATACGAAAGGCCGGTGACCGGCGAGATCACCACGTTCTCAAACGTCGAGGGCAGTTTCTCGACCGCGGTCACCTTGCAATTTTCAACTGGGGTCGTCGGGGGTGTCTTGGGTCCCTCTTGTTCCGGGCCAACCGTGCAGCCACCAACGACGCCAGCCATCAACATGATCGAGAGTAAATTTCTCATAGTCGCAGGGAGCAATGTATATGAGCATTTACTCATGTTGTCAACCGTGACCAAATAGCCGGATTGGAGTGAGGCATGGACAGGACGTTGGGAACGAGAGCTCCCGCCAACCGTGGGAAAAAGCGTTCGAATTTGGGAACGCTGCGCCGCACGCCTCTACGAGAGCGTGGCCACCGTCGCTATGAGCAAATTCTGGAAGTCGCGAACCAAGTGTTTCGCGAGATTGGCTACGAAGCGGCCACGACGAACGCCATCGCAGCCCGAGGCAGATTTCCAGTCGGCTCCATCTATCACTTTTTTCCCGATAAAGCGGCGATCTACTTGGCGCTGGCGGAGCGGACCGCGAAGCGGGTGGCTGATCTACTCGATCGAGAACTGGACATGAGTTTGATTCCCTTGCCGATAGAAGAAGCAGTGGCGAAGATTATCGGTCCTCTGTTTGAGCTCTATGCGAGCGACTCGGGTTTTCGTCTCTGCATGAAAAACGGTTCTATTCTCCCCGAGCAAGTGAACGTTTACGAACGACTGATGAATCAGATCACGGTGAGGCTTTCGCCACTTCTGCAACTGAAGCTTGAGGTGGACGAGAGAAGAGCCGATTTTGTGAGTCGAATCTTGATTACGGTGGTCACTTCGCTCATGGGCATTGACGCGAACCATTCCTCCTTGCCCCAACTCAGGGGCGAAATCATCCGGGTGGTTTCGGCCTATCTTTCGTACCCACTCGAGGAGGCGCGCCACGGAACCCCAATCGCCACTTGAGCTTTCGCGGAATCGTGAATCGACTCCGTCAGCGTCCGTGGCTTCTACCGGCTAAATGAGAAAGTCGTTCGAAACAAGCTTGGCCTGCTGAAGCTGGCCGGGCCTCAAATGAATTGCGAAAGCGAGGGGTGTTTATTTCGGCGTTCCGGGTGCGCAGCGTGTGGTTGCGGCACGGCCTGGCCACAATGAAAGAAAGGCTGCATCACCTGGAAAAGAAGGTGGCACAAGAGGCGCCCATGCAGCTGCTTCGGAAGTTGGCGACGTTGGTGCCGCCGCCGCGAAGCAACCTGGTGCGGTTTCACGGGGTATTCGCGCCAGGCGCGAAGTTGCGGCCCAGGGTGGTGAAGCAGGTGCCATCGTCGGGGGTGCGAGTGGCGACAACGCCCGCCCGCGTCCCAGGCGGTGCGACTGCCGAGGGAGGGGCGCGCGGGCCGCGCAAGAAGCGAGAGGGTGCGCCGGACTGGGCGGAGTTGCTGCGGCGGACGTTCGCCATCGACGTCCTGGCATGCCCCCGCTGCGGGGGACGACGGCGGGTGTTGGCGACGGTGATGGGGAAGGGTGCGAAGGCGATTCTCGAGCACCTTGGGCTTGGGGCGCGAGCGCCGCCCTTGGCGCCTGCGCGTGGACCGCCGGAGGCGGAGTTCGACTGGG